>CADDZE010000007.1 GCA_902812465.1 Acidobacteriota bacterium | reverse complement strand
ACGCTGGCCGGCTGCCGGGTCACGATCTGCGAACATCTGGACGGGAGGGTGAGCATCGTCTATGGGCCGCACGTGGTGGGGTGCTACCGGGCTGATGGGACGGCTCTGCACTCGGTGCGACCGAAAACGCGCCACCCCAGGCGGGCGGCTCGGAAGGGCTGCGTTGCCGCTAACCTCAGTCGCCCTACGGGCTCCTTCGGCTAGCGGCAAAGAAAAACCAAACAGATCATGGGCTATAAAAACCGGACATCTTACCGTGCTAAGAACAGCAAAAAGTGTGTCACTAAGCTAGCGAGGGGATCGGGATCCTGCCCACTTCCGACTGCGCTCGAGGCTTCACACGACCGCAGAGGGATTTGGCTGGCGGCAGTTCCATCGGTGCCAGCCCATCGAGCTGCTATCCATCAGCGTGGCGCGCATACGCATCGAGCCGGAAGGCACGATGAGACATCTCGCCTCGGGAACGAGTAGATCGGTTTTAAAATAGCCATGGGAAGGTGGGGCATGCTACCCCCCTGGCCACCGGCGAGAGCTCGGTTCGTTGCCAGCTGATGGGTGATTGTGAGTACCTGACGGAACAGCTCCGAACCTTCATGGCAGCAGCAAGACGCCTAAAGAGGAAGCAAGCCACAACCAAGCGCCAGTACTGGTCCGCAGAAGTCACTCGGCGAAGCAACGCCCTCGACCTCGAGCCGGGCGTGTTCACGTGGAGTGACCCGCTCAGAATTGCCCGTTCCCTGAGCGCATCCGCCGAGCGAAGCTCTAGACGAAAGGCAGGCCCGTTTCAGTCCGCGATGTCGATGTTGAACTTCTACATTAATCGTGCTGGCACTAACCTCAGCGCCAAGCAACGAAAGATTCTCGAGCAGGCTAAGCGGGAGCTTCGGCAGATCTACGGCCGTTAGTGCACTTCACTGCTATGTGCCCTCTGGTTACCTTGCGTGGCATCAGCAAGTCCTACGCCGGAATACCCGTTCTGAGAGGCGCTCAGCTGGCCGTCGAAGCTGGCGAGATACATGGCCTAGTAGGAGAGAACGGAGCGGGCAAATCGACCCTAATGAAGATTCTCGCCGGGGAAACGCGGCGCGACCGCGGCGAGATACTGTGGGAAGGAGAGCCAGTACGGTTGGCCTCGCGCGCCGATGCCGAGTGCCTGGGTATCACCATGATTCATCAGGAGTTAAACCTGGCACCGCATCTGACGGTAGCGGAGAATCTGTTCCTCGGCCACGAACCGACGGTCCGCGGAGTGATCGACCGGGCACGTGAGCGAACCGAGGCACGCGCCTACCTCGAAGAGCTGGGATTCGACCTGCATCCCGAGACCCCCGTGCGGCAGCTGAGCCCGGCGCGACGGCAGCTGGTGGAGATTGCGCGCGCGGCAATGCGGACGGCGCGGCTTGTGATCATGGATGAGCCGACGTCGTCGCTCTCAGCCAAGGAAGTTGCGGAGCTGTTTCGAGTGGTGCGGCTGCTGCAATCGCGGGGTACGGCGGTAATTTTTGTCACGCACCGGCTGGACGAGCTAGCCGAAGTTGCCAGCCGGGTCACGGTGCTACGCGACGGCCGGACGGTTCACGAAGGGTCTATGCCCCGGCTAGACTATAGTCATCTGATCCGTGCCATGGTTGGCCGCGAGCTGGCGGACTTCTATCCAGAGCGCGCGGCGAAGATCGGTGGCGTCGTCCTTCGGGTCGAAAAGCTGAGCCATCAAGGTAATTTCCAAGAAGTAAGCTTCGAAGTGCGCAGTGGGGAGATCGTTGGCCTCGCAGGGCTGGTCGGCGCTGGCCGAACTGAGCTGCTGGAGGCTATCTTTGGGATACGCTCCCCTGAGGGCGTCAAGGTCTACGTGGATGGTTCTCCAGCGAGGGTTTGTACACCTCAAGACGCGATTCGCCAAGGGCTCGCACTCCTGACCGAAGATCGAAAGCGAACCGGCCTTGCCCCCCACCTGCCGATTGCTCAGAATATCACCCTTGCTAACCTGCGCGCGGTCACTAGGAAGGGGCTGCTGGACTTGCGCAAGGAGAGGCAAATTGCCGAGAGCTATCTTGAACTCTTGCGAATCCGTGCCCAGTCAGCGACGCAAATGGTTGGAAGGCTGAGCGGAGGGAACCAGCAAAAGGTCGTGCTGGCGAAGTGGCTGTTTACCCGAGCGCGCGTCTTTCTCGTCGACGAGCCGACGCGCGGTGTCGACGTAGGGGCTAAGACCGAGGTATACCGGCATCTCAACAAACTCGCCGAATCGGGAGCGGCGGTGCTGATGGTCTCCTCCGAGCTTCCTGAAATCATGGGCATGACGGATCGCGTTCTGGTGATGCGCCGTGGCCGGTTGGTCGCCAACCTGGTGACGCGCCAAGCGTCGCAAGAAGAGATCATACGCTACGCGACACTGGGAGAGTGAGAGGCTATACTCGCTTCGGCCGCCCGATGACTACCCAGCCAATCGATACCAGTGAAATTCCGGTAGGCGCTGCGACTGTCGCCAGAGAACGACGGGGTCACCGCCACCCTTGGGTGGAGCGGCTGCTACCGTTTGCCAGCGTGCTAGCGCTCTTCATTATTCTTTCGGTTGCCTCGCCCTACTTCCTCACCGTCCAGAACCTGTCTGCGGTGGCGCGACAGACCGCGGTGATCACGATTATCGCGCTGGGCATGACCTTGATCATGATTTCTGGTGGCATCGACCTTTCCGTCGGGTCAGTTATGGCGTTTGCCGGAATCTGCGGCACGCTTTTACTTCAACAAGGGGTCCCCCTTGTCGTGGCGCTGCTCGGCGCCGTAGCGGCAGGAGGGGCTTGGGGATTAGTCAACTCGGGACTCATCACCTTGCTTCGCGTGAGTCCGTTCATCGCCACGTTGGGTACGATGGGTGCCGCGCGCGGCTTGACCTTAGTAATGACCAACGGCATGCCTATTGTGCGCTTGCCGGACTCCTTCGGTCGCCTCGGGGACGGAAATATCGCCCGAATCGTTCCAGTACCGCTAGCGATCCTAGCCGCTTTGGCGCTTGTCACCGGGTTCGTGTTGAAGTACACGCGTCTGGGCCGCTACGCGTACGCCATGGGCAGCAACCCGGACGCGGCGCGCTACTCAGGGGTTTCCATCCGGTTCTACACAATGGCTACCTACGTTTTTGCCGGCGCGTTGACCGGCCTTGCAGGAATGATTGAATCATCGCGGCTGATGACTGGGCAACCCACCGCCGGCCAGGGCTACGAACTCTCAGTCATCGCTGCGGTTGTAATCGGGGGCGGCAGCCTCTCGGGCGGCGAAGGGTCTGTGACAGGAACCATCGCTGGAGCTCTGCTAACCGGCCTGATTGCCAACGGCAGCAACCTGCTCGGTGTCTCGCCGTTCTGGCAGCAAGTGGTGATCGGTACTGTAATCGTGCTCGCTGTAGCCGTCGATGAATTGCGCAAGCGGAGCCGCTGCTCTTGAGGTTTCGATCGACGGGTAGATTCTGAGTGCCGCCGGCACTCCCGAGTCGCGTCCGGATAACGCCTCCAGCAGCTGCTTCCAGGGAAGGGTATGGCAGCGGAACGTGATGGGGACGAAGAACTCACCGCGGACGATTCTGAGCTTCAGGCAGGCTTGGGCCACAGTAGCAGACAAGCTGGCTTCTCGAGGCAACGTTACAGAACTCGGCTCTGAACTCTTGCCGTTGCACGCGGTGCGCGGGCGTGTGCTGGCCGAGGACATCGCAGCGGACCGTGATTATCCCCCCTTCAACCGTGCTACTCGGGACGGCTACGCCCTTCGCTCGGCGGATACGGCTCGCACCCCGGTCATCCTGGAGTGCGTCGGCGAGGCGCGCGCCGGTGCCCCCTATCCAGGCGACCTGCGCGACCGCCGGGGTTGCTGTGTACGCATCATGACCGGGGCTCCTGTGCCCGACGGTGCGGATGCGGTCGTCATGATCGAGCACACACGGGCTGAAGGGCAGAGCGTGGAGATCCAGCAGCCTGTTCCTGCAAATCACAACATCGTCCTGCGCGGCAGCGAAGCACGCGCCGGGACTCCAGTGCTCAGGCGCGGCCGCCGGCTGGGTGCGGGCGAGATCGGATTGCTCGCGTCGGTGGGACAGGCTAGGGTAAGAGTCTCCCGCCAGCCAGTCGTAGCCATTATTGCCACGGGCGACGAAGTCGTGCCCGTCGATCGGATTCCCCAGTGGTTTCAGATCCGCAACAGCAACGCTTTCGTGCTGGCTGCGGCCGTGCAGTCCGCCGGAGGTGTCCCTCGTGTGCTCGATATCGCACCCGATGAGGAAAGGGCGCTCGAGCAAAGCATTTCTGAGGGACTTCAAGGGGATCTTTTGGTCCTGAGCGGTGGAGTCTCGGTAGGGAAGTACGATCTCGTGGAGCGCGTCCTGGAGCGCTTTCAGGCTCAGTTCTTTTTCGATCGTGTCGCCATCCGTCCCGGCCAGCCTCTCGTGTTCGGGCGGGTGCAGGATAAGTTCTTTTTCGGCCTGCCGGGGAACCCCGTTTCGACCTTTGTGACGTGCACACTGTTCGTCCGGCCCGCCATCGGCTTGCTCCAGGGCGGCGATTTCGAGCCACCCGTATTCCTCCGTGCCCGCCTCGGTAGGGCTATGCGCCACCACAGCGGGCTCACAATGTTCATGCCGGCGCGCGTCGAGAACACCGGCGGCGAGCCCGTGGTGAACCTGGTTGCTTGGCAAGGTTCAGGCGATCTCGTGGGTCTGGCCGCCGCAAACTGTTTCCTGGTCGCCTATCCGGAGCAGGAAGAGCTCGCCGAGGGCGCCTGGGTAGACGTCATGAAAATAAGTGAAATAAGTGATTGACGATGGCCAAGCTTAGCCACTACGATTCCGCCGGCCGCATCCACATGGTTGATGTGTCCGCCAAGCCAGAGACGACGCGCCAGGCTGCCGCCGAGGCCTTCGTCAAGATCGCGCCACGCCTGCTCCGCGATCTGAGGCACAATCCCAAAGGTGACCCTCTGGAGATTGCGCGTATCGCCGGTATTGCCGCTGCCAAGCGCACGGCGGAACTGATTCCGCTTTGTCATCCGCTGTTGCTGACGCATGTCGACGTCCGGGCGAAGCTGGCGCGCGGTGGCATCACCATCTCTTCGGTGGTTCGCACGACGGGGCCCACGGGGGTTGAAATGGAAGCACTGACGGCGGCCTCGGTCGCCGCCCTCACGGTCTACGATATGTGCAAGGCCCTGGATCGCGGGATCGAAATAACCGGCTTGCGCTTGCGCGAAAAGAGCGGCGGGAAGAGCGGTACGTTCAAGAGACCGGTGAAGGGCCAGCGATCCACGAGCCGATGAGCCAGGCAGCCGAATTTTTTGTGCCTCTTCGAGCACGCATTTTAGTTCTCAGCGACGGCGTCGCAGCCGGCAAGCGCGAGGATCACTCTGGCCCAGCTGTCCGCACCTTGCTCGAATCGCGCGGCTGGGCGGTGGACGCGCTGGAAGTCCTGCCAGACGATGAGCAAGCCATCCGCGCGCGTCTGGAACTTTGGACAGCCATCGCGGAATGCGATGCGATCTTTACCACCGGAGGCACGGGCCTCGCACCGCGCGACGTGACGCCTGAGGCCACTCGCCCCATCTTGGAAAAGGAGATTCCTGGCCTTGCAGAACTCATGCGGGCCGAAGGTGTTAAGAGGACGCGGCGAGCGGCTCTCTCCCGGGGCGTCGTCGGTGTGCGCCATGGCAAGCTGATCGTGAATCTCCCCGGAAGCGCGCGCGGGGCGCGGGAATCGCTGGCCGCCATCCTGGACGTGCTGCCGCATGCCATAGACATCGCTCAAGGTCGGACAGAACACCGCGAAGATCAGAGAACGGGCGACCTCAGCCTTTCGGACAGAACGGAACAGGCATGAGTCCCGCGGCATTCCAGTGGCGAGTCGTCCTGGTTCGAGCGCGGAACCCGCTCAATATCGGAGCTGCTGCGCGCGCCATGGCCAACTTCGGGCTGCGTGACCTAGCCGCGGTGGCACCTTACGATCCGAGCTGGCAGGAGGCACGATCTGCCGCTGGTGCGGAAGAGATCCTCAAGGCAGCGCGGGCCACCGCCACTCTCGCCGAGGCCTTGGACCAGTGCAGTTTAGTGATCGGTACGACCGCCGGCGCTCGCCGCCACCTCGACTGCGATCTCATCTCCTTAAAGGAGTTGCCCGAGTGGCTCGCAACGCGATGCAATGCACTAGCGTCGCGAGGGGCTGGTGGCCTAGAAATGGCCGCCTTGCTGTTCGGTTCAGAAAAGACAGGCCTTTCGAACGAAGAACTCAGTTACTGCCACGCCCTCGTAAGAATCCCGACTGCCGCCGAGTGCCCTTCCATGAACTTGGGTCAGGCCGTGGCCGTCTGCTGCTATGAACTGGCCCGCTCTGGGCTGGTTTCACTGCGGACCCCGGTGGCCCGTGTCCATCATTCCAGTCCGGCCAGCGCGCAGTCGCTCGAACACCTCTTCCAGCGGGCGTGCGCGGTACTGGATGAGTCGGGTTATCTGAAACCGAAGAGTCGAGCCGCCACCGTGATCAAGCTGCGGCGCGTCCTATTGGATTTAGGGCTCACCAACAACGATGTGCGAATCCTCGGCGGCGTGCTGGCCCAGATCGAATGGAGGCTGCGTCATCCTGGCTAGTCCCTTCAAACCACCGACTCCTCCCAGTTTTCGAGTACGGCCTTCACTTTGTTCATAAACTGGTCAGCTACCGCGCCATCGATCAGGCGGTGGTCAAATGACAGTGCCAGGTAAACCATGGGCCGGATGGCGATCGCGTCGTCGCGGACGACAGGTCTCTTTTCGATGACGCCCACGCCTAGGATAGCCACCTGCGGCTGGTTGATGATCGGCGTCCCGAAGAGGCTGCCAAAGATGCCGGGGTTGGTGATGGTAAACGTGCCACCCTGCACCTCGTCCACGTCGAGGCGCTTCGAACGAGCCCGGCCGGCCAGATCCTGGACGGCGCGAGCGACTCCCAAAAAGTTCTTTTCATCAGCGTGTTTGATCACCGGAACGATCAATCCGGTGTCGAGCGCCACGGCGATGCCAATGTTGATATCACGGTGATAGATAATGTTGTTGCCGTCCACTGAGGCGTTGACGATGGGATACTGCTTCAGGGCCTCGACGGCCGCGCGGACAAAGAATGGCGTAAACGTCAGCTTGATGCCATGCCGCTGCTCAAAGGCGGCTGCGTACTGCGCACGGAGCTCGAAGACCCGTGTCATCTCGACTTCGAACACCGTGGTGACGTGGGCAGCGGTCCGTTTACTCGCCACCATGTGCTCCGCGATCTGCCGCCGCATGGCCGTCATGGGGACGACTTGCGTCGCACCGGCAACCGTACCTGCGGGCGGCGGAGCCGCAGGCGCGGGCGCCGAAACGGCTGGAGGAACGGATGAGGGCGTTGGTGTCGCCGGTTGCGGAGCCGTCGGAGGGATAGCGCGCTGGCTCCCTGGCTGCGCCAGATAGGCCAGGATGTCCTTTTTAGAGATGCGGCCGCCAAGACCAGTGCCGCGCACGTAGGCTAGGTCCACATTGTGCTCGCGTGCGATGCGGCGCACCAGGGGTGAGGATCGAATCTTGTCGCGCGACACCGAAGGGGCGTTGGCAGGGAGCCCCGGCGCCGCTTCTGCGTCCTTGAGCTCAGGTCCAGGGAGCGGGGTGGCCGGCTGAGCCTGAGCTGCGGAGACCGCTGCACCCTCACCGTCGATCACCCCCACTACAGTGTTCACCGGGACTGTCTCGTTCTCCCTTACCAAGATCTGAGTAAGGGTGCCAGCCGCCGGAGAAGGAATCTCGGCATCGACCTTATCGGTTGAGATCTCGAGCAGTGGCTCATCGCGCTCGACGCGGTCGCCTACCTTTTTCAGCCACCGGGTGACCGTTCCTTCCGCCACGCTTTCCCCCATCTGGGGCATGATCACGTTAGTGGGCATCGCTCGACCTCATCGCCTCATCGGATGATCAGGTATTGGATGCCGGGGCCCGGAGCGCTGCTCTCGGGCATGGCCGAAAACAGAACTAAGGTGTTTGCCTCCGTTCGGAACTGATCGCCCTTCAGCCCAACTCCTCAGTAGGCCGCCAGTTTTCGAGCCGCCTCTGCCACTTTCTTTGCATTAGGCAAAAAGTATTCCTCCAGCGGCGGCGAAAAAGGAACAGGGGTATCGGGCGCGGTGACCCGGATGATGGGACCGTCGAGGTCCTCAAAAGCCTTCTCAGAGATCAGTGCCGCCAATTCTCCAGCAAAGCCACCGATCCGTGTGTCCTCGTGCAGCAGAATCACCTTGTTACACTTGCGGACACTAGCCAGGACTGCTTCTTCATCGTACGGCAGCAACGAACGCAGGTCGAGGACTTCGAGGGAGATGCCTTCTTGTTCGAGCGCCTGCGCGGCCTCGAGTGCCGTCCACACCATCGCACCGTAGGTGATCACCGCAATGTCCGTGCCCTCGCGGGCCACGCGCGCCTTGCCGATGGGCACGACATAGTCTTCCGCCGGCACCTCGTCCTTGATGCGCCGGTAGAGGAACTTGTGCTCGTAGAAGATCACCGGGTTGTTGTCGCGGATGGACGCCTTGATGAGTCCCTTGGCGTCGTAGGCCGTGGCAGGCACCACCACCTTGAGCCCGGGCGTGTGCACAAACCACATCTCGTTAGACTGCGAGTGGTACGGGCCACCGTGCACGCCGGCCCCGCTGGGCCCGCGGATCACTATCGGTACTGCTGCTCCCCAGCGGTAGTGAATTTTCGCCGCCATGTTGACGACCTGATCGAAGCCGCAGGCGATGAAGTCCATGAACTGCATCTCGACCACCGGACGCAGGCCGACCAGTGCCGCACCCACGGCCGCGCCGACGATCGCTGATTCGGAAATGGGAGTGTCAATCACGCGGTCTGCACCAAACTTTTCCAGCATTCCCGCCGTCACCTTGAAAGCACCCCCATAGACGCCAATATCCTCGCCCAGAAGGAAGACGGAGGGGTCACGCTCCATTTCCTCCCAGATGCCTTGGCGGATAGCCTCGAGGTGAGTCAAGATGGGCATTTCTATCTCTTATACGAAACTGCTCGCATTCTGATCCTTGAGCTGCCCGACCCACTTTCAACAGAACCTTCGGCAAGGTGAGGCCGAACCCGCCCTCGCTGGCTCACACGGCCGAGCCTGTTTCCCACCAGCAATCCGGGCCGCAGTAAACACCCTCGATCGCCGTCTCCCCTCTCGGAAAGGGGCACGCCTCGGCGTAGGCGACCGCTTCGTCGATCTCTTTTTGAATACGTTGCTCCATCTGCTTGATCTGACGCGTCGTTATCACCCTCTGCGCCAGCAGCAGCTTCTCAAAACG
The DNA here is from genome assembly GCA_902812465.1 of Acidobacteriota bacterium. Taxonomy (GTDB): domain Bacteria; phylum Acidobacteriota; class Terriglobia; order UBA7540; family UBA7540; genus CADDZE01. The sequence goes on along the minus strand of CADDZE010000007.1, from coordinate 70,137 downwards.
CGTGATCGGATCTTTCTTGGCTTCTTCTTCGAGGCGCTCCTTGGGAACGTATTCGGCGGCATCATGCGCGGAGTGTCCGGTCATCCGGAACGTCTTGCACTCGATAAAGCTGGGACCCTCGCCGGCCCGGGCACGCTCGATGGCCTGGCGAACGGTTTGATAGACAGCCAGCACGTCGTTACCGTCGATGGTCACTCCTGGCATGCCGTACGCCGGTCCGCGCACGCAAAGATCCTTCACAGCGTACTGCCTCTCGGTGGGGGTGGAGTAAGCATAGCCGTTGTTGTTGCAGATGAAGATGACGGCCAGCTTCATCACGGCTGCCAGGTTCATGGCCTCGTGCACGTCGCCGCGGCTCGTGGTACCTTCGCCGAAGTGCACGAGGGCGACGTTCTTCCTTCCTCGCAGCTTGAAGGCTAGCGCAACTCCGCAAGCCACCGGGAGGGTGTCTCCCAGCGGAGAAATGATCGGAATTACGCCGAGCTTCAGACTACCGACGTGAGTCGTGTTTTCTCGTCCGCGAGTAGGGCCATTGGCCCGGCCCAACCAGTTGGCTAGCAAGTCCTTGAGCTCGAAGCCCCGAATGAGGAAGGACGAAAAATCGCGATGGCTGGGCAATACAAAATCTCCTTCCACCAGCTGAATCGCTGACCCTACACCAATCGCTTCCTGTCCGCGCCCCACGTAGACACCGCCGACAATCTTGCCCTGCCGGTAGAGCACGCGCTCAATGCGGTATTCGGCTTCGCGCGTCAGCTTGAGGTAGTAAAGCATGCGTTCTAGGGTTCCGACATCCGGCGATTGGGGTAAGAGGCCATCGGCTCGGTGATACGCTATCTTGGCCGTCTTGGGTGACTTGATAGCTCGCATGTAGCTTCCGGCTTACTGTCTTCCCCCTCGGCAGGAAGACGCACGACACCCCGCTGGACCCCACAGGTTTGCCGTACAAACTTGGATATTTAGACACTCCGGCATCTGAGAACCACGGTGCGATTAAATGATGGCCTTCTTTGGCAAGTCAAGCGCCAAGCTCGCGGGCGTCGGTCTATGCCCAACGCCATAATTGGACCGGGCCTGGTCCTAGGTTGCCAGGCGGTCGGACCCGGCAACCAAGGGCTGCGACTCCGTCGTACGCTGCCGAGCACTCGCAGTGCCCAGCTGAAGCCTTCCTAAGCCCAGACAGGTCGCACCGCCTCTTCGGGTGCCGGAAAGGGGCTGGCTTCAGCGAACTCGACGTCCCGCCTGATCTCCTCCTCGATGCGCGATTCGAGCGCGGCCTTTTCCACCTCGGTCATGAGCCTCCGGGTGGCGAGGTACCTTTCGAACTGGAGAATAGGATCCTTCTTGCGCCACTTCTCGAGCAGCTCTCCGGGCACGTAGCGAGCGTCATCGTGCTCGCCGTGACCCTTCATCCGCATGGTTTTCGCCTCGATCAGGGTGGGCCCTTCGCCACGGCGTGCACGATCGAGCGCCGCTCGCGTGGCCTGATAAACCGCCAGCACGTCATTACCCTCGACAATCTCGGAGGGGATTCCGTACGCTCGGGCGCGCTCCGCCAGATCCTTGACCGCTGCCTGCTTCGACACCGGAGTGGAATAAGCCCAGCCGTTGTTCTCCAGAATGACAACCAAGGGCAGCTTCAAGATGGCTGCGAAGTTCAGGCCTTCGTGGAAGGGCGTGGTGCTAGCGCCGCCATCGCCGATGTAGGTCAGCGCCACGCGCCGCTCCCTGCGCACTTTAGCCGCCAGGGCCACACCCGCGAGTACCGGAATCAGTTCGCCCAGCATACTGATGGGGGCAATCACGCCCCGGCGGATGTCACCAAAGTGTGTGTTGGCATCGCGGCCACCCGTGGGACCATCGCGGCGGGCCATGTACTGGAGGAAAAGGTCGCGAGGCTTGAAACCGCGAACCAGCATGGCCCCGTCATTGCGGATCATTGGGCCGAGGAAGTCGTGCGGTCCAAGCGCGTAGGCCGAGCCAACGCTGATCGCCTCCTGTCCCACGCTGAGGTAGACGCCTCCGACCACTTTGCCCTGCCGGTAAAGGGCGGCAAGTTGCTCGCCCACGCGACGGTTTAGGCACATGAAGTAGTAAAGATCGTGAAGCTGGGCGCGGGATAGTGTCACCAAAGCCGTCCACCGCTGATAGCGGGAAGCATGGAGCCGGATACCGTTTGGTGCGTTTGTTCACTGCCCGTCAGCATGCTCCCGACCAGTCAGATACCTCCGCCCTCTCCGCCTGAGTGCTGCCTCTCAAGGTGACCTTCGAGGCGTCTACCTGCAAGCTCTGATTCCCAACACCACGGTACAGGGACTCAAGGCAGGCTGTCCCTCAAGGAGCCGGCGTCGCCGTTCAAAGCTGTGTTGGCTGTGTGAACCTCGTCCACCATCACCATCCCAAACACGCTGCCAAAGCAACGGACAACCCGTTCGATCACGCTCTCCATGCCGACCGGCTTCCCCAGGACCTTGGCCAGCGAGGTGACTCCCTTACCGCGCAAGCCACAGGGCACGATCCAGTCAAAGTAGCGCAGGTCGGTATTCACATTGAACGCAAACCCGTGGGAGGTGATCCAGCGCGAGACGTGAACGCCCATTGCCACTAGCTTGTCGTTGCCTACCCAAACGCCGGGGCAGCCTGGGATGCGACCCGCATGCACACCGTAACTGCCGACAACCGTAATGAGGGCCTCTTCCAGCGACCGCATGAACCAGGCGATGTCACGGCGGTGCTGGCAAAGGTCCATGATTGGATAGCCTACCAGTTGCCCGGGGCCGTGGTACGTCACATCACCCCCCCGGTCGGTCTCAAACACGTCGGCGCCAAGGGCAGCAAGGCGCTCCGATGAGGCCAACAGGTTCTCACGTCGCGCGTTGCGGCCCAGGGTGTAGACGTGCGGGTGCTCGAGGAGCAGCAGCGTATCCGGAATCTCGCCTGCCTTGCGTTGCGCCACCCGCTTCTGCTGCAGGCGCAACGCGTCCGCATAAGGGACCAGCCCGAGCTGCTCAACCGCGCAAAACATCTTGTGGGTGCCGCTATTCACTATACCATTCCCGGAAGAGCGCCGAGCGACGGTAGGCGGCGTTGTGCTATGGCAGGGCGTCAATTGGCATAGAAGTCCGGAACAGCTTCCCGACATCGCTTGATCGCCGGCGGACGTCTTACGGGTTGACAAACAATGAAGAGGAGCAGGGAAAAACCGCCAGGCTTCGTTCTCACGCTGGTCGGGATATTCTGCGCTCTGGCAGTCTCATGCCTTCCCCCGCGGCAGAACCGGATTATTGTCGGCTCCAAGAATTTTACCGAGCAGGCGATATTAGGCGAGCTGATCGCTCAACAGCTTGAAGCGAGGACCCACCTTGCGGTGGAACGCCGCTTCTACCTGGCTGGCACTTACATCTGTCACCAGGCCATTCTAGCGGGGCGCATCGACGTCTACGCCGAGTATACCGGCACGGCGCTCACGGCCATCCTGAAGGAATCACCGCAGGGGAACCCACAAGATGTCTATGCGAAGGTTCAGGAGGAGTACGCCCAACGCTTCAACCTCGCAGTCGGCAAGCCGCTGGGGTTCAACAACACCTTCGCCATGGTGATTCGCGGTGACGACGCCCGGCGGCTCCACCTGCACACGCTCTCCGAGGCAGCGGAGTACGCCCCGCAGTGGCGCGCCGGCGTGGGCTACGAATTCTCCGAACGCCCGGATGGCTACCAGGGGTTGGTGAGGACCTATGGGCTGCGCTTTGCTGCACCCCCACGGATTATGGATCTTGGGCTCCTCTATCGGGCCCTCCAGCAGAAACAGGTCGACATCGTGGCCGGCAACGCCACCGACGGCTTAATCGCGGCCCTGAGCCTGGCCATACTTGAGGATGATCGCCACTACTTTCCGCCCTACCAGGCCGTCCCCATCATCCGACGCCAGGTGCTAGCTCAGCATCCTGAGACAGGCAAAGCGCTTGACGAACTCGCCGGCAAAATCACCGAAAACGACATGCGCCGCATGAATTATGCCGTCGATGGCGAGCACCGCGATCCCAAAGAGGTCGCCGCCGAATTTCTCCGCTCCCTTCAGGCCCGGAATCCTTCACCCAGCCGGCCGTAGCCGTCGCTCGACGAGGCCCAGCGCAACATCTGCCAGCAGGGCCAGCAGCGCGGCGGGAACGGCTCCTGCGAGGATGAGCTGGTTGTTAACCATCGAGAGCCCGCGGAAGATGTACTCGCCCAGACCGCCGGCGCCGATGGCCGCGGCAATGGTGGCCACACCAACCGAAATCACAGCCGCCACACGCACTCCCGCGATAATCACGCTGGTGGCCAGCGGCAACTGCACTTGCAGTAGCACTTGGCGGTCGGTCATGCCCATGCCCACCGCGGCTTCCACCACTGCCGCATTCACGCCGCGGATACCCGCGTAGGTGTTCCGGATAATGGGCAGGAGGCCATACAGCGTGAGGGCGAGAATAGCCAGGCGGTCGGCGCGGGCGCCGATCCAGGGCGCTGGCAGCAGCAGGCCAAAGAGCGCCAGGCTAGGAATGGTCTGCATCACGTTGGCAGTCCCCAAGACCGGCTTTTCCAGCCAAGGGTGCCGCGTCAGGAGAATCCCCGACGGGACTCCGATGGCCACTGCGAGGAGCATCGAGACGCCCACCAGCCGCAGGTGTTCGAGCGCCAGCTCGGTGGTCTCGAGGCGGTGGGTCACAAAAAACGTCCACAGGCTCATACTTTTAGCTCCTTCCCGCCACTCCGTATACTACCGGCACTATCCCAGGCGGGCTCGAACGCGGCACGATATTGGACGGCTGCAGGGTCCGAGGTGCAGAGAAACTCTCCTGGTGAATAGAGGCCGACCAAGCGCCCCGAGTCGAAGAGTGCGATCCGCGAGGCCAGGAATAGGGCTTCACGCAAGTCATGGGTGACCAACACGGCCGTCTTCTTCAGGCGCGCGTGAAGTGCTTTGAACTCGCGCTGCAGGTCTGCCCGGGTGATGGGATCGAGCGCACCAAATGGCTCGTCGAGCAGAAGGATTGGCGGGTCAGCCGCCAGGGCTCGCGCTACGCCCACACGCTGGCGCTGCCCCCCCGAAAGCTCGTGGGGATAACGCTCGGCCAGCTGCGGCTCGAGACCGACCAGGGAGAGCAATTCTTCGACACGAGCTCGTCGGCGCTCCAGGGGCCAGCCTTCGAGGCTGGGCACCAGGGTGATGTTGCGCGCCACCGTAAAATGCGGAAACAGCCCGGTTTCCTGGATGACATAGCCGATACGGCGTCGCAGCCGGATGGCGTCCCAAGCCAGCGTGCTTTGGCCTTCCACTAGGACTTCGCCCGAAGTCGGTATCAGCAGGCGGTTAATCAGCTTTAGCGTAGTCGTCTTGCCGGAACCGCTGCGTCCGAGCAGAACTAGCACTTCGCCGGCCCGTACCCCGAACGTGATGTCGCGGATTAATTCTCTACCTCCGTCCACGCGGTAACTTACGCGCCGCAGCTCAACGATGAAGGCGCCCTGACAAGTGCTGGTCATACGGTTTCGCCACCCGGGCTCCTAGCATCATGCTATGGCCAGCGCGCCGAGTCTAGCGGCGGCACCACCACGGCCCCTCGCGTTGAATCGACGGTCTAGCGGGGAGCATCGAAGTGACGAGGGCCCGAATTCTGCTACCGTTCCCACAGGAGTGGGCAGCATCCTGATGGAAGTCGGCTCAGTGGAAGCCGCGCGTGCTTGCTGGCCGTTCGTTCCGGAACCCGTTCCAGCCGCACTATGCGTGTATCTGTGTGCCCTTCCGACGCGTTACGGAGTGACGCCAGACCCCGGGCTACCTCGGCAGTCTGGCTTGCGAAGCGAAATCCTAACACCTAAGATCACACAATCCAGCGACAGGGATGTTCGCTCGAATGGCCAGCACCGGTTCCACACGCTTCGCCGACGATGTGCGTGCCGGGCTCACCCGTGCCGGCCAGAAGTCGCTCCCGTCGAAATACTTTTACGACGACGTTGGCTCGGCACTATTTGAAGTCATCAGTCTGCTGCCAGAATACGGCCTGACACGAGCCGACCAGCGCATCCTGTGGCGCCACGCCACTGCCATCGTGGGCCGGATATCCTCCCCGCTCCTGGTAGCCGAGCTGGGCAGCGGCAGCGGGCGCAAGACGCGGGCGATTCTCGAAGCGGTAGCAGCCCGCGAAGCCACCACCTATTTCCCCATCGAGATTTCACCTTCGGCACTCGCGCGTTGCGAGCGCGAACTCAGTCACCTGGCGTCCGTGCGCATCGTAGGGCTCGAGCGCGAATACCTCGACGGATTGCGGGAAGTGGCAGCTCAGCGGGGCGGTGACTCGCGCCTCCTGGTTCTGTTCCTTGGCAGCTCGATCGGCAATTTCGAGCGCCGCGCCGCCGAGCACCTCCTCCGGGAAGTACGCACTACTCTCCAGCCGGGCGACGCCCTGCTTCTAGGTACGGACCTGGTAAAGCCGGTGGCACAGCTCATGGCCGCTTACGATGATCCGCTCGGCGTGACCGCGGCCTTCAACCTGAATCTGCTGGCTCGCATCAACCGCGAGCTGGACGGTGAGTTTGAGTTGCATCGCTTCGAGCACGTCGCGCGTTATCATCCAGATCCCTGCCGCATCGAAATGCACCTTCGCTCCTGCACCCGGCAAGTCGTCCGTATCGCCAAGGCCGATGTGGTGATCACGCTCGAAGAGGGAGAAACCATCTGGACCGAGAGCTCGCACAAGTACCAGCCGAACGACGCGATCCTCATGGGGCGGCGAACCGGATTCCGATGTGCAGGCCAGTGGCTGGATGAAGAGTGGCCATTCGCAGAAAGCCTGCTGATCGCTGAATGATAAAAAAAGCGCGCATGTCCAGGCCTCGTCCTGGTCCCTTGGCTTCGCCCTGCCCACTGAGTGCGACGGAGCCCCCATCGGCCCGCTTGAGACCCTCAACGGGCGCCGTGCTTCTGGGTGAATTCCACCAGGCGGACTAAGGTGCGCCGCGCCGCGCCGGAATCGATTGTCGTGGCGGCTAGTTCAACTCCTTCGCTAAAGTTCGAAACGGCTCCTGCCACGACCAGCGCGGCGGACGCATTCGCCAGCACCACGTCGCGGTGCGGGCCCGGCTCGCCATCGAGAACGCGGCGGAGGATCGCAGCGTTTTCCGCCGCCTCCCCTCCGGCGAGCACCCCAGCCGGGGCGCAGCTCAATCCAAAGTCCTCAGGTGCGACACGGTACGTCCTCACCTTCCCGTTCCTGCTCTCCGAGAGTTGCGTCGGGCCGGTGGTGGAAATCTCGTCCATGCCGTCTTCCGCGGCGACGACGAAAGCCTGGCGCGTCCCCAGGGCCGCGAGAGCTTCCGCCATCATGGAGGTTCGCGCACGATCGTAGACGCCGGCAAGCTGGACGCCGGCCCCCAGCGGATTCGTGAGCGGACCCAGCAGGTTGAAAACTGTTTTGCTTTTAAGGCTGCGCCGCGCGCGCATCACGTGCTTCATCGCCTCGTGCAGGTGGGGCGCGAAGAGGAAAACCATGCCGGTGCGCGCGAGACACTCCGGAATGCGCTCTAAAGGAAGTTCGATGGCAACACCCAGCGCCTCCAGCACGTCCGCGCTTCCGCAGCGGCTGGAGATCGACCGGTTGCCATGCTTAGCAACGCGCACGCCCGCCGCCGCTGCCACCAGCGCGGTGGCCGTCGAGACGTTGAATGTGCCACAAGCATCTCCGCCGGTGCCGCAGGTGTCGAGCAATGGACCGCCGTCGGCGAGGCTTTCCAGGCGGACACCGGCCTCCTCCAGCCGCTCCGCCGCCCGGGCGCGCATCACCTCGGCAAAGCCGATCAGTTCCTCTGGCTGCTCGCCCCGGTCGCGCAGTGCCACAAGCAGCTCAACGATTTCCCCATCCGGCACCGAGCCAGAGAGGAGCTGTTGCATCACCGCGCGTGCTTCCGCGCGCTTCAGGTGTTCACCGCAGCGAATCCTTGCCGTGGCCGTGCGGACGGTCTCCATGATCAGCTTCATACCTGACATGTTCACGGTACGCCGCCTGGGCGGCCTGTGTCAAAAGGGGGCGAGGCTGTCCAGCGTGTGGGTGACTGCTCCCGCCGGCACCCCTGTTTAGCTTTGCAAAGCCGCATAACGCTCCCGACTGAGACGCGCTGGCGGATGCAAATCAGCGAGCTTTCGCCGGGCCGATCCTTTCTTTTCAAGCACATATCCGGTTCGTTTCGTCGAAACTCTCTCAGCTGCATTGCTGCTCGGGCCGCGTCCCTAGCTCCCCGGGGCGCGCGTATACCGTGTCCACAATGTCGACTTTTGTCTCATCAGGAACGAAACACACAACGCATTCAGCCCAAGGCAGGGAAGTCTGGCCACCAGGCGAGGGCTTATCTGGTCTCAGGCTGCGCTGTGGTTAGGATAGGCCGGATTCAGCGCGTGTAACAGGCAGGCTCTGGGCTCCGTAGACGATACGACAGACCGGTGTGAGCGCCCGTGACCCGTCTTGTTCACCCGAGGTTCCAATCAGTTTGCGGCGGCGGGGTCGTCCGGGTCGTTCTCACACTCTCGACGAAAGCTGGTTTCCGGCTTAAAATGGGTAGCAGGGCTGTTTGGGACTGGCTTTCCTCCCGGTTTCACGCCCCCCACCCCATTCACAGAGGATTTGGGTTATGAATGCCAACGATTTGCGTCCCGGCATGGTGATTAAGCATAACAACGAGCTCTACTCCATCTTTAAAGCAGAGCACCGCACCCCGGGCAACCTGCGCGCTTTCGTGCAGGCGAAGCTGCGGAACCTGCGCTCCGGCGTGATCACCGACCATCGCTTCCGCTCGGAAGACACCATTGAGCGAGCGGTGATCGATGAGGCGGAGGTCCAATACCTCTACTCGGATGGCGATTCGTTTTATTTCATGAACACCGAGACCTACGAGCAACTTCACCTGCCCAAGGAGGTTATCGGGGATCGCGCCCTTTATATGGTGCCGGACGTTATACTGAAAGTGGCGTTCTACGAAGGCCGGCCTATCGATATCGCCCTGCCGCCAGCGGTCGATTTGAAGGTGGTAGAGACGGAGCCCGGCATCAAGGGCGGTTCGGCCACCAACGTGATGAAACCCGCCAAACTGGAAACCGGGCTGGTGGTCAACGTCCCGCCGTTCATCAACGCAGGTGACGTGATCCGCGTCGACACTTCCGAAGGGACCTACCTGGAGCGGGCCAAATAAGAATCCGACGTTGAGCGCAAGGGAGGCATGGAGAGAGTTGGCCGGCGGGCGCCGTCCGGCGGTCACTGGCAGCTCCGGGGCCGGCCAGGGCTGACAGGTTTTGCCTAGCCCCCGCCTTTGGAGCCGCGACGTTCTGGCTCAAACCGCCAGTAGGATGCTGTCACCGAAGCTGAGTGCTCTGCCGCTAACGGCCAGTGCCTGCGACCTGGTGATCGACTTCCAGGGTTAGCCCCGCCGGATCTGCCCGGTAGATCGCCTCGTGCTGGGGCACTGGAGTGCGCTCACGCAGCGACTGGATCAGCTCCTCCTCGTTCAGGTAGCGGATGACGACGCGATCCCGGTCGACGGTGAGCCGTCCGTCATAGACGTCCTCGATCTTCCAGAGCGGCTTGAGGGCGTGGCCGTCGAAGGCGTAGAGCACGGCGCTCAGCCGCGGGTGGCTTTTCCCCAACCGCGTGCCGTAAACGAGGACGCGAAACTCGTCCGGCGCCGGAGAAGGCAGAAAGGCGTAGTGGAGGTCGCTGCGCGGGATGAAGTGCGTCAGGGTCACCCGCGTCATCTTTCCGTTTACACTCGCGTACAGCGCCAGGACGTTGGTGCGATCCTGGTCGGTCCAGCCCAGAGTGTAGCCCGCGCCGACAAGCTGGCCTTCCTGCCAGGGCGCGGCGAAGGTTGACGGAATGCCCAGCAGCGGGTCGTGTAGCTCGGCGAAGGCAGCCTCAAGGCGGCGGCGCACTTGTACCTCATAGGGAACTTCGCTGGGGCCACCGGCCATGCCGGGTGGATGGGCAACGATCCACTGATCGAGGTCGTCGAAGACGAGCCTTTCGATCTGGCCGGTGATGGGCGCGGACTCATCGAGAGGGACGCCATAGAGGTGTTCGGCTAAGTACTTGACCCGGCTCGCCAGACTGGGCGGTGGCGGCGGCTGCCTGGGCTTCTTCTTGGCGGACGCCGCAGGGGCTGCCAGGTGCCATAACACAATCGCGGCGATTCCCACCAACATCCCGCATCGGCTCGTCCGAGGGATAGCCGCCTTCATAGAAAGAAGGATACCACGCCCGCCGCGGCAAGACGCTTGGGGAGAGAGAGGCGAGTGGTCGAGAAATCCGCCCGCTTGGTTTAGAATCAAGGCGACGCCCAATGGATCCGCTGCGGTGATTCCGGCCAGCGTCCAACGGCTGATGGAAAGGGAGCTGAGTCATGAGCTGCCGCATGCCTGCGCGCCGGGCACTCGAACAGACCGATCCCGAGATCGCCCAAGCCATCGAGAAAGAGGTAGAGCGCCAGGCCCGAACCCTCGAGCTGATCGCTTCGGAGAACTTCGTCAGCGAGGCGGTGCTGGAAGCCCTGGGGTCGGTGCTGACTAACAAGTATGCCGAGGGCTTGCCCGGCAAGCGCTACTACGGCGGCTGTGAGTTCGTGGACGTGGCCGAATCGCTGGCCATTGAGCGCGCCAAGCGCCTCTTCAACGCCGAGCACGTGAATGTGCAACCCCATTCCGGCGCCCAGGCCAACCAGGCCGTCTACATGACCGTGCTCAAACCGGGCGACACCCTGCTGGGGATGAGCCTGGCACATGGCGGGCATCTAACGCACGGCCACCCGCTCAATTTCTCTGGCAAGATGTACCGCATCGTCTCCTACGGCGTGCGGAAGGACACCGAGACCCTCGACTACGACGAGCTGGACCGGCTGGCCGCGGCGCACAAGCCGCGCCTGATTGTGGCGGGCGCCAGCGCCTACCCCCGCGTCTTCGACTTCCAGCGCCTGGAAGCCATCGCCCGAGCCCACGGCGCGCTGCTGATGGTGGATATGGCCCACATTGCTGGGCTGGTGGCCGCCGGACTCCACCCCAGCCCCTTTCCCCACGCCGATTTTGTCACCACCACCACGCACAAGACGCTGCGCGGTCCGCGCGGCGGCGCCGTTTTCTCAAAAGCGCAATATGCCAAGGAGCTGGATAAGATCGTCTTCCCTGGCATCCAGGGGGGCCCGCTGATGCACGTCATCGCGGCCAAGGCGGTCTGCTTCCACGAGGCGCTGCAACCCGCGTTTCGCGAATATCAGCGCCAAGTGGTGGCCAACGCGAAGACCTTGGCCGAGACGCTGGCGGAGGAAGGGTTCCGCCTCGTCTCCGGCGGCACGGACAATCACCTGATGCTGGTGGACGTGTTCTCGAAAGGCGTCACGGGCAGGCAGGCGGAGCAGAGTCTTGAGCGCGCCGGCATAACCGTCAACAAAAACGTCATTCCGTTTGATACTAACCCGCCCATGACGGCCAGCGGCATCCGCATCGGAACGCCCGCCGTCACGACTCGCGGCATGAAAGAGGCGGAGATGCGCCAGATCGCGCGCTGGATCGCCGAAGTCCTGCGAGAGCCGGGCAACGAAGGCGTCATCCATCGGGTGCGACGCGAAGCCGAAGCGCTAACGGCCCAGTTTCCACTCTACGAAAGTCGGCGGGCGGCGATGGCCCGGCCTTAGCTCATTTCGCCACCTTTTCCGCCGCCGGCACGTCAGACACACCCAGGATGACCAGGGCCTCCTTGCCCGCACCCTTCAAGATGCTGCCGTAGGCGTAGCGGACGTCGATACCGTGATCGGCCAGCTTCCGGGTAAGCTTTCCGAGCGCGCCCGGACGGTCGGAGACGTGGGCGGCGATGACTGGCTCTTCGCCATACTTCAGACCGAGCTCGTCCAACACCTTCTTGGCCGCCACGAGATCATTCACCACCAGCCGGACGGGCGCCAGGCCCGGCTGATCCGGCACCATCAGGGCGAGAATGTTGACCGCCACCTTGGCCAGTTCGGAGCACAGGTGCGCGAGCGCTCCGCGCTGATTCTCGAGCATCACCGACAGCTGTTTCGCTACCGCCACAAGCCACCTCCGCTGCCGAGGCACGCTGAGCCTCGGCTCCGCGACTTTACCATCTTTCGCGGCGTATGCAAGGTACCCCGGGGGCGCGGAATTTGACACCGCCGCCGCCGTCCTCTACGCTAATTGATAGACCGTGGATATCTACGCCGAAATTGCGCGGCTGCGGCGCGAAGGCCGCAAGGCAGCTCTGGCGACGATCGTTGACGTGCAAGGGTCCGTGCCGAGCTATGAGACCTCGAAGCTTTTGATCCGCGATGACGGCTCGACCCTCGGCACTGTCGGCGGCGGCTGCGTCGAGGCAGACGTTTGGGCGGCAGCGCAGGAAGTGATGCGGGAGGAAAAGCCCCGGCGCCTGCACTTCAACCTGAACAGCGACCCGCGCTATGACAATGGCCTGGTCTGCGGTGGCTCCCTCGACATCTTCATCGAGCCCATCCTTGCCGCGCCGACACTCTATCTCTTCGGAGGCGGACACGTCTCGCGCGCCATCGCCAAAGTCGCTAGCCTGGCTGGGTTCGATATCGTGGTGATTGACGACCGGCCTGCTTTCGCCAACCCTGAGCGCTTCCCGGAAGCCATGGCCACCCATGCTGGACCCTGGGAGGAAAGCTTTTCCAAACTCAACCTGAACCAGTTCTCCTACATCGTCATTGCCACGCGCGGCCACAAGGCGGACTTGCTGTGCCTCCGCTGGGCGCTGGGGACGCCGGCGCGCTTTGTCGGCATGATTGGCAGCCGCCGTAAGCTGATCGAATTCTGCGAGGTGCTCGAACAGGAGGGCGTTCCGCCGCAGACGTTCGAGCGCATCCATTCCCCTGCCGGACTGGATATCGGTGCGCTCACTCCGGAGGAAATCGCCGTGTCCGTGGTGGCGGAGCTGATTGCGGTGCGCCGGAATGCACTTCCCTCTGTGCCGTCCCTGGCCTACAAGCCCAAGGTGGCAGCCAAAGGGTGACCCGTTTGCTGATTTTTCGATGGGATGGCGCCGGCATGGTGAATCCTTTGGGAGGCCTTCAACCTCTGGGCCCTCGCTGCTTGCCAACACCGCCATGATCGCAGGGCTGATCCTCGCCGCCGGTGAATCCTCCCGCATGGGACAGGACAAGGCGCTGCTCTCCTACCGCGGCCGTACCTTCCTCGAAACCATTCTGGCTACCCTTCGCCGAACTGGCCTGAGTCCGCTGGTGGTCGTCCTAGGCCATCACGCCGACGTGATCCAGCGGGCGGTGCCACTGGAAGGTTGCAGCGTGGTGGTGAACCGGGAATACCGGCTGGGGCAGACCTCTTCGCTGCAGGCCGGGCTGCGCGCACTCGCGAGTTCGGAGGCCGAGGGCGTGCTGATGCACCTGGTCGATCATCCGGCGGTGACGGCGGAAACTATCGGCACGCTAGTCGGCGCCTTTGCCTCGTCGCGCGCATCCGTGATCGTGCCCACGCTGGGGCGCCGGCGTGGCCACCCCGTCCTTTTCGCGCGACCCTTGTTTGCCGAGCTGCTGGCCCTCGATCCCGCCCAGGGGGCCAACACCGTCGTGCGCCGGCACCAGGAAACAACTCGGTTCGTGCCCGTCGATGACGAGGCCATCCTGGCGGACATCGATGATCCGGAAAGTTATCGCCGCCTGACCTCCTAACGGTTCTTCCACCCGGGTCCACTCCGAGCCGCATCCGCCCAGTCAGATTCCGACCTGGGAGCAAGACGGCCCCGCCTCACGGTTTAGGCGTCCAAAAGTCAGGGGCGGCCGCGGCGACCTCGTGCGGCGGGTTGCTCAGCTCCGGTAAAAAGCGGTTGACGTAGGTTTCCACACTCACCACCGCCTCCCCATTAATCTTAAGGAATTTCTGGTAGCCCTCCTCGCCTAAAAGCTGCCGCATGGGAGGGGTGCCGTCGAGATCTCCCAGGGACTTCAGCATCCGGCTGAATGTAATACCGGGTGAGTTCGCCGCCCCAGGGTCGCCGCGGAGACCAGAAGCGTTACACCCGAACGGGCCTTCTCGTGCGCCGCCTTGATGTCCTTCAGCAGTGATTCAAAGTTGTCCGTCTGGCCGGGCCGCACGTGGACCAGCACGGTGCGCACATAGCGCGACTGGCCTACCATCTTCAGCAACGCCGCGAGATCCGGCGGTACGTTGGCCGAGAGGTCCCAGCGCCGCTGCCGAGTTTCGGTCCGGGAGCTTAAGAGCGTGGTGTCCATGTCTTGGAACAATTTTTCTGCCCCGTCCTTGCCGAGGGCTTTGCTGAGCGCTCCCATAAAGCTTTCCGTTGCCTTTTCCATCGCCGCGTAGCTTTGCCGCGTGGCGACAAATAAGACGGTGTTGCCCTCTCCGTAAGCGGTTTCCATGGCGATCCAGGTGTCGCCGCCGTTGTTGCGGTTAGCGTCGGCGAACTTTTTGACGTCGGCGTCAAAGTCGTTACGCTTCTCCGGCCTTACCCGGACACTGAAGACGCCCAAATAGTCCGGTTGGGACTGAGCGGTAGCGCCCGCCACCCAGAGCACAGTCACACAAACGCACACAAGGATTCTCGCCCTCATAGTTTTATTTCCCTCCTTTCACCTGTGTTGCTGAGTTGGACGACCCCGGCGGCAGCCTAACATAACGAGCGGTCCCATGATATGCCGCAGGACTCATCTACCGCATGAGTACAGTATCGCCGGTCGCTTGTTGCGCCGGTGCCCCCACTGGCGGACTCCGGCGCCGGCGCCTCTGCATTCTGTTGTGCAAGCTGGTAGAATCGACTCGCATCTGGGCCGCCCGCGGAGTGACAGAGGCTGACGAGGTGCGGCACAGTCTTGGTCGGCAGCGGCTCCAGCCACCGGTCGGAAGAACGACGTGTGCCTGGGGCCAACCGAGTCCCATGGGAGGGACAACCAAACCCGCGGCCGAAAATACGTTAGAGAGCTAAGTTGTTGAAAAAAGATGGCCTAATTGAGGCAATGGGGCACGAAGCGAGCAACTTACTGAAAGTTAGGCGGAGGCACCTAGAACATCGGGTTGAAGGATAGCCAGTCATCTCGGGTGTGGAGAGCCGACCTGCATTCAGCCATCCGGTTTTAAGCAACACACCGGTAAATTTCCGATATCTTCTGTATTTTCAGCAAGTTGCTCTTAGCAGCGTGCCCCGGAACGGAGCTTAGTGCAATGCAACGACGCACGATAAGGCCACTCGTCGCTATGCTAGCCTTCATTCCACTGTTCGCCGCCGCGCACCCGCCGGTGCAGGCCCGCACCTATGTGCGCAGGCCCAGGCTGGTAGTAGTGATCGTCATCGACCAATTCCGTTACGACTACCTGGTGCGCTTCCGGCCGCAGTTTTCGGCGGGCGGCTTCAATCTCCTGCTTTCGGGCGCCAGCTTCAGCGACTGCCGTTACGATTACGCCACCACCACCACCGGACCCGGTCACGCCACGCTTTTCACCGGCACGTACTCGAACATTCATGGCATCACCGAAAACGAATGGTACGACCACACGTCGCACCACACGGCCTATTGCGTTGCCGACCCCGATACGCGGCTGGTGGGCGGCACGGAAGGTCCCGGTGCCTCGCCCAGGAATTTGCTGGTTGACACGCTGGGCGACGAGCTGCGCTTGGCCTCAAACTTCCAATCCAAAGTTATCGCCATTTCGCTGAAGGATCGCGCCGCGGTACTCCCCGGGGGCCACACGGCCAACGCCGCCTACTGGTGGGACAGCAAGACGGGCCATTTTGTCACCAGCACCTACTACATGCCATCCCTGCCGGCGTGGGTGGCAGCGTTCAACCAGTCGCAGCCGGCGCGCGCCTATTGCGGACAGCGGTGGCAGGCCCTGGCCGAAACCCCGGACGCCGGTGGTCAACTTCTCGGCGAGTTTCACCCACAGCCGGGCGAGCCTTGTCCGGATGCAAGGTTCCTCGCCTGGCTCGATAGTACCCCTTACATGAATCAAATCGAGCTGAAGTTTGCCACGGAAGCTATCCGGCAAGAGCACCTCGGCCAAGGACGGGCAACGGACTTGCTAGCGATTTCGCTGAGCGTGAACGATCACATCGGCCACGCCTTTGGACCGTACAGCGCCCGGGTGGTCGACACGACGATCCGCACGGACCACGACCTGGCGGAATTTTTCCGGGCGGTTGACAGCACGGTGGGCTTGGATCATTGTTGGATCGCGCTCTCCGCCGACCACGGTGTGGCCCCCAACCCGGCCTTCATTAAGCTGCACCATTTGGGCATCGGCAACTTCCCAACCGACCAGATGCGCGAGCGGATCGAGCAGGCTTTAAGGCAGGCTTTCGGCGACGATCAATGGGTGGAAGCATCCGACGAGTTCTATATTTATCTGAACCGTTCCGCCCTGGAGAAGCATCACCTGGACGAAGCGAAGGCAGAGTCCGTAGCGGCGGCCGCCGCAGCGTCCTCGCCGGGTGTCTATGCCGCCTTCACCCGCATCCAGTTCCTCACCAGCAGCCTCCCAGCTTCGCCGCTGGCACGCCAGGCAGCCAACAGTTTCAATCCTAAGCGTAGTGGCGACGTTTTCCTGGTGCGCGATCCCTACGCCGTTCCGGCCGAAGATGATCTGCGCACCACCCACGGCAGCCCATGGAACTACGATAGCCAGGTGCCTTTAGTGTTTTGGGGCGACGCCTTTAAGCCGGGCGTCTATGCCAGTGCCTGCCAGCCGGTGGACCTGGCGGCGACGCTCGCGGCCGCGCTGGGGTTGACTCAACCCGCGGGGTCGCAAGGGCGCCCGCTGACGGAGGCGATGAAATAGATGGCCGGGAGCTTCATCAGGCGCCGGTCAGCCCCGATCGGCAGCGAAGACCCTATCGCCGGCATGGCGACCGACGACCAGGGAATGGAAAGGGTGGCCTGCAACCTGTGCGGTTCGACACAGCACCGTCAAGTGTACCGGGTGCCAGATCGCCGCTACTTTCCGGATCGCTGGTTCAACGTCGTCGAGTGCCGGCAGTGCGGCTTGGGGTTTGTGAATCCGCGCCCCCGCTTCGACGAAATGGCTCCATACTATCCGCCAGTCTACTACGAGGAAGAGTTTGTTCAGAACGCGCGCTTTCACCGCAAGCGCTACGCCCTTGAGGCCCTCTATCTGCGCGAGTTCGAGGGGCGGTCGCAGCCGCCGCGCCTGCTGGATATAGGTTGCGCCAACGGAGACTTTCCGCGCTTCATGGCCGGCCGTGGGTGGATCGTGGAAGGCGTGGAGGTGTCGAGCGCGACGACGCCGATTCGCGATTTCAAGGTCTATAACCAGCCTTTCCCCGAAATTCCCGTGGATACTCCAACCTACGACGCGGTCACCGCGTGGGCCGTGCTGGAACACGTCCACGATCCCATGGCCCACTTTGCCAAAGCTTCCAAAGTGCTGCAGCCTGGCGGCCTCTTGGTGTTTCTGGTGACGAACTTCGAGAGCCTGGCATCCCGTTACCTCTTCGGCGAGGATGTGCCCCGCCACCTGTTCTTCTTCACCCGCAATACAGTGAAGAGCTACCTCCAGCGAACAGGCTTCCGCTTGGAGCGCGAGGACAATGACCGCAACATCTACCAAACGCCGCCGCAGAACTGGATCTACTTCCTCCTGCGAACGCGCCTGCGGGGGAAGCCGCTGACGTGGGAGGACCTGCCGCCTTCGCGGCCCGAATTCATTCGCCAGCACGGGTTGCGTCCCGGGTTTGCCTCCTCGGTGCGGTTTGCTTGGCACTATCCGCTGCGAGTGCTCGATCGTGCCCTGTGGCCAGTCCTGGAAAGGATCCAGGTGCTGCGCCGGACGTACCCGGTCAGCACTTACGTGGCACGCAGACTTGAAGGCAGATAGCGTAGGAGTAACGGCGGAAAGTCGGCGATTGCTCGGTGAGCGGCGAAGCTGCCGTACTGATGACGAGCAGACAGCGTGAAGGAAGACGCGCTAGAATCAGCCAGTCCACTTCGAGGGGCCGATCACCGGGGGATGAGAGGGCAATATGGAAGCGGAGCTTTCCTTAGATTTCGTTAGCGTTGTCGAGGAGGCTGCGATCGCCGCCGCCCGCACCATGGGCCGCGGCGACCGCCGGTATTCGGACCAGATGGCGGTCGAGGCCATGCGCCGCGCCCTGGATACGGTGCCCATCGCGGGCACGGTAGTGATCGGCGAGGGCGAGCGCGACGAAGCACCGATGCTCTACATCGGAGAAAAGGTGGGGCTCAAGCAGGAGTACCACGACACCGTCCCCGAGGTGGACATTGCCGTCGATCCACTCGAAGGGACCAACCTTTGCGCCATGGGCGTCTCCGGGGCGATCACTGCACTCGCCGCCTCCGAGAAAGGTGGCCTTCTGCACGCCCCGGATTGCTACATGGAGAAGCTGATTGTGGGTCCCTCTTCCAAAGGGGCCGTCGACCTGGACGCGCCGGTGAAGGACAACCTGCGCGCCATCGCCCGTCGGCTGGAGCGTGATGTTCAGGACCTCGTGGTGGTCGTCCTGGACCGTCCGCGCCATGAGAAGCTGATCACCGCGATTCGTGAGGCCGGGGCGCGCATCCGCCTGATCCCGGATGGCGACCTCTCGGCGGGCATTACCGCGGCAGTGCTGGGGACCGGCGTCCACGCGGTGATGGGGATCGGCGGCGCTCCGGAAGGCGTGCTGACCGCCGCGGCGCTGCGCTGCCTGAACGGCGAAATCTTGGCGCGGCTGGTGGTGAAGGACGAGGCTCAGGCAGAGCGCATCCGCTCCATGGGCATCCGCGACCTGAAGCAAATCTATACCACGCAGGACCTTGCTCCCGGAAAGGAGATGATCTTTGCTGCCACCGGTGTGACGGAAGGCAGCTTGCTGAAGGGCGTGCGCTTCTTCGGCGACGGCGTCCGCGTCAACTCTCTGGTGATGACCTGCGCCACCCGGCGCGCTCGCTTCATTGACTCGGTGTACCTCTCGAAACGGCCCGATGTCCGGATCAGCTTGTTCTAGCTGCTCGTTCGTATCATCGCCGGTTTGGAGGACAAGGAAGTGTGAGCCGGCTGGGACTCGAACCCAGAACCCCTGCCTTAAAAGGGCAGTGCTCTACCGATTGAGCTACCGGCCCCAGAGCCTTCAAGGTACACCATCCAGCTCGCGGGCAGCAAATGGCAGATCAGCATGAGGTTGGCCGCGCGCGATACAAAGAAGGGGGAAGATTCGCGGTACGGGCAAACACCCCGCGACCGCCACTGGAGAGGTGGAGGCATGACGCCCAGCGCTCACCTGTCGCCTTAGCGGCCGGCGTCAGCCGGCGGAGTTTGGCCCGCGTGGAAGGTAGTCCACGGGCCGGCGATCATGTCGCGCAGGAGCGGGGCTTGCCAGGAATATTGGGGATGGGCCTTCAGGAAAGGCTTGGCCCAAAAGCTCTGGCCGCACGGATGGCCGGCGCGCGCCACGAAGCTCAAGGCTTGGGCCATCTGGCTGTTCGTCGCCTTGGCTTGTACGGCGCCCCCAGGGTAGTACGGACCCCATTCCCACACCTTGACGCCGCGCGGTGACGTTTCCACGTGGCCGCACAGCGTTCGCTCATCGGCGCCTTCCTTGCGGGCATAGGCGTCGTAGTGGTCAGCCATGAACTTCTGAGCTAGGGCCACGTCAATCTTGCCCTTGTTCTCTCTCATCAGCTCTTCCCAGCGGGTGCGACGCGCATTCGGTGACGTCTCAGGATCATTCGGATCGAAGGTGGTATCTTTAGCGATCACCTCGGGATCGCGGGCAAAGTTCGAGCCCACGAAGTAACCATCCTTGGTGCGCCAGAGGCGATGCGCCTTAAGTCCCAGCTCGAACTGGGCGATCTCGCCCGTCTTGCGGTCTCCCAACAGCCAATCGTTGGCATAGCCGCCGTTGTTGCCGTCCAGCATGATGCGGACGTAGTCGTCGATCGAACGGGCGTACTGGAGTGCCTTGCGGGAGCGCTCGAACTCGGGCTTACCGTTCGGATCCCAGCCACTGAACTGAGTAATGGTGGTCTCGGTCACCATCAAGCCGGCCGAGTTCACGCCGAAGTCGTCGTCGCTGGTGATGACGCCGGGAAAGCCGTCCATGAAAATGCGATAGCCGTGAGCGGGGACGAGGTCAAAGATGACGCGCCAGCGCTCGCCGTCGAGGATGCTGGTCCAGTTGTTGTGGGCGATGACGATGTCATGGTTTTTGGTGTAGCTGCCCGTGGCAACGAAGGCGGTGCAATTCCCCGGACTGACAAGCCGGGGTGCATACGCCACCTTGTGCTGCGCGTTGTACCAGGGAACGTAGTAGTCGGGCAACTCCTCGAAGGCGTTGAGGGCCACCACGTCGTCAATGTCCATGGTCACGCCGCGCGCCCTGAGCCCTTCGGCGATGCCGGAGAGCTCCTCCTGATACTCGGCATCGATTTTGGGCCACAGCATCTCGCGCGCCGCGGTGCGGAAAAAGTCCCAATCGCGCTTGGTCGAATGCGTGCTGCCCAGTTTGACGGCCTGGAAAGCATCCCAGATTTCGGGCGCCAGAAGATAGCCGTGCTGATAACCGACGGCCGAAGGTGCGCCCTGCAGGTGGATGTAAAGCCAGCCGCCCTTCTCAAAGCGATAGGCGCCGCGCAGCCGCGCGTCAGATTCCTGCCCCTTGCCGCTCATTTTCTCCGCGGGGCTCGCCAGGAGGCCGGGCATGGCGGCGGCCGAAGCCAGCAGCCGTCCGGTTGCCTTGGGCAGTTCTGGGTCACAGGCGAACCTCGGAAGGGGATAGCAGGATCCGGTCGCGCACCGACCGGACTCGCGCTGCGTCATCCAAGACGCCAGTACAGCGAACCCCAGAATTGGCAGGAGACCGACAAGCTTCTTTCCTGATCTCATGCTGGGATACTCCTTCGCGCAGGGCTAGCGGCCCGTGCTTGAGAGCGCAGGCTAAAGCCCTACAACCGGGCCGTGGGCAAGGCCCGCAGCTCTCTTGTCCCTTGACTTACGTCCCGGTTTGGCGCATCACTTTCGAGTTCGCGCCGGTCGGGCGGCTCTTTCCGCTCCGCGAGTGGCGGGAAATGTCAGGCTGCGCCAAGCCAGTACTGGAGGAGTGTAGCCGCTTTTCATGGAGCCTTCAATCTCGCCTGCGAAAGCGCAACCCTGGCAATCCGCGTGCTTGAGTTGCCCGCGCTCGCTGGCTGCATTGGCGAGGAGACACGCCTCTCCGCCTCCCATCGTCCGGCACGAGCTGGGCGTGCCTTGGAGCACGCGCTGAAACCTGGCTCGCAGGACCAGAATCTACCGATCATGAGTTCCTGGGTGGGCAGTTTTGTGAAGCGCCAGCTCCTGGTCCTACAGGAATTCACTGACCTTCTCGTTCGCGCCTGCCGCGCAGCCTTTTCCCGACCGCGCTACTACGTCGATTTCATCATCCAGATGGACGTCATCGGCGTGGGGTCACTGCCTATTGTCCTGCTGATTGGCTTCTTCACCGGCGGCATCTTGGCGCTTCAGGCCTACCGCACCCTTCAGACGTTTGGCGAGGTCGGCCTCATGGGCCACGCCGTCTCGCTCTCGGTGGTGGCAGAGCTGGGGCCGGTGTTGACGGCGCTGATGGTCACGGGCCGGAACGGTTCAGCTATGGCTTCGGAGATCGGATCGATGCTGGTCAGCGAGCAAGTGGATGCTCTGCGGGCTCTGGGCACCGATCCGCTGCGCAAGCTGGTCGCCCCGCGGCTCTATGCCACGGTGTGCACGCTCCCCCTACTGACCGTGCTCGCGGACTTTATGGCCCTGCTGGGCGGGTACTTGGTCAGTGTCTCGGTGACGAATCTCACCACGGAGGAATACTGGACCTCTGCCTATCAGGCGCTCGGCTTCCATGACGTGACGGAAGGCCTCATTAAGCCTCTCGTCTTTGCCGTGGTCATCGCCTCGGTGGGCTGTTACTCAGGCCTGAACACCACTGGCGGCACGGAAGGGGTCGGCCGAGCGACGACACGCGCCATGGTCGTTGCCTCGGTCCTGATCTTAATTCTGGACTTCTTCATTGACAAATTCCTGATAGGGATCAACTTTATCTGATCGCCGGCCGGCTAGGGCCAGGTCACCGCAACGACAGGGAAACGCGAGCAGAAGGTTCACTGGGGCAGGTTGGGCACCCAGTAGCCGGTGAGGTCGGCGTGTCCCGCGAGCGTATCCACCTCCTGGCCTTGGACTAGGATCTTGGCTCGCTTCACTTCCGGGAGGTTCGCAGCCAGCGAGTCCACGATGGCGTAAGCTGCCAGCGTCTCACTACGGATGCCTGGGTGGGGGGTTGATTGCAGGTCCTGGGAGAAGTCCAGGTAAGCCGTGCCGTCAGGAGTCAAGAATACGGCCCGGACGGCCGTCGATGGCGGCAGGGCTCGCTCCTCGCCCTGCCGAGGCCCCTCTACTAGAGCTAGCAGAATTTGCCGCATCCGGTCGACCTCACTCTTTGCGACGCTCATTGAGCGCGTCTCGGCAATGAGCTTGTCTTCGTCCGGTGAGGGGAAGTAGAGCGTCACGAGCCGTGGGCTGGTAGCATCGGTCTCCAAGGCCGCCTCACTGAGCCGCGTGCGCACCTCCTGCTCGCCCGGCTGGGCGCTTTCGAAGAAGACGCGCTTCACCAGGTAGCGCAGGTAGACGAACCCCACGACCAGAATGACGGGCAGAACCAGCAGGAGGATTTTCGTCCGCCCTGACATGCTCAGCCTCCGCTCCCGAACTGCAGGATTCCCTGGGCGATAGCCTCGGCCAGCTTCTGCTGAAAATCCGGCTGCGTCAGCACTCCGGCGTCGCTCGCCGGCCTGAGGGTGCCGAGCTCGATGGCGACCGCAGGCGCTGCCACACTGCGCAGCTGCCGGACGGGAGCGTCTTCCACGTCTGCCACAGTGAGACCCGCCACCTGCGCCAGTTGGGCTCTAATAGCCTGGGCGAGCACCCGACTTTGTTCGAGGTGTGGCTGCTGGGCGGCTGCCCAGGGAACAAAGAGAGGCAGCACTTTTTCCTCTGGTGCCGAAAGCGTGGCCGGCGATTCGAAAGGGTAGACGTAGAGGCGGACGGCGGGTGAGGTCTCGCCGAGATCGCCGGCGTGGAGCGTGACGAAGGCGATCGGACGCTCGCTGTTCGTCTTCGTCTCGCGCTCGTCGAACGACGGGTTGGCATCACCCGCGCGCGTCAGCACCACGCGGTATCGCCTGGTTATGGGAGGGGCGTTCCGCACGCGGTCGGCGAGCCCGGCCACCAGATCCTTCTCCAGGATGCCATCTCGGCTGCGAGCGCCAGCGTCCGCACCCCCATGTCCCGGGTCCACCACCACCGCAGGCAGGGGCGGTGGAGGCGGCGAAGGCGGAGTCTGCGGGGCTAGTCCGCCTGGCGGCTGCCCGGGGGGTTTCCCCGGCGCACCCGGCGCGACGGGGGATTGCTGGATGGCTATTGGGGGCGGCTGGATGACCTCAGCCATCAGTACCTTCTGGTCCTCGGCCAGTTTAGGGAACAGGTTCAGGTTCGGCGATGCCGGCGTCAGAATCAGTTTCGGCACACCGTCCCGGTCGTCGAATTGCACATTGCTCAGGTACCGGCTCTGAAACGTAAAGGCGGGCTCCAAGGGCTCAACGGGCTGCCCGCCGAGGTAAATAATCCACCTGCCGTTGGTGGAAGCGGTCTGCACGTTTACCTTGTCGCTGAACCGCACGACGACCCGGATGCCGTTGGGTGCGGGCTCGGTCCGCAGGGTGAAGGTAACAGGATTAATGTTGCCGATGAAGGCGCGGCCGCTTCCCGGCTCGCAGCGGACGCGCTGCGGCGTCAGCATGGGCATTACTTGGGTCAAAAAATCCAGCGGCACCAGCAGTTGCCCTTGGAGTATCCGAACGGGCTGCGCCAGCTCGATCTGCACCTTGCCGACCCGCACCTTGGCGTCGCCCACGTGGAAATCAACCTCAGTACCGCCCAACACCGCTTTCAGCGAATTCCTCTTTTGCTGCAGGACGCTGACGTTTCCGGCCAGCCCCATGACCTGGAGGGCGGGGAGGTAGCGAACGCCATTAACGGTGTTCACGGGGACAATTTGATGACCCCCAGGCATGTAGAAAACGAAATTGTCTCCCGTTAGGGAATGACGCGGCCACAACAGGACGAGCAGGCCCAGCGCGGCCGCCAGGACGGCTGAGCGGCGACGGACTCCGGACCAGGAGGAGATCGTTTCCATACGTGCCGGGCAGGCCAAGCCTGCGCTAGGACTGGCAGGGCTGTACCCACCTACAGCCGGTTGATGATGCTGGCGAGATACCCTGCCCCAAAGCCGTTATCGATGTTCACGACGGCGACGTTGGGGGCACAACTATTGAGCATGCCCAGCAGCGCCGCCAAGCCGCGGAAGCTGGCGCCGTAGCCGACGCTGGTCGGCACAGCTATCACCGGAACGCCGACCAGTCCAGCGACCACACTGGGGAGCGCACCCTCCATACCCGCGGCGACGATGATCACGCGTGCCCCGCGCAAGCGATGACTCTCGCCCAGCAGCCGGTGGATGCCCGCTACTCCGACATCGTAGAGCGCTTCCACGCGATTGCCCATCGCCTCCGCTGTGACCAGCGCTTCTTCGGCCACCGGAACATCCGTGGTGCCGGCGGTGATGACTAAGATCTTTCCCTTGCCGTTCAGCTTACGGTTGCGGCGGATGGCGATGGTTCCGGAGAGAGGATGAAATTCGGCAGCGGGGTCGAGCTTGCGGACCCGCTCAAACTGGGCGGGATCTGCCCGTGTGACCAGAATGTTGTGGCCCCGGCCCAGCATGCGCCGTACCATCGCTTCGACCTGCTCCGGCGACTTACCGCGCCCGAAGACTACTTCCGGCAGGCCCTGCCGCAACGGCCGGTGATGGTCGATCTTGGCATAGCCCAGGTCTTCGTAGGGCAGGTTGCGCAGCCGCTCCAGGGCCTCCTCCACGCTGAGTGTTCCCCGCCGGACGCGGCGCAGCATGTGCGCGATGATTTGAGGTGTCAAGCTCCCCACCCCTTCTCAGCTTACCGCTTTGTTGCGGAACCGATGCAGTCCCGCGGCCAGCACCAGGAGGTCAACCCCTAGTAGGACGGCGGCGGCAGCAGTTACCGGCAAGTGTGGAAACTGCGGGGCCAGTGTTCCGCGCAACCCTTCGCTAGCGTAGACCAAAGGGTTGACGAGCACGATCTTCTGCAGGACCGGGAACGCGTTCAGGGCGCTCCAGGGATAGTAGGTGCAGCCGAAGAAGATCATCGGCGTCAGCACCATGCTGAACATCAGCCCGATATGCTGTTGGTCTACGCTGCATCCCAGCGCCAGGCCTCCGCAGGCGGACAGCGCCGCCACCAGCAACGTCATGGTGGCGAAGGGGAGTGGCGCATGGATGCTGATGTCCACCGGGCGCAGCAGAAGCCAGGCCAGGGGGATCACCACCAGGCCCGCCACCAGCGCCTGAATCGTGCCGGCTAGCACCTTCTCAACCGCCAGCCAGGCATTCCCGATCGGTGCGAGCAGGCGGTCTTCGATTTCCCGGGTCCACTGGAACTCAGCGATGAGCGGCATAGCGACGGCCCAGATGCCGGTGAAGATCATGCTGATGGCCATGATGCCCGGCAGTAGCAGGGCCTTATAGGCTGGAGGCATGTAGCCGCTGCGCACCATGACGCGCCCGAAGATAAACACGAACATTAAGGGCTGCAGAAAAGTTTGCAGAAACAACTGCACGGCGTTGCGACGGACTACGTGGGCGTCGCGCGCCAACAGGGCAGCGAAGGTTCTCCAGTTCAATCGCGCAGGCTCCTTCCCGTGTGATGCAGAAACAGGTTCTCGAGGCTAGGCTCCGAAATGTGAACGTCCAGCAGCTCCGCGCCGCCTGCCACCGCCAGGCTGGCCACTTCAGGAATCAGCGAGCCGCCGCGGTCGGCGTAGATGTGGGCGCCGGTGGTGTCCTGCGGTCGCACCTCGCGGACGCCGGGAAGCGCTTGCAGCCTTGCGAGCAGATCCGGCGTGTGTTTGGCAAAGCGGAGGCGAAGCAGGTAGCCCCCGGGAATCGACGCTTTGAGCGCGGCGGGTGTGCCGAGGGCAATCACGCGGCCATGGTCGAGGATGGCGACGCGGTGGCATAGCGCATCCGCCTCTTCCATGTTGTGCGTGGTGATGACGATCGTCTTTCCCTGCCGGTTGTAGTCGCGCACGATGTCCCACAGCAGCAGCCGGGTCTGCGGATCGAGGCCAGCGCTCGGTTCGTCGAGAAAGAGCACCGTGGGATCGTGCATCAGGGCGCGCGCGATCGAGAGACGCTGCATCATGCCCCCCGAGAAGCCCCGCACCATCTGGTCCGCCCGGTCGGCGATCCTGAATTCTTCCAGCAGCGCGGTGGCGCGCGCCTCCCGTGCCGCGGAACTAAGACCAAAATAGGCCCCATGAAACGTCAGAATCTCGCGGGCAGTGAGCGCAAAATCGAGGTTGGGCCGCTGCGGTACCACGCCAATCAACCGCCGCACCGCCACCTGATCCTCCCAGACGTCGTGATCGCCGATCCAGGCCCGCCCGGCGGTGGGACGCACGCGCGTGGTGAGAATGCCGACAGTAGTCGATTTGCCGGCGCCGTTCGGACCCAGCAGACCGAATATTTCACCTGCCTCAATGTCCAGAGATATGCCGCCCAGAGCAACAACTTCCGCCTTGCTAGTTCCCCTCGGCCCTGGTGTCCCGATCAAGCTTGACCCCGAGGCCTGCGCCGCAGAAGGCGGGGACGACACATAGACCTTGCGCAGATCACGAATCCGCACGCCGATGGGCATGGCTTCCACTCCTCCCCGTTACAGAACCAACCGCCCTCGCGCCATCGCCACAAGCTACGGGAGGGCCGGCCACACCGAAACATACGTAAGTTACAGCCAGGACATTTCACACGTCTTTGCCTGGAGAATCTGCTGGCACGCGCTTCGGAGAACATTGCGGTTCCGGAGCAGTACGGATCACCCGAAAGCTTGACCTGACTTCTCGCGGCTCGCTGCTTTAGCCTGCCTCAGTTCTTCGTCCCCGCCTGCTTCCCGCCGGGACGAGATTCGGCAGAGGCTTTCCAAATCAGGCGACCGAATGCATCCTGTTGGCCTCAGCCTCCATTGACAGCCAGGGTCGAGCATCTCATTCTATCAGGACGTGAAACTTGACGCTTCTGGTGAACAGGCGCGTTTTGGGTCCGCCGTGGCCGCCCTGGCCCTGGTGGCCGCGCTGGTGCTTCTGGCGATCCAGCAGACGCAGCCACCAACTCCCCTACCCGCCAGCGCGCCCGCCAACGTCTTCTCCGCCCTCCGGGCTCTGGAGGATCTCCGTACGATTGCTCAGCGGCCTCACCCGACTGGCTCGCCCGATAGCGCGCGGGTAAGGGAATACATACTAGCTCGCTTCCGTGCGCTGGGACTTGCGGCCGAGATCCAGACCGCAACCACCGTGCGCCAGGAGCCCCACTGGCCTGGCCCCGCGGCCGCCACCGTAAACAACATCGTGGCCAGACTTAAGGGTACGCAGAACACAAGGGCGCTCATGCTGGCCGCTCACTACGATTCGGTGGCTGGCGGGCCAGGCGCCAGCGACGACGGCTCGGGCGTGGTGACCTTGCTGGAAACCGCGCGCGCCTTAAAAGCCGGCTCGCCTCTGCGCAACGACGTCATCTTTCTCGTCACGGATGGCGAAGAGCTGGGGCTGCTCGGCGCGCAGGCCTTTGTGGACGAAAGCCCGGCAGCCCGGGAAGTAGGCTTGGCAATAAACTTCGATGCTCGCGGCGCCTGCGGCCCTTCGATGATGTTCGAGGCCAGCACCGCCAACGGCTGGTTGATCCGCCAGTTTGGCCGTGCGGCACCCTATCCGGTGGCTTCTTCGATGTTTTACGAAGTCTATAGACGCATGCCGAACGATACGGATGCCACCCTCTTCAAGCGTGCTGGCATGCCCGCGCTGAACTTCGCCTTTGCCGGGTGCTGGTGGCGCTACCACACCCTGCGCGACGACCTGGCGAATATCAGCCTGCGCAGCCTTCAACATGACGGCGTGCAGGCACTCGCCCTGGCGCGGTACTTTGGCAATCTTGACCTCCGCCATCCGTCACAGAGCGGCGCCATTTACTTCGCCGTGCTTCATTTCCTGTTTAGCTACCCGGCCTCAGCAGCCTCCCCCTTGCTGATCCTGAGTCTCGCCTTGTTTGCGGTCGTTACAGCCTTCGGCTTGAAGCGGCAGCAGTTGACGTGGAAGGGCATCCTGGCGGGATTCGGCGGGTGGCTAGGGGCAGCGATGGTCTCAGCCGCAATTTCCCAATGGTTTTGGATCCTCCTGGAAAAGGCCCGCCTCGTTTCATCGCTACCGGACGGCGTGGCTTACAACGGCGACGACTATCTCTTAGGCTTCATCGCCCTCACCGTGGCGATCGTTTGCAGCTTCTACGCGGTGCTAGGCCAGCGAGTGCGGATTAGCAGCCTGGCGACCGGAGCGTTGGCCTGGTGGGCAGTCCTCGCAGCCATCACCACATTCTACGCCCGCGGTGCCAGCTACCTTTTCGTGCTGCCACTTCTCGCCGGCTTGGTCGAGCTCGGCTACGCCTTTCTCAGCCGCCATCCCGAAGCCGAAGCCGAGAGTGTTCTGGTTTGGACGCTCCCGGCAATTGTGGGCATCCTGCTATTCGGCATCGTGCCTTACATGGTGCTGTTGCTGCTAAGCAACGTCGGCCTGCTTCCTACAACGCTTTCTATGGCGCTGCTGGTCGGATATCTCGCGCCCTGGGTTCATGTTATGACTGCCCGCCGTCGGTGGCTACTGCCCTCTGCTGCGCTGGCTGCAGCGCTGGCGTTCATCGTGGTCGGGATGCTCGCCGCTGGCTACAGCGACAGCAATCCGCGCGCCGACAGCCTCTTTTACGTGCTGGATTCCGACTCGAGCCAATCCCTCTGGGCCAGCGCCGATGCCGCCCCGGATGCGTGGACAGCCCAATTCTTCGGCAGCGGCCAGCACCCGGAACATGTACCGTCGCCCTTTGACGGGCTGATGCCTTGGGGAACATTTCTGGGCGCACCAGCGCCTTCGGTCAAGGTCGATCCGCCCAGCCTCCAGCTGACCGACGACGTGAGTATCGGCACCGAGCGCACGCTGCGCTTCCTCATCACTTCGCCGCGCCACGCCCGCGTCCTGTGGGTCGAAGTGCGCAACGCAAAGGTGCTCGGCGCCGCGGTGAACGGAAAGCAAGCCGGCACGAGTGCGGCGCCGGATCAGACGAACTGGGGGCTGGTCTACACCAACGTTCCTGAGCGGGGCTTCCTGCTGGACCTGACGGTGGAGGGAGGCGCAAACCCGGAAGTTCGGCTGGTCGATCAATCGGACGGCCTGCCCCCAATCTCGGACCGGCCACTACCGTCTCGGCCCCATCACTTGATGCCTTCACCGGCGGTGCCATTCGATTCGTCGACCCTGGTCAGCCGCACGTTCCGGCATTTCGAGATGCATCGTCACCCCTGACCGCCGCACTTCGGGCTTGACGGATGAGACCAGGCTGGGTCCAAAGACGAGACTTGTAAGCAGGCTTTGCCCTCTCTTGCCTGCCGGCGAGCTGACAGGTACGATGCCGTTCTATGAAAACTCAGTTGTGGATTGCCGCAGGCATTGTCCTGGCGGGCAGCGCGCTGCTGGGAGGCGAGTACTTTCTGGTCAACTGGTACCCGCTGCACAAGCAGCGTGTGGCAGAAGAGACCCTGAGGCTGTTGCCTTATCGCAATGAGAACCTGGGTATCGAGATGCAAATTGCCAGCGGCATCTACGGCAAGATCGAGTCGCTACCGGACGGGGTGCGAATTTACCGCCCGCGCTTCTGGAGCGTGGGACCGTCCCTCACCATCACGTCGCAGCTCAATCCCGGCAAAGAATTCGAGTTCTCGCCCCAGGTCCTGGCCAAGTGGCAGTCGCGCGGCGCTCTGGAGGATATTCCCCGCTATAACTTCAGCCACGAGAAGATCAACCACCGCGACGCAGCGCTGATCTGGGAACTCAAGGATCACTCCATGCTGGTAACGGCGCACATCATTTCACCCGAGCGCATTGTCGAGGCAAATTGCTCGACCGGACTGGACGACCAGGATCTTTATCTGAGAGCCTGCGAAGAGACCTTGCGGAGCATCAAAGTGGCGGGTCCTGAACCGCCAGCCGCCACGCCACCCGTCTACAACATGCCGCGGAAGTAACCGCCGCGGCTGGAAGCTTTGGTTACTCAGCAGTCGACGCGTTCTCACCGCGCCGGCGCCCGGAGGAGGTAAACCTGAAATGGCCAATTGGGAGTCAGTGGAAGGTAGCTTGGCCACCCCGCAGGGCTTCAGGGCGGCCGCCCTGGCGGCGGGCATCAAGAAGACTCCGGGCGCCTTGGACTTGGCGCTAATCGTTTCTGACGTGGCCAACACCGCGGCGGCAGGCGTCTTCACCACTAACCGCGTGGCGGCTGCTCCCGTCGAGCTTTCGCGCCGCCAGTTGCGTTCGAGCGGGGGCCGGGCACGGGCTATTGTGGTCAACTCGGGCAACGCCAACGCCTGTACCGGGCGGGCCGGCATGCGCACCGCGACACGCACCGTGCGGACCGCCGCGCGGTTGCTGAACGTGCCGGCAGCCCAGGTGTTGGTGGCATCGACGGGTGTTATCGGCGTGCCTCTGGAGCCGTCTCTGATTCTCGAGAAGCTTCCTGTTCTCATGCGAGCGCTTTCCACGGAGCGGGCGGAAGAGGTGGCGCGCGCCATCCTGACCACAGACACCGTGCCCAAGAGTGCCGTGCTGCGAGTTCGAAGGGCCGGCCGGCTGGTTCACCTCGCCGGCGTGGCCAAGGGCTCCGGAATGATTCATCCGCACTTGGCTACCATGCTCGCCTTCATCACTACGGATGCGGCCATTGCTCCAGCTCCGTTGAAGCACATGCTGCGCGAGGCGGCGGACAAGTCATTCAATTGCGTCACCGTGGACGGCGATACGTCCACCAACGACTCCGTGGTCATCCTCGCCAACGGCGCTTCGGGCGTGGCCCTGCGCTCAGCGGTTGACCGCGCGATGTTTCTTGGCGGCCTCACGCAGCTCTGTCAGACCCTGGCCCGGATGATCGCCCGAGACGGCGAAGGTGCCAAGAAGCTGGTCACCGTGGAAGTTCACGGGGCGCGCAACCGCGCTGATGCCGACCGCGCCGCCCGCGCCATCGCCAACTCACCTCTGGTGAAAACAGCCCTTGCTGGCAGCGACCCCAACTGGGGCCGCATCCTCTGTGCCGCGGGCTACTCCGGCGCGCGCTTCGATCCGGCTCGCGTGGACATCCGCGTGAACGGCCTTTACCTGTGCCGCCGCGGCCTGGACACCGGGTTTGCGGAGGCGGAAGCCCGCCGCGAGCTGGAGCGCCCGGAGGTCCATTTGCACGTCCACCTGCACCAAGGCCACGCCTCTGCCCGGATCTGGACCTGCGATCTGACGCACGACTACATCACCATCAACGCTTCCTACCGCACGTAACAAGCCCTTGATCACCAAGCATCTCCGCTCGGGGCTGCGGCCCCGGCCTTCACGCACTGCCCTGGCCAAATGGCAGATGCCACGGCGCTTGCCGAGCGTAGGGCGGGTGTTCCACTCCGTGGCAGAGCGAGCAGCCTCGAGCGGCGTGGTTGGAGAGCACCGCCACCACTTTGCTTCCTACCCCCTCGGGACCTCAGGACTGGTCTGAATCCACCTCTTGAATCGCTTGCCAGACGCGCGCCACCGGCAACCCCACGACGTTGAAGTAGCAGCCCTCAATGCGCGTGACGAAACGGGAGGCCAGACCCTGAATGCCGTAGGCTCCTGCCTTGTCCATGGGCTCGCCGCTTGCGACATAGGACTGGATCTCTTCCTCTGTCAGAGGCCGGAAGGTCACGTACGTCGTCTCGTGATCGAGGGCCCGCACGCACGCGGGCGACGACACGAGACAGAAGCCGGTGATTACGCGATGGGTCACTCCGGAAAGCAAGCGCAGCATACGCGCGGCATCGGCAGCGTCCAAGGGCTTGCCCAGCAGCTGACCGCCTAGCGTCACCACGGTGTCCGCTCCGAGAACCAGGCACCCTGGTGCTGAGCGGGCTGCCACGGCGCACGCCTTCTCGCAAGCCATGCGCCGGGCAAACCCTTCCGGCAACTCGCCCTCCCGCATCACTTCATTCACCGAGCTGGCGTCGACCCGAAATGCGATGCCGGCATTCCTGAGCAGCTCCTGACGGCGTGGCGAGCGCGATGCGAGGATCAGTGGCCGCGCAGCGGTGATCTTCGAAGACATGATGAGGAAGTCCAGCGTCAGGCGGTTGAGGATCGCGCAGCCAGTTTACCGGCCAGTTCCCGCAGGTCGTCGACCAGGAAATCAGGCGGTGTGTTCTGCAGCGTGTGAGATCCGATGCCGTAGGTGACACCGCAAATCTTCACGCCCGCGTTGCGCCCGGTAAGAACGTCCGTGTCCGAGTCGCCGACCATCAGCGTTTCCGCCGCCGAGGCTCCTGTCTCTTCCATCAATCGTAGCACGCCCACCGGATGGGGCTTCTTGTGCTCAAAGCTATTCCCCCCGTAAACGAATGAAAAGTAAGGAGCCAGGCGGAGCCCCTCGAGGATGGCGCGGCTGAAATGGACCGGTTTGTTGGTCAGCACGGCCAGCGAGCGGCCGTTGAGGCGCTCGAGGGCCTCGCGGACGCCAGGATACGGCACCGTGTGGTCAAGCATGTGCTCCTGATAGAAATGAAGGAAGTAGTCGACACCCCGCGCGATGTCCTCCTCGGACGCGTCCTCGCCCAACGCGCGCCGCATCAATACCGGCACGCCCCGACCGACGTAGGTAGCCACAAGCTTAGCGGGAAGCGGGTCGAGTCCCATCCAAGTGCGAACCGCGTTGACGCTTTGCACGAGGTCTGCTTCGCTGTCGATCAGCGTCCCGTCGAGATCGAAGATCAGCAGGCGCGTGCCGTTCAAATTCGGCTCGGTTCCCATATCGTTCCTATTGTAACAGCCCCGCCGTTTTCTGCCGGAGCTCCGAATCTTAGGAGAATTTCCAAGCCGCCTTCATGAATCATCGGGCTTCGTAGCCTTTCAGAGTGGGCCACTTCTACTGTCGAGTGTCGGTGCTCTTTTCCGTTGCAAACCGCATGCCGCGACCGTTAGAATGTTGGCGTCTGCAATACGGCGAGGGTCTAATGAAACAGGGCATTCATCCGGACTATCACGAAGTCACCGTGGTCTGCGCCTGCGGCAATACGTTTAAGACTCGCTCCACCTACAAAGGTGATACGCTGCATATCGAGATATGCTCGCACTGCCATCCGTTCTTTACTGGCAAGCAGAAGCTGGTGGATAGCGCGGGTCGCGTAGAGCGCTTCCAGAGGAAATACGCGAACGTTCGCAAGCCAGAGGCGACGGTGGCGGATTCCAACCCGTAGATTGGCTTGAAGATTACACTATATTTGTAGTTACATGCTGGAACTTCGCCCGAGGGTTTTTCCAGTCTCCCACACCGTAGTGGTTTCCAACCGCCGTGCCGACATCGGAAATTTACGTTACTAAGCCAAAGGTTTACCTGCTTGGAAGGCAGCAGGTTGTCAGCGAGGAACTCAAACGGTTCCTGGACGACGAGGGTCTGGCGTTTGCAACGGACACTGAGATCCCGGCCGAGATTTTGAACGAAATAGCTGGCCGCACCTGCTATATGTCCTTCGGGAAGGGCCGAAAATCTAATCGCGAGTATCTTGAAAACATCCTGGAGTCGAAGCACGGAAGCGTGCTCGAGCACGCTGTCTGGAATCTCTTGATTACGGGGGTTAGCCGCTCGCTGACCCACGAGCTTGTGCGGCACCGGGCTGGGTTTGGCTATTCCCAGCTTTCGCAGCGCTACGTGGACGAAAGCGAGGCGAAATACGTGATCCCGCCGCTGTACCAGGAATCATCGGAGCTTCTGGAGCTGTGGCAGAAAGCCATCGAATGTGCTCGCAAGGCTTACGCTGAACTAGCCGAAGCCACGGTGAGGTATGTACAGGAATCTCATCCTGAGATTCCGGCTCGGGACCGGCGGAAGTGGGCCAGGCAGGCGGCCCGTTCCGTTTTGCCTAACGCCTGCGAAACGAAAATCTTCGTAACTGGCAACGCTAGGGCTTGGCGGCACTTCCTTGAGCAGCGCGGCAGCCCGCATGCGGAAGCAGAGATTCGGCGACTGGCGGTGGAGGTAGCCAAGGTGTTAAGACAGGAAAGCCCGAATCTCTTTGGCGACATCGAAATCACGAACGGGGCGGATGGAATCCCGGAGGTCAGAGTACAGCATTCTAAAGTTTAGACGCCCTGTTTCGCATGCAGGCATAAATAGTTTATGTCCTTATAAATCAATAGTTTATATAAATTTATCCGGTTGGCGATTCAAATCAGTTCTGGTCGCGGACCCAGATTATGTTTCACGTGGAACATCCGAATTCCTAACCCCACCCCCAATCCTATTGCTCTACCTACTCCCTATCTGATACATTCGGCCTGAATCGTCCAAGAGGACGCTCAGTGGCACGCATCATCGCAATAGCTAACCAAAAAGGTGGCGTCGGAAAAACGACCACCGCCATCAATCTTGGCGCTGCCCTGGCCACCCTGGGAATGGAAACCCTCCTTGTTGACTGCGACCCACAGGCCAACTGCACAGCCGGCTTGGGTTTGCAGCGAGATACCTCTCGGAAGTCTATTTATCATGCCAT
Organism: Acidobacteriota bacterium; assembly: GCA_902812465.1. Taxonomy (GTDB): domain Bacteria; phylum Acidobacteriota; class Terriglobia; order UBA7540; family UBA7540; genus CADDZE01. The sequence continues at coordinate 35,343 of CADDZE010000007.1, read as the reverse complement.
GGTCCTCGGAACTCCAGCCGTTGGCATCACCCTTCAAACCGAAATACCTCACCTCAAAATAATCCCTTCCGAGAAAAATTTGGTCGGCGCCACCATCGAGCTCGCTGAGAGACCTCAACGGGAATTCACACTGCGGGATATCATTCAGCCATTGAGTGCTGATTTTGACTTCATCCTTCTAGACTGCCCCCCGGCCCTCGACCTGCTGACTTTAAACGCCTTAGTCGCTGCCGACTCGGTCTTGATCCCAGTTCAGTGCGAATATTTCGCCCTCGAAGGCGTGTCTGAGTTGATCGACACTCTGATCAGAATTCGGAGAGCCCACAACAGCCGCCTCACGGTCGAGGGAATTTTGCTCACCATGTTCGATGAGCGGACCAATCTTTCTCGCCAAGTGCGCGAAGACCTTCAGGGCTTCTTTGGTGATCAGGTCTTCTCGACGCCCATACCCCGAAACGTTCGGCTGGCAGAAGCGCCTAGCCACGGTAAAGCCATTTTCCTGTACGACCCAAACTGTCGAGGAGCCGAGAGCTATCTGGAACTCGCTAAAGAGGTGATAAGTCATGACGCGGAAGGCCTTAGGAAGGGGACTGAGCGCCCTGATTCGGGACGATCATCCACCCCTGCCGCCACCGAACCAGACAGCAGTCGAGAACATACCAATCCACTCCATCAAACCTAATCCATCGCAGCCACGCCAGACCTTCTCCGAGGAGTCAATCCAAGAGCTGGCCGATTCGATCAGGTCGAGCGGAGTGGTCCAGCCCATCCTCGTGCGTCCTCAAGGCGAGACCTATCAGCTAATTGCAGGAGAAAGGCGCTGGCGGGCGGCGAAGCTGGCAGGCCTCGATTCGATCCCGGCTATCGTTAAGGCAATCAACGACAAAGAGGCGTTAGAAATAGCGCTCATCGAGAACCTGCTACGCGAGGACCTCAATCCCTTGGACGTAGCGATGGCATACAAGGCCCTCCAAGATGAGTTCAAACTAAGTCACGAAGAAATAGGCCAGAAGCTGGGTGTCGATCGATCAACTGTCACCAACACCTTACGCCTCCTTCGGCTGCATCCGCAGGTTCAAGCCATGATTCGCGATGGAAGACTTTCTAGCGGACATGCTCGCTCGTTGCTTGCCATGGAAAGCCCGGATGAGCAGCTTCGCTTAGCTGAGCTGTTTGCCCAGCGCCAAGTTTCCGTTCGTCAGGCCGAAAGGATGGCCCGGGCCGCAGCTGGACGCAAGGCCTCCAGTCAGTCCAAGCCGACTCCGCGACAAGATCCCAATCTTCTCTCCGCTCGGAACGAGCTCGAGAGGACACTTGGTACGAAGGTAAGAATCGTTGGCGACGAAAAACGGGGTCGTATTGAGATCAGTTATTATTCAGGCTCGGATCTACAAAGAATCTACGAGCTGATAACATGGAAGCTAGCCTGATCGACAGCCAACTACTGTTATAGTAGTGGTTGTTCGAATGGTATGCCTAAAGGGAAATGAGTAATCCAGCCAAAGAACACCCACGAGAATCCATCGTAGCATTGGTTGAGAGAGACGTTATTATAACGGGGGAACTGGAGGCTCCTGCAGGGGTGATCCGGATCAACGGCACGGTGAATGGGTGCATCCATTCCTGGGGTGAGGTGGAGGTTGGTCAAAGCTCGGTCTGCCACTGTGAGATCCATGCCAGGAAGGTTGACTTATTCGGTACTGTGTGTGGCGACGTTCAAGCGAGCGAATTGCTTGTCATCCACCGTGGGGCGTCACTGAAAGGGAACGCCTATACACCTATTATTGTAGTTGAAACTGAAGCTGACTTTGAAGGAGAAGTTCGCACTTTCGACCAGCCACGGGCGTGAGCTTCCGGCAGCTCGTTAGGCATGTTTTAGCAACGACAGCTACTCTGCCGGATTAATGAAAGCAGCCACGGCGCCGATGGCATGTTCTAAAGCTCACCGCGCCGTGTCTGTCCTTATCCCACAGCCGTCCACTTCTCAGCTCTTAATGTTACCCACGTATCCGGCAAATTAGCTGGATTTGCTTTTAACTAGGCATTAGATACTTGACAGGCTCACACTCATGGTTCATTATAGCAACCGACTAACCTAAGGTAGCATCTTACGTGGGCGGGTAGAACAGACTTATAGAATAAACTTTTGGAGAGCGGTCATGGGCAAAATCATCGGAATCGACCTGGGAACGACCAACTCGGTGGTAGCCGTCATGGAAGGGGGCGAGCCAACCGTTATTCCCAACCCGGAGGGAGCACGTACGACTCCGTCCGTAGTGGCATTCACGAAGTCAGGCGAGCGGCTAGTCGGGCAGGCGGCCAAACGGCAGGCCATCACCAACCCGGAGAACACCATTTACTCGATCAAGCGCTTCATGGGCCGTCGCTTCAGCGAGGTGCAAAACGAGATTAAGACGGTGCCTTACAAGGTGGTGGAAGCGCCCGACGGCGGAGTTAGGGTTGTGGCGCTGGGGAAGGAGTACACGCCCCAGGAGATTTCCGCCATGATCCTGCAAAAGATGCGGGACGCTGCCGAGCAGTACCTGGGCGAAAAGGTGACGCAAGCGGTAATCACGGTGCCGGCGTACTTCAACGACAGCCAGCGCCAAGCCACCAAGGACGCTGGCAAGATCGCTGGTCTGGAAGTCCTACGCATTGTGAACGAGCCCACGGCGGCAGCGCTGGCCTATGGCTTGGACAAGAAAAAGGACGAGACCATTGCGGTGTATGACTTCGGCGGGGGCACCTTTGACATCTCGATCCTCGAGGTGGGCGAGGGCGTCGTGGAGGTGAAATCCACGAACGGCGACACCCACCTAGGGGGCGATGACATCGACAAGCGCATCATGGACTGGATCATAGAAGAGTTCCGGCGTGATCAGGGCATCGACCTCTCGAAAGATCGGATGGCCTTGCAGCGGCTTAAGGAGGCAGCTGAGAAGGCCAAGATGGAGCTTTCCACGCTACTCGAAACGGAGATCAACCTTCCCTTCATCACGGCCGATGCCTCCGGCCCAAAGCACCTCAACATGAAGCTCACGCGTGCGCGCTTCGAGCAGATGTGCGAGGACATCTTCCAGCGCTCGGTGGGTCCGGTTAAGCAGGCGCTCGAAGATGCCGGCCTGACTCCCGACCAGATTGACGAAGTGGTGCTCGTGGGCGGGTCGACGCGGATTCCGCGCATCCAGCAGATCGTCAAGAACCTCTTCCACGGCAAGGAGCCACACAAGGGTGTGAATCCGGACGAAGTCGTAGCCGTTGGAGCAGCCGTCCAGGCGGGCGTCCTGGCCGGGGAGGTGAAGGACCTGTTGCTCCTCGACGTGACCCCATTGACGCTCGGCGTGGAGACCTTGGGTGGGGTTATGACACCGCTCATTCCGCGCAACACTACCATTCCGACGCGCAAGACGGAGGTCTTCTCAACCGCCGCGGACAACCAGACCTCCGTCGAGATCCACGTCCTCCAGGGCGAGCGGCCCCTGGCGCGCGACAACCGTACTCTAGGCAAGTTTCATCTGGTTGGTATCCCGCCCGCTCCGCGCGGCGTTCCCCAGATCGAGGTGACATTCGATATTGACGCCAACGGTATCCTCAGCGTATCGGCGAAAGACCGCGCCACCGGACAAGAGCAGAAGATCACCATTACCTCTTCAAGTGGCCTCAGCAAGGAAGAAGTGGAACGCATGAAGAGGGAAGCCGAGCTGCACGCCGAAGAAGACCGTCGGCGAAAGGAGGAGATCGAGCTTAAAAACCGGGCGGATGCCATGGTCTACTCGACGGAGAAGATGTTGAAGGAGCATCGCGACAAGATTTCCGAGTCGGATGCCCGCAACATTGAATCTGCCATCGAGGAGGCCAAGAAAGCTATTCAGGGTAGCGACACATCAGCCATTACGGCGGCAGTAGACCGGCTCACGCAGGCCTCTCACAAGCTTGCCGAGGCCATGTACCGGCAAGCGGGGCAAGCCGCGGGCACGGCGGGAGGCTCGGGAGCTTCCGCAGCCAGCAGCGGTCCGGCAGCCAGCGATGGCAAGGGGCGGCCGGAAGGCGAGGTGATCGACGCCGAGGTGATCGACTCAGATGAAAAGAAAAAGCACTAGCGCGACATCGGACGACGCAGCAGCGTGAGCCCATCTTGGCCCAATGAAGTTGCGTTGGGCTTCGCTAGCACTAGACGGATGAAAAGGGAAAGTGTGAGTATGGTTGAACATCGAGCACATGTCGGCGTCGAGTGCCCCCAGTGCCACTGGAGGCAGTTTGTGGAGGTTGAGCTGGACCACACGCCATCGCTCCAGCAATCCGCGCTAGCGTTGGAAATTCGCCGCCAGATCGAGGCTTGGATGGCCTCGCATTGTCCGGATCATTTGAGCTCTATTTCTAGGTTCACGAAAAACTGACCGAACTGGCAGCCGGGGCTGACCAAGGGGGCAGCCGGTTCGGGATGGTCAGCCAGGGTAAGCAGGGGAGCCAAGTGCCGGCCAGGGTTGTTGCCTTCCGCGACCGGGCACTAGGGTGTTGTTCACTAGCCAGTGGCCACTAGCCTCTCATGCCTGTTGGAACCCAAAAAGATTACTACGCTATCCTCGGAGTGGACCGGAAGGCCACGCCCGAGGAGATCCGCAAGGCCTATCGTCATCTGGCCCGGAAGTACCATCCCGATCTGAACCCGGGTAACAAGGCAGCCGAGGAGAAGTTCAAGGAGATCTCCGAAGCCTACGAAGTCCTGAGCGATGAAAAGAAGCGGCAGATCTACGACCAGTACGGCTTCTATGCTGACAACATTCCACCAGGCTATCAGCCGGGGCCGCCGCCCGGCGCCGGCACAGCGGGCGGCTTCGACTTCTCCGGCTTCGACTTCATGAACATGGGTGAGGAGCCGGCCGACCGCCGGAGTGGATTCGCCTCCTCCTTCCGCGATCTTTTCTCCTCCTTCTTTTCGCGCGTCGGAGAGTCGGAGGAAGAGCCCGAGGGTCCGCTGCGCGGCTCGGACATCGAGCACCGCATGCATTTAGGCTTCTGGGACGCGATGCGCGGCACCAAGGTAAGGCTCACGATCGCACGCAACGAAGCTTGCCCCACGTGCCACGGCACGGGAACGGCCAGCGGTGCCTCCGTGGTGTGCACGGCCTGCGGTGGGACGGGCAAGATCAGCCGCCAAGCGGGCGTCATGCGCTTCTCCGGGCCCTGTCCGGAATGTGGCGGCAGCGGAAGGCGCCGCCGCCCATGCCCGTCTTGCAATGGCACCGGCTACACCCGCAAGCCGGAGACGCTCGAAGTCCGGATCCCTCCAGGGGTGGACACCGGCTCGCGGGTGCGTGTGCCCGGCAAAGGGAACGCGGGCGTGAACGGCGGTCCGCCGGGCGACTTGGTGATCATCACCGACGTGGAACCGCATCCCTTCTTCGAACGCAAAGGCGATAACATCTACGTTAAGCTGCCGGTTACCGTCACCGAAGCAGCATTGGGAGCGAAAGTAGAGGTTCCAACGCTGGACGGGCTGAGCACTATCCGCATTCCTCCTGGTACGCAGAGCGGGCAGAAGCTGCGCCTGCGCGGCCGGGGTGCACCGTCGCTGCGGGGCGACGCGCGCGGTGACCAGTTTGTGGAGATCCAGGTGGTGGTGCCGCGCGTAGCAGACGAGCGCACGAAGGAGCTCTTGCGCGAACTAGCGAGGCTGAACCCGGAGGATCCCCGTAAGGATCTAAAGGAAGTAGGCAGCTTACATTAGTTAGGGCATCGGGGCGAGAGCGGCGGCCGTCGCCGATGGTTTCTTCGGCCGCCCCCTCGCCCGCCCGACGTCGCTTCAGTCAGAACTATGGCCCGAGCAAACCCGAAACGACGTCCTGTGGGCTACATGATCAGCGCGGTGGCAGAGAAGTATGGTCTCCATCCTCAGACACTGCGCATGTACGAGCGCGAGGGTTTACTGACACCGTCGCGCAGCGAAGGCAATACCCGCCTCTATACGGAGAAAGATCTCGAACGGCTCGAGACCATCCTGCACCTCACGCGCGACCTGGGCGTGAACCTGGCCGGGACCGAGATCATCCTGAACATGCGGGAGCGGCTAGAGCAAATGGAACAGCAGATGCGCGCCTTCGTGGAGTTCGTCCGCCAGGAGATGTTGGGCCGGGCCAGCCGATCACCGGTGAACGCGATGGTGCGGGTCGGACCGCCCCAGCTGGTTCGTGCCGCCCCGCGCCGGGTGGAGAGCCCACGGCCCAAGCCGCCGCGCCCAGCTTGACCAAAAGAAGCTACGGCTGCCCTCGCTCCCCACTCCCGGCCGCCTTGACGCGCTGGGAACGGGCCTCACCAGAAGCTTGGTACTGCGGAGTTGCCTTCCGCACTGGCTTGGTCAACCTGCTAGAATCGGCAACGTGGCCAGAAGGGATTGCTCGAAGTGTGATGGTACGGGATGGCGCCCGGTGGAGGCGAACGGGATCCGCCGGCTGGTACGGTGCGAGTGTAGCGCTACGAAGCGCATCCAGCAACTCCTCGAGCAGGGCCGCATTCCACGCCGCTACGAGCACTGTGCCCTTGAGAACTTCGACGTCCGCAAAACGCGCCAATCTGGCCAGGAAAATAGGTCACTCTGGTGGGCACGCCGGGTAGCTGAGAAGTTCGTCGAAGAGTATCCTACGGAGTTCGGGCTGCTATTTGTCGGCCCGACCGGCGTGGGCAAGACCCACTTGGCCGTAGCGGTGCTGCGCGAGCTGATGCTGCGCAAAGGGGTGCCGTGCCTCTTTTATGACTTCCATGACCTGCTGAAGGAGATCCAGGACAGCTACAACCCCGTCTCGCAAACTTCCGAGTTGCGTGTCCTCCAGCCGGTGCTGGACACGGAGGTACTCCTGCTCGACGAGATGGCGGCCGCTAACCCCAGCGACTGGGTGAAGGAAACCCTCGCCTATATCATCAACTCGCGCTACAACCAGAAGCGCGTAACCTTGATCACCACCACGTTAGTCCCGCCAAAGGACGCCGGCAACGCCGTGATGCCCTCCGGCGAAGCTATTCCCGACCTCGAACGAACGCTGAACCACTTCGGGGCTACGCTCGCTTCGCGCCTGTACGAGATGTGTAAACTGGTTGAGATGCACTCCGACGACTATCGGAAAGCTATCAAGCAAGCGGGATACCGCTTCCATGCTGACTGAAATGCTTTGCCAAAAGTTTGGCGACCAGGGAGGCTCCACAGGTCTTCGGGATGTCGTTCATCAGCATTGCGCCCAGCCGGTCCTTTTTGACTCCGGGGTTAAACCCTAACTCTGACGTTACATCCGGCAGCCGCCTTCGCCGCTAGGTTTTGTAATACCTTCGCCATATCCAGGGAATGGTTGCGTCATGTTTGCCCGCAAGCTTCGTGTAGAGGTTCTCGAGCCTGGAACGCCCCGACCTTGCCCCATGCAGTGGCTTGACAGCTTTTGCATGAGGAGCTTCACGGGCCGCTCCGCCTTTGACGATACCCTGCCGGTGGCCGACGGCCTCCTGGAAGCGGGCTTCCGCGTTGACTTGGATGCCCTGCGCGCGGATATGGAGGACTGGATGACGCGCAAGTTCGGCCGAGGCCATCCGGTGAGGCTCCGCATTACAGCCGAAGGAATAGCCGGAGATCCACACCTCCACTTCGGCACCGCTCGAGAAGAGCCACCGACCCTTTAGCGCCAAGCGCCGGTTCATCCCCTGAGACAACTAGGGCGCCAGCCAGCTTCCTTGACAGGCTTCCGCCGTTTAGTCTAGCTTTCCTTCAGGCGGTCGCGGGCCCGCAATGACCAAAGGGAGCCAGAGACGGTGGCTGGGCTTGGCCGCAAGTGCTGTTTTTCTCGCCTTGCTGCTGCTTCACCTCCGGCAAAACGAGGAGTGGCAGTCGTTTAGCTGGGACCGCCTCGGCGAGTCGCTGCTCCACGCGCGCCCCGGCCTGCTGCTGGCGGCTGTCGCTTCCACCTACGTCAGCTATTTGCTGCGCGCCTGCCGCTGGCAGTTCTTTCTTGATCCTATTAAAAAGCATTCATCGTTGTGGGTACTGTTTGCCGGCCAGATTCTTGGCTTCAGCTCCATCTACTTGATTGGGCGGCCAGGCGAGCTCGTACGCCCAGCTTACATCGCGCGCAAGGAGCGGGTGCCCTTCACCTCTATGCTGGCTGTGTGGCTGCTGGAGCGCGTCTACGACTCACTAGCCATGGTGCTGCTTTTTTCGGCAACGCTGCACCTGCTGCGTTTCGCCCCTGCCACGCATCACGGACGCCGCCTGTTGGCCCACTGGCAGCAGGGAGGCAATGCTGCCTTGCTCCTGACGCTGGTGATCATTACTTGCCTAGTGATCTTCCGCCTGCGCGCAGAACAGCTCACTGCGGCCGCTGGCCGAGCCCTTGCCTTTCTCCCCGCATCCTGGCGAAGAGGACTGCGGCAGCTAGCCCGCTCGTTTGCCGAGGGGCTCAACGTGATTCAGAACTGGCGGGACCTAACGGCAAGCATTGTGCTAACGGCTCTGCTCTGGGTGGTGAACACTTCTTTTTTGTGGTTCACGTTCCACAGTGTAGGGCTGGGCAGCATGTCCTGGATGGCGTCGGCTTTGGTTCTGTTTTGCGCAGCGCTGGGCCTGCTGATTCAGCTACCGGGCGTAGGAGGCGGTTACCAGGTCGGTGTGATCCTGGCCCTCACCCGCATCTTTCGCGTCTCCGGCCAGCAGGCGACCGAGGCTGCCATTCTCGTCTGGATTCTGCTGGTGATCCCCTGCCTCGCCTTGGGACTAATCATCGTGATCCAAGAGGGCTCGTCGTTCCGCAGGCTGGGCGGTTTGGCCCGCGAAGCTCAGGAGGCCGCCCTGCAGAGGCAGTGACGAATCGCCAAGGGTGAACAGCCAATCAAGCGGTCTTCCTTTGAGCCATCCAGTGATTACCATCGGCATCCTATGCGCTGTCCCTTCTGTGGGCACATCGAGGATCGGGTAGTGGATTCGCGGGAAGCGAAGCTAGGCGACACCATCCGCCGCCGCCGCGAGTGCGCGAAGTGTGGGCGCCGCTTCACCACCTACGAGCGCATCGATGAGATCCCGCACATGATCGTCAAAAAGGACGGCCGCCGCGAGAAATTTGACAGGCAGAAGATTCTGACCGGGCTGCTCAAGGCTTGCGAGAAACGGCCAGTACCGATGAGCAAGCTCGAGGAGATCGTTAACGAGGCGGAAGCCTACGTAGCCGAGTCCGCCGACCGAGAGCGTCCCAGCTCCGCGGTCGGCGAGCTGGTCATGAACCGCCTCAAGACGCTGGATAAGGTGGCCTACGTCCGCTTCGCCTCGGTCTACCTCGATTTCAAGGATGTCCGCGAGTTCATGGATGAGTTGAAGGACCTCCTGAAGGCGCGGCGCAAGTGAAACGAACGGGGTCGAGACTGACCCTAAGGGGAAGGCCAGTCTCGGCCCGTTCTATCGAGCAACGCCCTCCGCAGCGAGCGCTGCCCGAAACTTGGCTCAACGCCGACTGTCCCGCCACTGCCCCTTAAGCCGCTCAGCTCAAAAAACCCTGAAAGCGCGCGGCAGAGAGCTTGAAGCCGGGGAAGATGGCAGCCGTCTGCCGCGCACCCAGATGGCGCACCAGGATCTCGGCGAAGACGTCGCGGAAGTCCGTCGTCAGTGCCAAATCGCGTCCCTCGTAAAGGTCGTCAGGCTTCAGGCCTGGCCAGCGGCCGTAGACCTTGCCGCCTTTGACGGGTCCTCCGAGCACCAGCATGGCATTGGCGTGCCCGTGATCCGTTCCCCGATTGCCGTTCTCCCGCGCCGTCCGGCCAAACTCGGTCATGGTCAGCACGACGACATCGGCCATGCGATCGCCGAGATCGCGGTCCAACGCGGCCAGCGCGTCTGCGAATTGTTGCAGGCTATTGGCAAGCTGGCCTTGTACACCGCCCTCGTTCACATGGTGGTCCCAGCCTCCCACTTCCGCAAAGGCCACCTCGAGCCCCACGTTGGCCTTGATAAGCTGGGCAATCTGCTGCAAGCTGCGGCCCAGCGGGCCCTTGGGATACTCCGCACCGTTGGCAGGCCGATAGTCTTCCGGGGCGATGCGTCCGAGCGCGTCCATGGCCTCGAAGGTTTCGTGGGCAGTGCGGCTGATTAAACGATCCGCTGCGGAAACGTACATCGTCTCAAACGCGCTTCGCAGCACGTTGCTCGCCCTCGACTGAGGGTTAGTTCGCAAACGGAAGCCCCCGAGATCGTCGATGGCGAGGGCGGGCGCTGGTCCCATCAGGCTGCGCGGCAGGCGAGGCGTAAGGGCGATAGCACGGAAGGGCGCTGCCTCCGCCTCGGGGTTGGCTTGCAGGAACCGGTTCAGCCAGCCATCGGCCGTGGATTTCATGCCCGGCGTGGCGGTCTCCATGTAGTCCTGCGCGTCGAAATGAGACCGCGTGTTGTCCGGCGAGCCGGCAGCATGGATCACCGCTAAGCGCTGGGCGTCGAACAGAGGCTTCAAGGACCTTAGGCTAGGATGGAGTCCAAAGAATCCATCGAGATCAATAGCGCACTCGCCTTCACCGGCGCACGCCTTCGGCGCGGGGATGCTGATCGTGGGCCGCAGCGAGTAGTATTCCTTTTCGCCAAAAGGCACAACCATGTTCAGGCCGTCGGCAGCGCCCCGCTGGAAGATGGCCACCAGAATCTTCTTTCGCGTGCTCCAGGGGGACTGCTCCAGGGCGAAGGCTGTGCGCCTGAGGAAGCTGGGCACCAAGCCCGTGCCAAACAGGCTGAGCCCCGCCGATTTCAGGAAGTATCGCCGTACGATCTTCATATCCCCCGCTCTCTCCCTCCTCGCCGCTGCTGTGCTGGTCGGAACCAGCCTTATGTTGCGGCGGTCATCGCCGCTGAAACTCGGGCGAAGCGATGAGCAAAGCCGCGAGCGTGGAAACCTGCCCGGCTGCTGCGGAAGGCTCGCCGGCGGGCAGGAGTCTGGTGCGGCGCCCCAAGAGGGGCTGGCCCGCTGCAGCCTCGAGAGGCGGTCCCATGGCTGCTTGGTTCAAGAGGGCGCGGCGAGTCTGCTCGCTAAGCCCACCGTGCAGGAGCTGCCGATCCAGCGAGGCGATAACAGCCTCCGGCCGGCTGCTCACCCCCGGAGCGACGTGTTCCCAGTTGACTCGCGTGCCCGGTACTCGGTTGGCAGCCACGAGCGTGGCGAAGTTCATTCGCGCCAGCAGCGAGCCGGAATTGATCCAGGTACTGGCGCGGTCGGGAAAGCCCGCGGGAGCCTGGTATTGAAACATCGGCTGACCCATGCGCCCGATGAGTTGGAGCAAGCAGGGGCCAGCATCCGTTTCCGCCCCGAGGGCGCGCATCGTGCTGGCCACCAGCTCTAGGGGCGATTTCGTCTTCGCTCGGTACGCCGCTTCTGAATAGAATTCCGGCGAGGTGAGGATAGTCTTCAGGACGACTCGGATGTCGCCGCCTGACCTAGTGAACGTCTGAGCAGCGCGATCGACCAGGGTTTGCGGCGGATCGTCGGCCACAAAGCGCTGGCAAAGCTTGCGCGCGATGAAATGGGCCGTCGCGGGGTGCGTGGCGAGGATGTGCAGCACCTCCAGGCCGTCCTCCAGACCCCGGCCCGGCGGAATACGGTGGCCCAAGACGATCTTGGGGCCATAGTCGTGCCGCGCGGGGCGAAAGATAAATCCGCCGCCTTGGCGAGGGCGGTTGATCGTCCAACCCGTCAGGCAGCGGGCCACTTCAATCACGTCGCGCTGCGTGTAACCGCCATCCACGCCGAGCGTGTGGAGCTCCATCAGCTCGCGGCTGTAATTTTCGTTCAGCCCGCGATTGGGACGCTGGGCGCTGGGGATCAGGAAATTCGCCGGCCGGGCTTGAGAATCACCGCCGAAAAAGGTCCATCGGCGGATGATTTGGCGGCCCCTGGGAAGTGGCCATTTTGCACCCCGGGCGGGTGCTGCTGGTCGCCTGATAGACTCGAAGGCGGTCGCCGAGCTCATCCAGTTGTCCAGATAGAACAGCATCGCAGGGCTCTCCGCCGTCGCCACCAGCAGATCCTCGAATTTGCCCAAGGCGTGTGGGCGGATTACGTCGCGCTCGAAGGAAGTCATCAGCCATTTGTCAGCTCCTTTGGGCGCGAAAATGTTGAAGTGATTCATCCAGAACTGCACCATCACTTCCAGCAATTGGCGCTTGCTGTAAACCGCGCGCAGAACCTCTTCCCGCGCCAGCTCCGTGAGAATTTCTTGCGGACCCTGACCCGTACCCTCTCCCGAAGGTTGAGCACCGTCTGGCAAGTTCGTCCTTGCCGTCCAGCCTTCGGACATGGCCGTTGTGGAACCGGCCTTTTCCGTTAACGAGCGCTCTTCGCGCCTGATTTGCCGCTTGACGGGCGGATAACTCTCCACCAGCTCCTCCGTCGTCATGGTGAGGGTGGGCAGGTCGATAAGTCGAGCCTCCATGTCCCCGTCATTAGTGCGTTCCGGATGGAGCTGCTCATCGAGAAAAGCTTCGAGGCCCATTCGCCTCACACGCTCGACATCGCCGGGACGCGGTCCGAAAGTGATGCGATTGAGAAGCTGGATCACCCGCTGGTCGGGTGGCAGCAGCTTTCCCCACTCTGCTAAAGAAGTTGTTCCGGGCTGGGGGGCCGTATCAACCGCGGTTAGGGAAAGAACTGGCAGAGTCGAGAGGATTGAACCGAGCGTCAACGCTGCCAGGCTTTGTGATCGAGGTCGAAGGCTAGGGGTTCCAGCCGCAGGCCGCTGCGTATCTGCTTCCCGCACCCTCGTGCGGGAAAGCTTAAGCCTTCCACAGGGCGAGGCGTCGCAGCCACCCGCTCTCACGTAAAGTCTTCCCTGAGGGTTCGACCACGTCTGCATTCATTGGAAACAACACGTTAATCGGGAAAAAGTTGCGCAGGCAAGTCCCCTGTGAGGTACAAGGCATTGAGCGTGTGCTTCGCCTCCACAAGCTGATGGCGGAGATGACGGCGAGGATGAGCAGGGTCAGGAGGAGCAGGACGTCAATGCCCGAGGTCGAGATGAGGGAGACGACCGCATAGGCCTGAAACACCAATTCGGATGCGGAATGGCGCGGCCCGCTTGCTTGTGCCTGCATCGCTCCTTCCAGCGTGGCGTGTTGCCACCAAGCCCGTCGCAGCGAGGTGCAGGTAGCCTGCCAAATGCCGCGGCAATGGACGTCAACTGCAGAAGCGCGAAAAGAAACGAAAAAAGGTAGGAGATTACGCTGCAGATATACACTGGCTAGCTAAGACCTGTGTCAATCTCCTTCACACTCTGGGAAGTGCCATTCCATTCCAAGCGGATCGCGCTCACCCTGGAAATCTCAAACCCGACCTTCCGTCTGGCGGACGCGAGGCGTGGATCAGGGTGAGAGCTACCCTACTCGCGCCGTCAGTCCGTACAGTTGACAAAGACAGCAGCAAGCCCCCGAACGATCCTGCGGACGACGGAGCCCTGGTTCCGCCGCTATTTTCATTACCGGTTCTCGTTGTTGGAGAATCCGCGCTGTATCCAGCGATACGCTAAGGTCACGGCCAGAATCAAGATCGCCGCGGACCAGGATGCCCAGCCCCAGTTCCGCCTCAGGAAAGCCTCCGCCTGTCCTCCGTAACGCATGCCGATCCAGCTCTCGGCCCCGAAGCGCAGTGCCCGTCCAAAGAACAACGCCGTCACAAAGCGGGCAGCGTTCACCCGCAGGGCTCCCGCTGCCAGCGGCACAATCTTGAAGGGAGCGGGGGGCGGCAGCAGGGAGGCAACCATCACAGTCAACATGTCGTTGCGTGCCAGCCACGCCTGTGTGCTGCTGATTTCCCGCTCCTCGACGCGGCTTCGGCGGTGCCAAAAGCGCAAGCCCCGCCGCGGGATTTCGTACATCAGTTGGGCGCCGGCGACGGAGCCGCAGGTGGACGCGAAGGCGAAAATCCACGCCTTGCTTGGTTGCTGAGCGCTCAGATGCAACAGCAGCAGGTCATTGATGACCGGAAAAGCGAGGAAGGAAGAGTCGAGAAAATTGATAGCGACGAGACCCAAAGGGCCGTATTGCGCCAGCACCAGCCCTAGACGGGTGGAAAGAGTTCGGAGAAAATGCAAGCCGCGCCCCTTTTCAAGCGCCCGCTGCCCATTGTAAGCAGCGCCGGCCCGCCGGGCAATTGCCAACCTCTACTTGCAGGTCTCAGTTTTCCGGGCCACGTGCTTCGCTCTCCTCCATGCCGTTCGCGGGCGCTCATGAGACGGCCTCAGGACGGGCAGGACCGCGGTGAGCACTGCCCCACGGCCGGGGAAACTCTGGACAGAAAACGTGCCACCCAAAAGGCGCGCTCGCTCTCGCATGCTGATCAGGCCGAGGCCCTGGGTGGAGTTCTCCAAAATGTCGAACCCCCTTCCCTCGTCGACGATCTCCAGACGCACGTGGTGTTCAGATCGGCTCAGCCGGATTCTGGCCTGCTTCGCCCCAGAGTGTTTCCAGACATTCTGCAAACCCTCCTGAGCAATCCGGAAAAGGCCTAGCGAAACATTGGCGGGCAGGTCGTGAAAGTCGCCGTCGGCTTCGATGGTGGAGGCGACCTGCGTGAGGCTTTGCAATTCGGCCGAGAGCGACTCCAGGGCTGGCACGAGGCCACCGCGCTCCAGCACGCTCGGATGCAGCTGGCGGGAGAGGTTGTGGATGGTAGCACCGATCTCGGCGATTCTTCGGCAAGCGCGGTCAGCTTGTCGGTGCGCCTCCTGCCGGTCGCGCGGAATTTGCTGGCGGATGCGGCTCAGCGCGATTCCCAGGGCTGCGACCTGCTGGCCCAAATCGTCGTGCAGCTCGCGCGCGATGCGCGCGCGCTCCTGCTCCTGTGCGTCGATCAGCCGCCGGCTCAGCGCGGCGATCTCTCTCTCGGCGCGCGTCCGCTCCGCCAGCTCCCGAGCCAACCGGTCACAAGCTTCCCGAGCGAGCTGGGCGGCGCGCCTCTCCTCGGTGACGTCTGTCAGTGACCCCGCGTAGCCCAGGAAGTTCCCTTGCGGTCCGAAGCGGGGAACGCCCTGGTCAAGCATCCAGCGATACTCACCGTCGAAGCGGCGGACGCGAAACTCGTCGAAATAGTCGTGGCGGGCAGCGATGCAGTTGAGGAACTTTTGGCGCACCCGCTCCCGGTCGTCGGGGTGGACGAAATCGCTCCAGCGCGCTCCCAGCGCCGTGTCATTAACTCCCAGAAAGACTGCCAAGGAGCGGTTAATGAACGAGTTCTCTGTTAGCTCCGAGCTCATCCACAAGTAAGCGGGCGTGTCGTTGGCGATGATCCGAAAGCGCTCTTCGCTCTCGCGCAGCAGGGTTTCGGCGCGCTTTTGCACAGAAATATCCAGGTGAACCCCCACGGAGCAAGCGGGGCGTCCGGGGGCCGCCAGGAAGGCGGCGCTGGTACAGCACCAGACAACTTCCCCGTCGCGCCGCAGGTAGCGTTCCTCGATGTCACAGGTCGCCTCGCCTTTGCGTTGTGCCTCTTCGAAGTAGGCCGCGGTCTTCCACCGGTCTTCGGGGTGTATGAGGTCGAGCAGGTTTCGGTCTTGTAGCTCGGCCGGCGAGTACCCGAGCAGTTCACAGAAGGCAGGGTTGGCGCTCAGGATCCGCCCGCCGACGTCCGCAATATCCATGCCCGCGCAGCTCCGCTCGAAGAGAAGACGAAAGCGCGCTTCGCTCTCCTCCAGAACCGCCTGCGCGTGCTTATGAGGGGTGACATCCATCATCACGCCGCGCAATCGCACGGAGCCATCCCGCTCCACAAGTGCACTCACCACATCGTGCAACCACACGATCCGTCCATCGGCCGCAATCATCCGGTATTCGAATTCGTGGTCCCCGCTATTCTCGGCGGCCTGTTTGCAACAGCGCACCCACCAGTCGAGGTCGTGCGGATGGACGTGTTGAGCCCCGAAGCCCGGCTCGAGCCATTGGGCAGCGGGATGGCCGAGGATTTGCTCCGCCCGCTGGCTGACAAAAATAAACTGCCGGGTCGCGGCGTCTGCCTCCCACACGATGCAATCCAGGGAGTTCACCAGCCGGGAATACAGTTCCTCGCTGCGCTTCAGGGCTTCCTCGGGATCCACCTGCTTGGTATTGAAGGTGATCCTGCCCACCCGCCCCGCGGTGTCCGTCGGCCCCCGAAGGCGATCCTTGGTATGTGATGGCGGTTGCGATTGCCGACCACGGTCGTCTGCGAGTTTCATCGCTTGGATACCCATCTATCAGTGGGGCTCCCTCCTAAGGCCACCTAACAGGAGACGAGCTTCAGGCGAACCGCGTACTGAATCAGCTCCGCCGTGGTCTTGATGCCCAGCGCCTCCATCATGGCGTACTTATGCGTTTCAGCGGTGCGCGTCGATATTCCCAGGATCCCCGCAATTTCTTTCATGGTTCGTCCTTCGGCAATGAGCTGGAGCACCTCCCGCTGCCTCGGGGTGATCTTCGAACGCCAGGCGTTTGGTCGCCCCCTGGCTTGCATCGTCACCGCCCGGAGGTCACGGCTGATCCGGGGGGAGAGATACGCGCCTCCGCGCAATACTTCCTCGATGGCCATCACCAGTTCCTCGCCCGATGAAAGCTTGAGCAGGTAGGCTGCTGCCCCGGCACGGAAAGCCTCGGCCGCCATCTCCACATCCGCGTGTACAGTAAGGATCACTACCTTGACGTCTGGCCTTTCCCGCTTGATTTGCCGAACCGCGTCCAAGCCGTTCAGCGCGGGCATCGAAATGTCCGTGACGATGACGTCCGGGTTGAGCTGGCTAACCGCCTCCAGCAGCGCCCGGCCATCGTGTACGGTTCCTACCAGCTTGAACCTGTCCCTGAGCAGCGCTTCCAGCCCTTCAGCAACAATCGCGTGGTCTTCCGCAAGCAGAACCGTGGCCCATGCCATGGCGGGTGCCCTTCAGCCAGCCTCAGCGCTCCACGGGGCCTTCTCCCCGCCGGCAGTCTATCACGCTTTGCCTCGGTTATCGAAACCGGGGCTGAGCGGCCCGACAGTCAAACTTCCAGCCCGCCGCGCCCCCTCCTGAAAACCCCTAGACGGCCCTTCTGTCGCCCACTGAGCCCGCAATCACTCACCGCTGTCGGTGGAGTTCGCGACGCAGCAGCTTCGCTCGCTGCTCGGCTTGCCACACCTGGTCCGAGTTACGGTCGGGGGCAAGGCTGAGGAACTTTTCGTAAGCTTCCAGAGCGCGCGGCCGGTCGCGCAAGTGGTCGTAACACGTGGCCAGGACGAAATAGACTCCCGGTGGCGCATTCCCGGTGCGGACGAGCCCTTCGATGATCGGTACCGCCTCAGCGTAACCCTTTTCCAGATAGAGGCTGCTAGCCAGCCCCTTGGCGGCCTCGGCATTGTGAGGATCCAGCTGCAGGGCGTGGCGGAACTCTTTCTCTGCGCTGGCGAGCTTTGTCGCCGCTTGGTCCGCCTTGCCATCGGCTTCGAGCTGGGCGTGTTCATCGAGCAAAGTTTGTCCTAGCGCGCGCCGCAGGTCGGATTCCTCCCAAGGGCTTCTATTGGGGGGTGCCTCCGCCAAAGCCTCCCGGTAAAAACGCTCGGACTCCGCGTAGCGCTTCAGCAAGGCGTGCACGTCTCCCAGCGCTGCGGCCAGACCCGGGAGCTTCGGGTTAGCTTGATAGATCTGCTCCAGGGTGCTGAGAGCTTCTTCGTTCATCCCCTGCTGCAGGTAGAGGCGCGCCAGATGAAAGCGAGCTTCTTGGTCGCGCGGCTGGACCTCGAGATAGGCACGCAGCGCATTGACAGCCCCTGCCGTGTCCTGGAGCCCTTCGGCCGCCCGCGCCAACCCTAACCGCGCCTGCGCCAGGTGAGGATCAAGCTTTACCGCCTGCGCGAAGCTGGCACGGGCCTCCGCAAATTGTTTCCTTGAAAGGGCCAGCTGTCCCATGTCGTAGTGGGCAATGGCCAGGCTGGGGTCGAGGCGCAACGCTTCGCGGAACTCAGCCAACGCCTCGCCGTCCTTGCCATCAAGCCACAGCGCTCGGGCGTAATACAGGTGGGCCGTCGCACGGTCTGGCTTCAGCGCCACAGCTCTTTGCAGTTGCTCCAGCGCCTGATTCGGGTGCTGGGCCTCAAGCAGGAGAATCCCCAGGTTCATCCGCGCCTCGAACAAGTTGGGATCAAGCTCGATGGCCCTCTGATACGCGCGCACGGCTGCGTCATTCTGGCCCAAGCCGGAATAGGCATAGCCGAGGTTAAACCATCCCGCGACCGAGCGCGGGTCTTGCGCGACGACCTGCTTCAGTGCGGTGGCGGCGTTGACGTAGTCGTGCCGGTTGAGCGCCCCTTGGGCCGTCTCCAGCAACGCATTGCCGATTTCCGGCGACCCAGGTTGCTCCGCCGCAGGTCGCTGAGGCAAGGCCAGCGTGTGGCTGGCAAGACCAAGGGTTAAAACGAACCCGCGCAGCAGAACGCCTAGGTGCAAGACCGCGGTCGCCCTTCTGGCGATTCGGAGGTTCGCCCAAGGCGGTGCTACAGCCTGCAATCCCATCGCTGACTTTCCATCCCCGACCATTATGACAAACGTTGCGCCTTGTGTGCTTGCGTCCAGTGGCCGGATCGAAAGCGTCCTTGTTCGGAGAGCCGATCCTTTATTTTCAAGCACATATCCGGTTCGTTTGGTCAAATCTCATTCTGCCGCACACTCTTCCTCTGCAGAGCGGCCTTCCCCGTCACGGGGGGTAAACAAACCACGGGAAAGTATACAAAGCCTACATTGCAACCGTTTCGTTTTCCCCAGCACCGGAAACTGCCGGCCGCGCGTGACTGGTTCCGCCGGCAATGGCGGTAGGTTTCAATTTGCGAATGCAGTAACCTGGAATGGGGCAGTTACCGCTGGTCCGACCCAAGGCCGTCGTGGGCCGGAGTGCGG
Source organism: Acidobacteriota bacterium (assembly GCA_902812465.1). GTDB lineage: Bacteria > Acidobacteriota > Terriglobia > UBA7540 > UBA7540 > CADDZE01. Next base: position 16,455 of record CADDZE010000007.1, on the reverse strand, counting down.
GACGGGCGAGAGAGCCAAACACCAGGTGAGGAAAGGTAATTTGAAGTACCGTCAACACCCAAGCCTCGCTTCCTCCAGGAACGAGGCGCGGCCATGGCGCATCCCATAACGGGGGCGGGGATAGCCGTGCCTGCAGGCAGACTGGCCTCAGCTGCAGCGCTTCTCGGGCTGCTGGTGTGCGCAGCAGGGTGCGCGGTGAAGCATACCGTAAAGGTGGCTCCGGCTGCCGTTCCACCCGCGGTCCAAGTGGCATCGCTGGAACAGTTGCTGGAGGCAATTCGTGCCGCCAGCCAAGCGGTACAATCGCTAAAGGCCACCGCCGATCTGGAGCCGATAGCCGGGTCCATCTACTCCGGCGTCATCAGGCAGTACCATGATGTGAGGTCCTTCATTCTGGCAGAGCGGCCAGCTAGGATCCGCATGGTGGGACAGGCGCCCGTCGTGCGCACCGACATCTTCGATATGGCCTCCGACGGCCACGAGTTTCAGGTCTACATTCCCTCGAAGCAGAAGTTCATTGTCGGTAAGACTGAGGTGGCCAAGCCGGCGGCCCAGGCGCTCGAAAACCTGCGCCCGCAGCATATTCTCGAGGCACTCCTGATGCCGGGTGCAGATGCAGCTTCCGAGCGCTTCAGCCTGCAGGAAGCGGAAGAGACTGGCCGTCGCTATTACGTCGTCGAGGTTTTCGATAAGAATGGAGGTGACGAACTGAAGCTCAAGCGGCGCATTTGGTTCGACCGGTCGAACCTGGAGATCGTGCGGGTGCAGTTTTATGGGCCCGGAGGCAAGTACCTGGAAGGCGTGGACTACGCCAACTACCGCGACTTCGGCGGTATTCGCTACCCCACGCGCATTCGGCTGACCCGGCCCGTTGAGGATTATGCCTTGCAAATCAACGTGCGGAAGGCTAGTTTCAACCAGCCAATTGAAAGCAGCCAGTTTGAGCTGAAGCAACCAGCTCAGGCTCAGCGTGTCGACTTGAGTGAAGCGGGCTCTGGCGGGCAGGGGGTGGCCAGTGGTCAATAAGATGATCCTGTCGAACCTCTTGCATCGCCCGATTCGCACGGTGGTCAGCATTCTCGCCATTGCCATCGAGGTGGGCATGGTACTGCTGGTCGTGGGTATGACGACGGGCTTGCTGCACGATGCCGCGCGGCGCGTGGAGGGCTTGGGCGCCGACATCATGGTGGAGCCGCCCGGAGCTTCGTTCTTTTTCGGACTGGGATGGGCTCCCGTGCCGATCAAGGTGGCCGACCGGTTGGCACAAATCCCGCACGTGCTGGCCGTGACGCCCGTACTGTTTCAGTCGAACACCAACGTGGGCTCGGGCGTTAACGTCATTTGGGGGATCGATCCCGCTAGCTTCGACCGGGTAACTGGTGGCTTCGTGTTTCTCAAGGGGGGGATGTTCTCCGGGCCTTACGACGCCTTGGTGGACGACCTCTATGCCAAGGCCCACCACGTCAAGGTGGGAATGACCATCAGCCTGCTCAACCACGACTTCCGCGTGGCGGGTATCGTCGAGCATGGGAAGGGCTCGCGGCTCTTTATCCCGATGGCCACAGCCCAGGATCTGGCCTCCGCACACGACAAGGCGTCGATCTTCTTTCTGAAGTGCACCGACCCCGGCTATACCGATGATGTCATGAAGGCCGTGCACCAGCTCGCGCCCCAGTACCAGGTGATCTCCGTCCGGGAATATATGACCTTAATGACCGCTAACAATCTGCCGGCCCTTGATGCCTTTATCACCGCGCTGATTGCTGTCGCCGTGATCATCGGATTGTTGGTTATCTTTCTTTCGATGTATACCACCATTACCGAAAGGACGCGCGAGATCGGCATCTTGAAGTCACTGGGAGCCTCGAAAGGGTTTATCATGACTATTATTCTGCGTGAGGCGGCGGTCTTAGCCGCCGTCGGCATCGTGGGCGGCTTTCTGGGCGCGCTGGGGGCGAAGAGAGTGATTCTGGCGTCATTTCCCACTCTCAGCGTGGATCTCTCGGTGGAATGGGCCGTTTGGGCGGCACTACTGGCTCTGGGTGGAACAATGCTGGGGGCATTTTACCCGGCCCTGCGGGCCGCGCAGCTCGATCCGGTCGACGCGCTGGCGTATGAATGACCAGGGTTTGACCCTAAGGGTAGGCTCACGGAAGGTGCGGCGGCCGCACTGGCCGAAGCTTGGGGGCTAAGCGGTAGCGAAACCGCGACCGCTCGCAGAGTAGAGCGAGTTTCTGGCATCTGGCCCTAGCCGATCGAAGCTGTTCCGGCAGCAACCTTTGGCGTTCGCGCATACTCTTCTGGCTCCCTTCTTCCCCACTTTGCCTGGAACGGGAACCAGCCGGGGCGCGGAGGCGAACTAACAGCCGGGAGCGCAGTGCAAGCCTGATATGGAGCCGATCATCCTCACCGAAAATCTGAAGAAGGTCTACCACGTGGGTAAGGTGGATGTTCCGGCCCTGCGGGGCGTTGATCTGCTGGTCCACGAAGGCGAGTTTGTGGCTATTGTTGGCCCTTCGGGTTGCGGAAAGTCTACACTGCTCCATATCCTGGGAGGGCTCACCTCGCCGACCAGTGGCAAGGTCCTGGTGGATGGGAACGATTTCTCGAAGATGACCGACGCCGACCGGACGCGGTTTCGCCGGCACAAAATCGGCTTCGTCTTTCAGCGCTTCAATCTGCTGCCGACGCTCACGGCGCGCAACAACATCGAGATCGCGCAGCACATCCAGGGAAATGGGTATAATCCTCATCGCTTTGAGGCGGTGGTGGAAATGCTCGGTATCAAGGACAAGCTGGACTACAAGCCTTACGCGCTCTCCGGTGGCGAGCAGCAGCGGGTGGCCATCGCCCGCGCCGTCATCTGCGAGCCAAAGATTCTGCTGGCCGATGAGCCTACCGGTAACCTGGACACGGAAAACTCGCAGGTGGTGCTCAACATGCTGCGGACTCTTAACCGCAATTTCCGCCAGACCATCGTGATGATCACCCACAACCCTGAGGCCGCGGCCGTGGCCGATCGCACGATTCGCATGCGCGATGGTTACATTCTTCCCGATTGATGGCGGGTGCGCTCCCTCAGAAGGCGGGCCTTGGCCGGCGGCGATGATCATCCTTAGGCGTTGAAGCACCCATGGCAGAAAGCACTCCTATTCGCGAAGAAATTGCGAGCCGCGAGCTGACGGGCGGACCCGGCACCTGGGAGCGCGCCTGGGAACGCCTCAAGCTGGGGTGCGCGCGGTCCATTTTCTGGGTCTACGAACGCGGCAGCTGGCAGTACGATATCATCTGTGCCTTGATCCTCGCCTTCATCTTTCTTACGCCGCGCTCCGTGTTCAATGATCGCCCCACCTTCGAGCTCACGGATTTGCGGCACGTTCAGGGCGTAGTGGAAGTTGGTAGGACGGCGGACGGCTGGCACTACATTGTGGACTCGCGCCTGGTTGAGTCTCTGGCTCCTAAGAAGCCTGATGAGGCTATTCGGGAGATCCTTCAGCGCCGCCTGCACAAGCCCTTCACCGTGCAGTCCGTCGAGCCTTTACGGGACCGGCACAACGTTCTGCTCGGGTATACGGTGGTCGTCAGTCAGTAATCCAGGCTTCGGCTCGAGGGCCCATTTGGCCGGAACGGGTGCCACGGCGCGGAAGCCAGCCTCCGCCTTCTCAAAAGACCTTGTGCACCCTTACTTGGAATCCGTAGCCTCCGTTCTGGTCACGGGCCGCGCTGAGGGAGTATTTGCCAGTAATGTGATACTCGACCTGGAAGGCCTGGCTCTGGGCGTTGGTCACATCGGTAGTAAAGGTCAAGAACAGGTTACGTGTCACGCGTTGTTGAATGGCTAGGCGTGTGCCGGTGCCACCTTGTCCGCCGATCTGCGGGTCAATCGTCAGCGAGGAAAAGCCCGCCAACTTGCCCAGGCGGCTGCTGACCTCGCCAGCGAGCTGCTGGGCAACAACCCCCTGCGGCGTCGCTGGATTCCCTGCTGCTGCCTCGGCGGTCTGGCCGGTTAGGAGCAGGTTGATGACGTCTACGGGAGGCAGGGGCGGATCTGAAGTGTAAGTGGTGCGCAGGCGTTCCAGCGGACCGACCAAGTCCAGGTTGACGTGGAACTGATCGACGACCGTCGTCACCCGCAGGTTGACCACCGGCTCCGTCCGGACCGGATTGGCAAACTGGATCACCCCGTTCTCCACTTCGTAACGCCGCCCGTTGTAAAAGAGTTCGCCACCCGTCAGTGCCACTCGGCCCAGAATCACCGGTTCAGCGGCCGTCCCCCGAATCCGCAGGTCCGCCGACCCCTGAACACTGAGGGCGCTGCTGACGACACCAAGCTGCTGCGACGATCGCAACGCCACATCCAGTTTAAGGTTTTGCATGAACCTTTCGCGGGCTGGAGCGCTGGGAACAATAAACTGATCCGTAAACCTGGCCAGGTCGAACGCCCTGGTGAATGACAGGCGGTCAATCAGCATCTGCCCGCTCAAGGCGGCCGAGTCCGGGCTGCCGTTCAGCCTCAGGTCGCTCTCCAGGACCGCTCGGACGCCCTCCGGATAGCGCAGACGAACATCCTTGGCCGCTAACCCGAGGTTGAACTGAGGGAAAGGCCGCACCCCAATAAAACCTGTTACGGACACGTTTCCGCCCCCCGACTGGGCGGTGAGCGTTTTGATGTTGACCCGGTCGCCCAGCAGCTCCAGCTCGCCATTTAGGTTCTCGATCCCCAGGGGCGCACTGGGAGGCTGAAGAGCCGCATTGACGATGCGGAACGAGCCGCGGATAGTCGGGCTGGCACGCGTACCCTGCGCCGCGACATCAAGTTCCACCCGCCCTGAGCTGTCCCACTCGGGATGAAGCAGCTGCAAGATGTGCAGATCAATGACCCCCGTGGCCCTGGCCCGCAACGCTCCTGGGCCTGGCACGGGCACAACAGCTTGTAGCTGCAGATCGCTGCCCGTTCCTTTCAGCTCGGCGCGATCGAACGCCAGCATTCCGCCGCGATAGTCGGCGCGAATGGGCGTCGCAGCCGCCAATTCGAGCGATCGGTAGCTGATGCTGAGGCGGGGAATCTCGAGATGGGCCGCAACTTCCTCGAAGTGCTTCACCGGGCCCTTCAGCCAGCCGTGCACCTCCGTTTCGCCGTGCAGATCGGGAGTCTCCCCCGGAAGGAAATGTTCCAGCAAGGGTCCAACGGCAAACCCCGGCGTATCGAAGGTGGCAATCGCCTCGTAGTCGCCCACCAAGTTGACTGCAGCGCGCGCATTGATGGCGGCCCCGGCGACGGCGGAGGTCACCTCGAGCCTTGCTTGCTGGTGAGCCAGGCTAGCATACGCCTTCAACCCGTCTAACCTCTCCCCCATAAATTCGAGCTGGGGCGCCTCCAGCATGGCATCCAGCTGCGGCGACCGAAGGTTGCCGCGGCCGCGAGCCGACAACCTAACCACTCCGGTTAACTCCAGGCTGTGTTGGTGCAAGACCTCGAGCCGCTCGAGCCGCAGGTCGGGAACATTCAACTCGACGTCGTAGCCCTGGCTTCGGGGATAGTAAGTGGCCTTCGCATTGGCCGTTCCGGCTAGGGTGCGAAGGTTGAAGTTCGATTGCAGAGCACTGCCAGTCCCCTGGAGCTGAAGGGCGAGCGATTGGATGGGCTCACCCCAAGCCCGTGCCTGCAGCAGGCGCACGCTCCCTTGGCCCTGGGGACTTTCTAGGGTCCCGCGCAGAGAAAGGTTGGCTGACAAGGCGCCGCTTAACGGGTAGCTTGTCCCCGCCAGCCGCTGCACGTCAGCTACAGGAAGACTCGCTTGGAGCCGCAGGCTTATTGGATTATGCAGATCGTATGACCAGTTGTTGAGGCTTACCGCCCCCTCAAAAAAGGCGTGGCCCAGCTGGCTGGTCTGCAGTTCTCCTGCGCGGAACGCGATGCCGTAGGGACTGAGATCGACAGCGCTGCGCCACCATGGGATGGTCAGGTTCTGATAGCGAAGGTTGGCGCCTGAAAGAAGACCGGAAACGCGCGGCTGGCCGGCGGAGCCGTGTATTTGGCCCTTGAACGACGCCGAGCCAGCGAGATTCAGCGGTTCGGGTCTCGTGGCACGCGGGAGAGGCGGCGACACGGCTTCGCGGACGGCAAGCAGCAGGTTATCGACCTCGCGGAGGTCCTGGGTTTGCAGGTGGACCGCCAGACTGGACCGGTGGCCGAGGCTGCCGTCGAGCTCAACGCGGGTTTGCGGCGTGTGGAGCTCGCTCTGCTGGAATGACAGCAGGTTGCGGGCGGCGTCGTAGGCCAAGTGCACCCTACCCGCCAAAGGAACGGATGCCGCGCTCCCGCCGGCCGGTGGGGGCGCGCTGGCGGTGACCGTTGCGTCCGACTGGACCCGGAGCTCCTTCAGGGTGCCGTGCCACGTGACGAGGAGGCTTCCGTCCAGGCGGCCGCTAACCGCCAAGCGCTCGAGGGGACGCACCCTCAGGGCTGCACTGGCATTGGCCAGCTCGACGCCGCGAATCTCCGTCGTCAGGCGTGTTTCTGGCTTCTCGCGCAGTCCCGTCATGGTGAGGTCGGCAGCCACTCGGCCGCCTAGTACCTCCGCCTGCACGTTGCGAGCTTCCAGCGTGCCGCCGCGCAGGCGGTACTCCGCGCTGAGATTCCGGACCTCGGAGCGGACTGGAGGAAGATCGAGGGTGAGCGCCGGGCTCCTCAGCCGGCCTTCGATCGAGAGAGCGTCGAGCAGAGGTTTGCCTTCGCCACCCGCGTACCGGGCAGTACCCTCGGAAAACAGCCGGCCCGCGGGCAGCGGCTGGTTGAGTGCATAGCCCAACTCCCGCGTGGCCAGCACGGCTTGGTACGAGGCGTCGATGGTCGGCGTGCTGTAATTGTGTAACTGCGCTGCCGCAGTAAGGTGCAAGACGGAGCTCTCGAGCTCCAGCGAACGGACGGTCAAGCCGGCAGGCGATGCGGCGAACTGAGCGCGAAGATCGTGCTCCAAGGGATGGAAGTCTCTTACCTGCACCTTTCCTCGCCGGTAACTGAGATCTCCTGCGTATTCGGTCTTGGCAGGGTCGAAGGCGATGTGCGTCTGAAAGTCGTGGAGCTCGGCATTGAGGGCCCACGGGCGGTTGTTGTAATAGATCTCGCCTTGCTGCACGAGCAGACGGCCGATCGCCAGGTCGAAGACATTCGCCGGCTTGGTGCCCGGCGGCGGCTGGGGCAGGTTGCTATGGCCGCTTGGATCTACGAAAAGATGCGCCACCGGACGATCGACTACAATCTCCCTCACATTGATCTTGCGCCCGAACCAGGAGACCACCCGGAGGGCCACACCGACATGGTTCGCCTGAAATAGAGGAGGTAGAGAGGCGGCTTCGGTGCCATGAAGCGTCACTCGATAGAGCTCCATGCGCAGGCTGGACCAGTAAAAGGTAAAATCCCCAATCTCGACCCGCCCTCCGGTAGCTGCTGCGCCTTGTCGAATCAAACTTCGGAGAACGAACTGATGAAAGGTACGGCTACGCAGGGCCAGCATTGCCGCCGTCGCAGCGGCGAGCACCAAAAGAGCAATCAGAGGGACAAGCTGCCTGGCTCGAATCATAGATTCAGCACTCAGAATGTGAAATTCAAAACGCCTGCCCTAGGGTGACAAAAATCTGCGTCTTCTTCAGCCCGGGAACGGGATTCAGATTGCGGCCAATGTCGATGCGAAGGGGCCCTACGGGCGTGTTGTAGCGCAGGCCGAAGCCGGCCGAATTCGAGTAATCGGTCAAAAAGCGGCTAAAGCCGATGCGATCGTACACGTTGCCACCATCGTAGAAGATCACGCCACCCAACCCCTTCTTAAGCGGAAGCGCAAAGCGGCCCTCCGAGTTCCAAATGAATAGTTCGTGCCCGCCCGCTGGGACGCGAATCTTGTAGGTGCAGGTGGATAGGTCTTCGCTGGTGCAAAGCAGCGCGGCCGCAGAAGGGCCGGCTTCATTCAGGGAGAACCCACGCAGGCTGTCGGCACCGCCGGCAAAGAAGCGCTCGCTCAAGGGAACGTGACTGCCAGCAAAAGCCTTGACCATGCCCAGACGCACATTATTGGCCCAGACCATCCAGGGCTTCACCTCGCGGTAATAGGCTGTCTGCCCAAGAAAGCGCACCAGGCTGTTGCTGGAGCCGGTGAACTTCGGACTGATGCCCAGGTCCGCGGTCTGGTAGAAACCCCGGTGCGCGTCCAGGGGCTTGTCGCGCGTATCGCGCACGAAGGAGACGGACACTCTGGAGGTCCGCACATTAAGGTCCTCTGGTGCGACAAAATTTTGGATCAGCAAGTGCGTGAGGGAGGTGCGCTGGAAACTGTAGCGAAGCTGCAGGTGCTCGGTCTTGGCCGGGTCCAGCGGTTTGTCGAGCTGGAAGGAGGCGGAGCCCAGGCGTGCCGTAAAGAGGGGGTTCTGTGTGGTGCGCTCAACCGAAAGACTCCACAGCGCGCTCCAATCCAAGCCGCCCAAGCGAGGCTGGCTATACGTGACGTTGGCGCGCTGGTCCAGCCGGGAAAGCAGCGTGGCGATCGCGGCGGTTTCGCCCAGGCCGCGCAGGTTCAGCCGGCTGTATTGCAGCGAGCCTTGCGGACTGAAAATGTTCTTCTCGATGATCTTGAATTGAGGCGGCAACCCGATGCTGGGCAGGCCCGGGAGGGCGACGATCCCAGCGGAAAGGCCACCGGCTCGCGAGATCGACTGCAGCCCGACACCGTAGGTGATGGAATTGCGCCTTGCTTCGTGCACTCGGACGACGACCTCTTCCTGCCTTTGGTCGGAAATGGGGCGACGGGGTGACACGTTGGCCCAATCGAACACGCCCAGGTTGTACAGATTGCTCTCAGACTCGAGAAGTTTCCCCTCGCTTAAGGGCGACCCGACGTTCACCTGAGTGTTGCGCTCGAGGAATTCTTTGCGGGTAGGCTTCTGTGCCAGGTAGGTCACCTGACCGACGCGAACTCGCGGACCCTCGGCAATCTGATAGGTGACGGCCACCCGATGAGGATTGCCGGCCAAAGGCACCACCGTGGAGCGGAAGGCGGCGTTGGGGTAGCCCAGGTTCAGGTAGCTAGCGATGATCTGATTGCGGTCTTCGGTGAGGCGCGCCCGCGAATACGGCTGGCCGCGCCTCAGATTGAGTCCGTCGGGTGCCAGCGTGGCAAGGCTTTGCGTCTGGTTGCCTTCGATTCGCAAAGAATCGACCAAGGTCCGCTCGCCTTCGGCAATCGCAAAGGTCACATACACCCCAGGCTCGCGATCGATCACTTGGGGTTGCACCTTAACGTCCGCAAAGCCCTCATCGATGTAAAAGGCAGTCAAGTTGTCGGCGCTGCGCCGGAGGAGGTCCTGGCTGAACTTGCCGCGCGACAGGAATCGCCCGGGCTTCACGAGTATCTGGCTGGCAAGGTCGTCGTTAGAGAAATGTCGGTTACCGGTCAGCCGCACGCTCATAACGCGGTGCCGGCTTCCGCGATCAACGTGATATACCAAGGACATTGCTGAGGCTTCATCAGTCACCTGTGGATTGACGCTCACATCGAAGAAGCCCTTGGCCTGAAAATACGCAACCAGATTTCGCTCGCCCTCCTCGACCAAACCCTGATCAAAGGCATTCTCCTCGTAGATGGGAATCAGCTTGCGCAGCACGCGATCCGACACGTGCGCGCCCTCGACGCGCACCCGCACCTTGGGACCTTCGGTGACCTGCAGTTCCAGTGCGGCTCGGTTGCTAGCCCGGTCGTATCTGGGTTCACCGGGGCGGATTTGGCTGGCAAGGTGGCCCTGCCTGGCCAGGTAGGCCTGAAGGAAGCGCGTTGCAGCCTGGATCCGCTGGGGACTGTAGGGCCTTCCAGCGCGGAGATCGGCACCCCGCAGGCGGGCCCGAAAGGAGCGGAGGGCTCTCTCGAGCTCGGTCGCCCGAACCGGCGGCAGGCCGGTGATGCGCACCGGGCCGAACTTAGCCCGGCGGTTCAAAGTGACGTGGTAAATGATGTTGGCCAGGCGGTCAGCCTCATCGAAGTACGCCTCCGCCTTGACACGGGCGTCAAAGTAGCCCTGGCGGGCGAGGAAACGTTCCAGGGCTGAGGCGCCCTGCTTCACCCGATTTGGCTCATAGGGGTCCTGAAGAGGGTAGTTGACCGCTTCAAGCAGCCGAGAATAGCTAAACGTCTCCTCGGCACCAGGAAAGTGGACCAGACCGATGTAATAGGCTGGCTCCATCACGAAGGTTGGGTGCAGGCCCTGGGTCTCCGGCTTCGCCTCTACATCCACCCTGCTGAACTGATGGGTTCCCAGCAACGCCGCCACACCGCTTTGGACCCGTTCGGCCGAATAGGGCTCACCGGCCTTCTGGGCGCCGAGCGGCTGCAGTGGCTCCACGTTGATGAGTGGCCAGACCGCCAGGTCCACTTTTCCCACCCGCTGTCCCTCATATGTTGTGGCTGGCGGAATCTGCTGCGCTTGCAAGAGCTCCCCCTCGGCCAGCCTTCCGGTCAGGAGCGCCCCGCTGAGCACCGTCACTAGAACGATTGGAAGATTACGCTCCATCCGGAATCCCAGACTCGCCACTGCTCTCTAGGGGTGACCACCAAGAACTCTCCGAACGGCGCCACCCGCGCCCCGCTCGGAGGCAGCCTTCTGGTTGGCGGGCGCAGCTTCCTGCCGCATCTTCTCCAGCTCGGAGTTGATTTCGGCTCCAATGAGGCCGATCAGGCTGACCAGATAAGTCCATACCATGAGCACGACGAACGCGCCGAGCACGCCATACGTTCTGCCGTACGAGCCCAGGTGCTGAACATAGAAATTGAACCCCATCGTGGCCGCGGACCATCCCAGCACGACGAACCAGGTGCCCGGCCGGATCCAGCGCCAGGGGCGCTGGAGGTTGGGGAGTACTTGATCGATCACGGCCAGGCAGACCGACATCAGGATCACCGAAAGGGCCCGCCGCCCCACGCGCCACAGCACCAGGACCGGGCCCGGCGCCCAGTGCGCGGCGAGCCAGCGGTCAAGCCAGTCGCCCACGGTCAACAGCCCGAAAGTCGCCAGGAGGAAGAGGGCCAAGACCAAGAGCATGACTAACGCCAAGGCAACTCGCCTCCCGTAACTGCGCGTCTCGGCAACCTCGTAGATTCGGTTTAAGGCGGATATCAAGGACATGACCCCGCCCGTGGCGGCCCAGACGGTCCCCAGCAGGCCGATTGAAAGAAAGCTCTTTCGTCCCGCCATGAGGCCGACAACGGTCTCGAAAACAACGCGCTGCGAGTCGTCAGGCAGATACAGCGTGATCCACTGCAGGACTCGGGTCCACAGCCCGGTGAATGGTAGCGTGCCAACCACGGCCGCGAGAAAAATCAGGAAGGGAAAGAAGGCCAGAATGAAGTAGTAGGACATCTCCGCAGCAAGGCCGGTGACGCGGTCGGCGGTCATCCTGTTCCACACACGCCCCAGCATCTTGCGCCAGCGGACCCTCGATGATCCTGTCATAGGTTGCGTCAGGATGGGTGCCTCCCCGCGATCCTGGGCTTCCAGATATCCTTGGATGCCCCCTTTGAACGGCGGGAGTCTTGCTTCGCGCCGGTAGATCCAACCGCACGCCAGACCGGCTTCAACGAACCCAAATGGAACCATCCGCAGGAATCGATAGAGGCATTGACATCTCACCCTCTCCGTTAGACACTGGGAATAACCTAAGTAAGCTGCGACAGGGCGGGAAGTGAGCTCCCCCTCCACCTTCTCGCCCGTCGCGAGCTCAGGCCGTCCGCCGACGCCAAAGTTGCGAGACGAGTCCGCTGTTAGGGTGGCGAAATCTCTGGAAGTACGCTGCTACCCACACTGCGCATGCCCGGCACGGTTCCCACACTTCTAATGAGGGACCGAAGGTCCACCTGCAGCTAGCTCTACGCCAACAGCTTCTCGATGACGTTTCCCGAAACGTCCGTCAGGCGGAAATCGCGGCCCTGAAAGCGGTAGGTGAGTTTGGTGTGATCGATTCCCATAAGGTGAAGAATGGTGGCGTGCAGGTCATGAACGTCAATGGGGTCTTCGACAGGATTGTAGCCGAGCTCGTCGGTCGCTCCGATGGTCACACCCGGCTTGATGCCGCCACCTGCCAGCCACATCGAGAAGGCACGCGGATGATGATCCCGCCCGAGGAACTTGGACTGATTACGTGCCTCGTTCATCGGCGTGCGTCCGAATTCCCCGCCCCAGACAACCAGTGTGGTCTCGAGCAGGCCGCGCTGTTTTAAGTCCTTCACCAGCGCGGCGGCGGCCCGGTCGGTCTCCCGGCAAAGGCTGGGGAGGCGGTTGACGATGTCGTCGTGGCTTGACGTACCGTGGTTATCCCACCCACGATGATACAGCTGGACGAAGCGCACCCCGCGCTCCACCAGCCGCCGTGCTAGCAGACAATTATTCGCGAAGGACTTCTTGCCCGGTTCCGTGCCGTACATCTGGTGGATGGACGGCGGCTCTTTCGAAATATCGGTTAACTCCGGCACACTCGATTGCATGCGGTAGGCCATCTCGTAGGAGGCGATGCGCGTCAAAATCTCCGGATCGCCATTACTCTGCAAGCACATTTCATTGAGGCTTTTGAGTGCATCCAGCGACTCGCGCCGCATCTGCGGCGTCACGCCCTCCGGGTTGGTCAGAAACAGGACAGGATCACCCTTGGAGCGAAACTCAACACCCTGATACACGGTGGGCAGAAATCCGCTCCCCCAGCAGGCTTTGCCGCCGTCAGGCTGGTTCTCGCCCGAGATCAGCACGACGAAGCCGGGTAAGTCCGACGACTCGCTTCCCAGCCCGTAAGTCAACCACGACCCCATACTCGGCCGGCCGATAATCTGAAAGCCGGTATTCATGAAAATCTGTGCCGGCGCATGGTTGAACTGGGTCGTATGCACGGAGCGAACGATGGCGATGTCGTCAGCGATTTCGCCCAGGTGTGGCAGGAGTTCGGAGATTTCGGCGCCAGACTTTCCCCATTTCTTGAACTCGTAAGGCGAGCCGAGCAACTTCGGCGTCCCCCGGATGAAGGCGAAGCGCTCTCCCTTCAGCATCTCCTCGGGGATGTTCTGCCCGTCGTACTGCTGGAGCTTGGGCTTGTAGTCCAGCAGGTCCACTTGGGAAGGCGCCCCGGCCATGAAGAGGTAAATGATGCTTTTGGCCTTGGCGGGAAACATGGGCGGCTTGGGCGCCAGGGGATTGGCAGCATTCATGGCCGGGGTGGCGGCCGCCCAGCCCGAACGATTAATCAGCGATGAGAGCGCTGCAGCCCCAATTCCGAACCCCGCCTGCTTAAAGAAATGGCGTCGCGTGACCGCTCGCAGCAGATCCTGCATCGGCGTTAACGGATACTCTTTCATGTTGCCCACCCCCGCCCGTAGGATGCTGGTAATAATAGCGCAGCGGCACGCTTAATTCCAGCTCGATTGACCCGGCAGGCTTACTCCAGTTCGCGTACGCCAGTGCGCAGCAGCCAAGCAAGCGCCGAGTAGTGGCCAAACCGGGCGGTTGAGAGGAATCGACGGCTGCGCCCACCACGTGGGCCGACCTTCGCCTCAGTCCTACGTCACCGACAAGTCCGCCGTTGTGGTCACTTGGACAGCGGGATTCGAGCTGAGCGTGCCAGTGATCGTGATGATGTAGTTGCCGGTCGGAGTAGGCGAGGTGTGGGGACTGATTCCCCGGCAGCTGGCCGCAAGAAGCAACCCCAGCAGGAGCGTCGCGGCGAGGAGGCTCCGGCCAAGCGCCAGCCGTCCCTTGAATCGACGGTCGACGAAGCACAACGTTAGCCAGAGACCGCCCAGAAGCAGCCAAACGCCGCCGGGTGGATGGGGGTCGACTCGCCGCCCCAAGCCTAGAGCCTGAGTAGTTGTGATGGTGAGCCCCACCGTGGATGGGGAAGATCCGTTGGGCGTGACCGCAGAGGGCGAGAAGGAACAGGTGGCCCCGGCTGGTAGGTTGGTGCAGCTCATCTGAACCTGCTGCTTGAAGCCGTTCACCGGTGTCACCAGCACCGTGTAGTTGGCGCTGGCCCCGGGTACGATGGTGTTGAGCGCAGGGGTCACCGACAGGGTAAAGGTTTGAAAGAGAATCGTCAGATTGAGCGTAGCGGTTTGCGATCCGCTGGTGCCGCTGATCGTGAAGTTATAGGGATTCGGCGTCGAAGTAGAAAGCCCGCTCACGGTCAGCGTGCTGCTCTGCCCGGCAAATATGGAACTGGGGCTAAAAGTGCACGTGAGGCCGGTAGGGCACGACAGCGTAATACTTCCACTGAAGCCACTGGCGGCAGTAGCGGAGACCGTAAAGTTCACCGAGGTTGAACCGATGACCGTCGAGACCGCCGGGCTACCGGAAGATAGCGAGAAAACTGCCAGTCCGGTTCCCGACAGGGCCACGCTCTGCGGGCTGCCGGTAGCGTTGTCACTGACGGTCAGGCTGCCGGTTCGACTGCCGGTGGCCGTGGGTGCAAACGTCACGCTCACTGAGCAACTCTGGCCAGGATTGAGCACGTTGTTGAGAGCTGAGCAAGTGTTAGTCTGGGAGAAATCGCCGCTGGTACTGATGGAAGTGATGTCGAGCGTGGCGGAACCTGTGTTGGTAATGGTCACCATCTGTGCCGCGCTGACCGTTCCCACCATCTGATTGCCGAAAACCAGGCTGGTCGGTGCCAGCGTAACCGAGGTGGCTTGGGTCACTCCTGTACCGGTCACGGTGAAGGTCTGTGGGCTGTTGGCCGCGTTGTCGGCGATGGAAAACCGGTCAGTCACCGCGCCGGTCGACGTTGGGGTGAACGTCACGTTGATGGTACAAGTGCCGCCCCGCGGCGCTACTGTGCCAATGCAATTGTCCGTTTCGGCAAAATTACTGCTGGGCGGCGTAATGGAGGTAATAGTCAGAGGCGCGCTGCCGGCGTCGATGACAGTAACCGCGAGAGCGGGACTCTTCACGTTGATTGTCTGGTTTCCGAAATTGAGTTTGGACGGAGAGAGGGCGATAGCGGGCGAATCCGCCGGATCAATCTTCGCTACAAAAGCATTGCCGGCCACCCCGGCAAGAGTTCCCTGGTAGGCCCCGGCGACCGCGGGGAAATTGTTAGAGGAAGTGCTGCCAGCCACGTAAGGATCGCCCGAGCTGTCCACCGCTACTGCCTGGCCAAAGTCGGCTCCACTGCCGCCCAGATAGGTCGAATAGGCAGCCTGGCTGCCCGAAGCGTTGAGCTTGACGACAAAGGCGTCCGCGCAAGGGTTCGCTCCGCACGAGCCACCGCCGGTGAGCCCCAAAATGGATTGCAGGGGATTCACCGTGGGAAAGTTGCTGGACTGAGTAAAACCTACCACGGCCGCGTTCCCGGACGAATCAACTGCAATCCCGTTGGCCTGGTCGACGCCGCTGCCTCCGATGAAGGTCGAGTAAAGCAGGGTCGTGCCGGAAGGGCTCAGCTTGGCGACAAAAGCGTCGCCATTGCCGCTGTAAGTGCTCTGAAACACACCCGGTGTGAGGGGAAAATCCGCGGACTGAGTGTCACCGGCGACGTAAATACCGGTGCTGTCGAGAGCTAGTCCAAAGGCACGATCGCGTCCCTGGCCGCCGAGGTAGGTGGAGAAAACCAAACCGGAGCCACTCGGGTTAACCTCGGTGACGAACGCGTCCGCGTCGCCAGCGTTCGAACCGTAGATCGGGTTCAGCGTCGGAAAATCCGTCGAAAATGTGTACCCGCTCACATAAGTGTTCCCCGCACTATCCACCTTGATGCCCTGGCCTGTATCGGCCTGCGACCCCCCAAGGTAAGTCGAGTAGACCAGGGCCGTGCCGGAGAAATTGACCTTGGCCACGAACGCGTCGGATGCGCCCTGCAGGGTTGACTGATAGGGCGTCGTTCCTGGCGGAATCGGAAAATCCGCGGACTGCGTTGAGCCGGTCACATAAGCGTTACCCGTGGAGTCGACGACGATGGCCTGGCCGAAGTCCGCGCCGCTCCCGCCCAGGTAGGACGAGTACACCAGAGAAGCACCGTTGCTGGAAAGCTCCGCGACGAAGGCATCGCCCTGGCCGCCATAGACGGCTTGAAAGGCTTGCGATTGTGCCGAATTGGGGGCAACAGGAAAGTCGGCCGAGTTGGTCGTGCCGGTGACAAACACATCGCCCGCGGAATCAATCGCCACACTGGCGGCACTATCCGCTCCCGAGCCGCCCAGATAGGTTGACCAAACCAGCGCTGTGCCAGTGGAATTGAGCTTCGTCACAAAGGCGTCGCCGGCGCCACCGCTCTTCGTCTGCTTGACACCAGAGGTGGTCGGGAAATCGGTCGAGTTGGTGATCCCAGCGATGTAGGTATTGCCGGAACTGTCGACGGCAAGGCCATACGCCACGTCCCCACCGCTCCCCCCCAGGTACGTCGAGTAGAGCAGCACCGGATCGATGATCAAATCCCGTCGC
>CADDZE010000006.1 GCA_902812465.1 Acidobacteriota bacterium | reverse complement strand
GCAGAGTCGCCTGCGCCAGGCTTGGCGAGCTTCGAGTCGCCCGCATCTGGTTTCCATCGGTCTGTTTCGACTTTCCTCTGTGGCACATGGAGTCTTGACTCTCCGCCGGGGACTCCGGATGATGCGGCTAATCCCGGGCAGCCACGGCGGGAACCGCTTGCGGCTCGCAGGCAAATTCGCTGTGATGGCGGCTGTAGCCCAGGTAGATCCCCAGTCCGATCACCAGCCACACCAGAAAGCGCAGCCAGGTCTCAAGCGGCAGGCTGGCCATGAGAACCAGGCAGCAGAGAATCGAGGCAATGGGCACTACTGGCACCCAAGGGGTGCGAAATCCGCGCCGCCGCTCAGGCTGCTTGCGCCGCAGCACGAGCACGCCCAGCGATACCAGCACGAAGGCAAAGAGCGTTCCGATGTTGGAAAGCTCGGAGAGCGTACCGATATCGAAGAACCCGGCGGGGATAGCGACAAAGAGGCCGGCCACCCACGTGCTTACGTGCGGGGTGCGGAACCGCTGGTGCACCTTCGAGAAGACCTTAGGCAGCAGCCCGTCCCGCGACATGGCAAACCAGACGCGCGCCTGGCCCAACTGGTAGACCAGCAGCGAACTGAGCATACCCATGAGCGCGCCCACCGTCACCCAGCGCTCGGCGGTGGTAAGGTGGATAGCCTCGAGGGCGTTGGCAACCGGCGCGGCGTTGTTCAGCGTGCGCCAATTCTGGATGCCGGTCAGCACGATGGCCACCGAGCAATACAAAATGGTGCAGATGATCAGCGAAGCGATGATGCCAAAGGGCACGTCGTGCTGCGGGTTCTTGGTTTCCTCAGCGGCGGTCGAGACGGAGTCGAAGCCGATATAGGTGAAGAAGACAATGGCTCCGCCCGTGAGCACTCCCTGCCATCCGTTGGGCATGAAGGGCCTAAAGTTCGATGGCTGGATGTATCGCCAGGCCGCCACCAAAAAGACCAAGATGGCCACGATCTTCACCGCCACCATGCCGCTGTTCGCTCCCGCGCTTTCGCGGATGCCGCGCACTAGGATCACGGTGAGGATCATCACGATAAGGAAGCCGGGCAGGTTGAAGTAGGAGCCGGTGCGCTCCAGCGAATCATTGAAGACTGGAGCGGTGATGGTGACCGGGAGTTTCAGGCCCAGCCCGGCCAGCAGGCTATCGATGTAAGCCGAGAATCCGACGGCCACGGCCATGTTGCTGACAGCGTACTCCAGGATCAAGTCCCAGCCGATGATCCAGGCGACGATCTCACCCAGCGTGGCGTAGGTGTAGGTATAGGCGCTGCCGGCGATGGGGATCATCGAGGCTAGTTCGGCATAGCAAAGCCCCGCCAGGGCGCAGGCGATAGCCACCAGGAAGAAGGAGAGCACAATCGCGGGGCCAGCCCCAGGTCGGCCGGCGACTCCGATGGCGTGGCCGCCGTGCAGCAGGACGTCCAGCAGCGAGGCCTTGAGGATGGAATGAAACGTCAGCACTGTGCCTGCTGCTGCTGTGCCCGTCAGGACGAAGACGCCGGTACCGATAATGGCTCCGATGCCCAGTGCGGTCAGGGACCACGGCCCCAGCGTCTTCTTCAGACGGTGCTCGGGCTCTTCGGCCTCCGCCAACAGGCGATCAATGCTCTTGGTGCGCAGGAACTGGCTCATAAGGACTCTTCCGCGGCTCGCTCACACCTCGAAACCGAGCGGCCGCTCAGTGCCGCGCCTAGCCTCGGCGTGCCGGCCCACCCGCTGTCTTCTTCTTGATTTTGGGTTTATGCGAGCCGCGCGGATCGGTCCGCTTCGGCTTGGGTGGCTGCGTCTTGCGCGCCTCGCGCTTAAGCCGCTTGCGCTCTGCCCGGTCCTGGATGTTTTGGGTGTTCATGGATCTGCACTCCTGGTGGCAATTCCCGCCGCCCAAGGCAGCTTGCTTCTGCTTCGGCGGCCTTCTGAGCACCTTCTCCCAGCCTCGGTCTGACTGGCGAGAGAGCGGTCAGGCCTTCTCCAGCGTGGCGTACTGCCCCATGATCTTCTTCAACCCGTATCCGGGGAAGCTGATCGTTAACTTCACGTCGCCGTTTTCAGGCTCGCACTTTACGATGACGCCGAGGCCGTATTTCGGATGGCGCACCTGGCTTCCCAGCTTCCAGCGGCGCGTAGCCGTTGGGCTCCGGCGTCCTGATTGCAAGAAGCGCTCCACGCTCTCGCGAGAGTTCATCGCTGTTTCCCACTCGGTGCGGGGCTTCGTCCGCCAGGGCCGAGCCGGGCCGGGCGAGTCCATCAGTTCGATCAGGGCGGGCGGGATCTCGCTCAGGAAGCGCGAGGGCTGGCTCACCTTCGCTGCCTCGTCGCCGAACCCGCGCCGCTCGCGCGCCCAGGTTAGCACGAGTTGGTCCCGAGCCCGAGTCATGCCCACATAGCAGAGGCGGCGTTCCTCCTCCAGCGCCTCAGGATCGCGAAGCGAGAGCCGGTGGGGAAAGCGCCCCTCTTCGAGGCCTACCAGGAAGACGCGGGAAAATTCGAGCCCCTTGGCGCAGTGCAGGGTCATCAGCGTGACCCGGGCCCGCTCGTCGTAGCTGTCGGCTTCGGAGACCAGGCTGGCGTGGTCGAGGAAATCAGCCAGCGTAGCGCCGCGCTGCCCAGCTTCACGCGCGGCATTCAGCAGCTCCTGTACGTTCTCGAGGCGCGTCCCGCTTTCGAGCCGTGCCTCTGCGTCCTCCGCCTCCAGCATCTCCAGGTAGCCGGTGCGCTCCAAAATTCGTGCGAAGAATTGAGGCAGTGAGAAGCGGTCACGGTCTTCCATGAGGTCACGGACCAGGCCGCGGAAGGCCTCCAGCGCCCGGACAGCGCGGGCGCTGAGTGAACCGGCTGCCGCGTAAAGGCCGCTATCGAGCGCTCCCCATAAGCTGACCTGATGCCGCCGGGCCAGGGCTTCCACTTCACCCAGCGTCCGTTCGCCGATGCCGCGTGCCGGCTTATTGATGACGCGGGAGAAGGCTGCCGAGTCCAGCGGGTTGGCAGCGAGCCGGGCGTAAGCGAGCAGGTCCTTCACTTCGGCCCGCGCGTAGAAGCTGAGGCTGCCCACCATCCGGTAGCTGACGCCCCGCCGCTGGAGCGCTTCTTCGAAGAGGCGGGACTGCGCGTTGGTGCGGTAAAGGACGGCCACGTCCGCGCCTTCTTCGAGGGCCCGCTCCACTTGCCAGGCCACCCAGCCGGCCTCTTCCTCGGCGTTACGCGCGGCCAACAAGCCGAGGCGCCGCCCCGGGCCGCGCCCCGTCCACAGCCTCTTGCCTCTTCGCGCTTGGTTGCGTTCCACCACTGCCGTGGCCGCGTCGAGGATGAATTGCGTCGAGCGGTAATTCTGCTCCAGCCGGATGACCGTCGCGCCTGGATAATCGTGCTCGAAGCGCAGGATGTTCTGAATGTCGGCGCCGCGCCAGCGGTAAATGGACTGGTCTTCGTCGCCGACCACGCAGAGATTCTGATGGGTGCGGGTGAGGCGGCGGATGAGCTGGTACTGGATGCGGTTGGTATCCTGATACTCGTCCACCAGCAGGTGCTGGAAGCGTCGGTTGTATTCCTCCAGGACGTCCGGGGCGGTGTCGAAGAGCTCGAGGGTCTTGAGCAGCAAATCGTCAAAGTCCAGGGCCTGAGCCTCGCGTAGCTGCTGCTGATAGGTCTCGAAGACGGCGGCCAACTGCTGGGTGGCGGCTTCGTCGGCGAGCGAGCGGAGGTCCTCAGGGCTGAGGCCGCAGTTCTTGGCGTAGCTGATGCGGGACAGCGCCGAGCGCGGAACCATCTCCTGCTCCCACCCCAGTTGGTGGATGGCGGCCTTGACCACCCGCAGCTGGTCATCTTCGTCGTAAATCGAGAAGTTGGGGCTGTAACCCAGCCGGCGGAGGTGACGCCGTAGCACGCCGGTGCAGAAAGAATGGAAGGTCGAAATGTGCGGACTGCCGGCCGCACTCGGCCCCGCCGGCAGCGAGCTGCCGCCCAGCAGAGCCGCCACCCGCTCCTTCATCTGCTCGGCCGCCTTGTTGGTGAAGGTGACGGCTAGGATACTTTCCGGCGGAACGCCACGCGCCTGGATGAGGTAGGCAATGCGGTAGGTGATGACGCGCGTTTTGCCACTGCCGGCCCCGGCCAGGACTAAAATTGGTCCGGAGCCCAGCTCGACGGCCGCGCGTTGCTGGGCGTTGAGCTGATCGAGTAGAGTGGACATTCACCTTGCCGGCGGCGAGCGGGCGCTGCAACCGCCCATTCTACACGATGAGGCGGCAGGCACCAAACCTCGCCAGGATCCTCGGAGGCGTGTGGTCAGCGCAGATCCCGCTCCACTATGCCGTGCCCGAGCGGAGTTCGCGCCGTGGTTCCGGGTGCTAACCGGCCACTGAAGGCCTGCTTGGGCTAGCAAACGGAGACGCCCTAGGCCAGGCGGAGTTCTGCAAGTCAGGCTTGGGTAGAGCGAGATTCCTCGCCAGGCAAGGAATGAGAGCACGCGGCGTTCTCCCGCCGCCTGCTCGATGACCGCAGCATATCAACCCCTAGGAGGGACCTCATGCACAGATGGTTCGCCGTAATTCTCAGCGTTGCCGCCCTGGGCTGGAGGGTGGCGGAGCCGGCCCAGAAACAAATTGCGGTGCGCGCCGGGCGGTTGATCGATGGCAAAGGCGACCAGCCTGTCTCGCAAGCCCTTATCCTCATCGAGGGCCAGCGCATCGTCTCCGTGACGCCGGGGGGAGCGCCGCCGGCGGGCGCGGAGGTGATCGACCTCTCCCGCGCCACCGTGCTTCCGGGCCTCATTGACACGCATACCCACGTGCTGCTGAATGAAGACGTCACCCAAGAGCAATACGACGAGCAGCTCCTCAAGCAGTCGATTCCTTACCGTGCCATCCTGGCGGCGCGCAACGCCCGAATCGCCCTCGACCATGGGTTTACTACGCTCCGCGATCTGGAGACCGAGGGGGCCATGTACGCAGACGTCGACCTGAAGACAGCCATCGACCGCGGGGAAGTGCCCGGCCCCCGCCTCTTCGTCTCGACACGCGCCATGGCTCCTACCGGCATGTATCCACTGCTGGGCTACTCCTGGGAGCTGGAGCTGCCCCACGGCGTGCAGGTGGTCGACGGCGTCGAGAACGCGCGCCTGGCGGTGCGCGAGCAGATCGCGCACGGGGCCGACTGGATCAAGTTCTATGCTGACCGCGGCTACTTCTACGGCCCGGAGGGCGTGCTGCATAGCCACGTGAATTTCACCGAGGACGAGGCGCGCGCCATCGTCGGGGAGACCCACCGCCTCGGCCACCGGGTGGCCGCTCATGCGATCGGGTCAGACGGCATCGCGGCCGCCCTGCGGGCCGGCGTCGATTCGATCGAGCACGGCGACGGTATGACCGAAGCCGAGGCGGACGAAATGGTGCAGAAAGGTACCTACTGGGTACCCACCATCACTGTAGGCGCCGCGGTTGCCCCGGGGCGAGGCGGAAACTGGCAAAAGATGGTGGAGACGGAGCGCCAAACGTTTCAGCGCGCGCTGAAGAAGGGAGTCAAGATCGCCTTCGGTACGGACGTGGGCGGGTTTGCCTGGACGCGCATCAACCAGGCGCAGGAGTTTCACTACTATGTCGAATACGGCATGACCCCCCTGCAAGCCATTCGCACGGCGACCTCCGGAGCCGCGGAGCTGCTCGGTTGCGCCGATCGCCTCGGCACGATCGAGGCGGGCAAGCTGGCTGACTTGGTGGCGGTTGCCGGCGATCCCCTGGCCGATATCACCCGGCTGGATCACGTGGGCTTCGTGATGAAAGAGGGCGTTGTTTACAAAAACGAGTTCAAGTAACCCACCGCGCTTTGTATCAGTTGTAAGGATTGAATCGAACGTAGATATCGTAGCGAAGGCCGGGTCGTCACGTGGGTCGAAAAAAGTTGAATTGACCAAACGAACCGGAAATGTTGTTGAAAACAAAGGATCGCCGTCCGCGCGTGGAGCCCAATTGAGCGGCCTGAAGCGCGTAACACTGCGAAGATTGGCGCGCATCCAAATAGGATGGCGGGGTTTGGGATGGGGGGATCGCCCGCCTAGAAAAGCCCTTACCGCTGCTAGCAGCGCCCGGTGCATGAAGACAAGCACTTCGATGCTATACTGCCTCTTAGGGAGGACGAAGAGATGAGACAGTGGCGGCGTCTGGGCGTGGTTCTGATGGCGGTTCTCTTCTGTGCCCTGCTCGGGGGCTTGTACGGGCAGCGCGTGGAAGCCACCACCCAGGCTGACGACTCGGACGTCCAGTCCGCTTTCCGCGCCTTCACCCGGGTGTACGAAGTGGTGGAGCAGAACTATGCCGACCGAGTTGATCCCAACCGGGCGATCTTCGGCCCTACCGAGTCCGGGCTGGGGGCCATTCCCGGTATGCTGCGGACGCTGGATCCGCACTCGAACTTCTTTGATCCCCGGGCCTTCAATAACCTGCGGGAGCAAATGGAGGGGCGGTATTACGGCGTCGGCATGCGGATCCAAAGCTGGCCCGGGCGGTGGGGGGGCTGGGTGACGATTGTGGCGGAGCCCATTCCTGGATCACCGGCCTTCCGGGCGGGCTTGCGCCCAGGCGACATCATCTCTGCGGTCGACGGCAAACCCACCAAGGATATGAACGGCAACCAGGTGGCTGATCGGCTCAAGGGACCCAAGGGCACAGTGGTTCACATTACGGTAACGCGCGAAGGCTATAGTGAGCCGCTACAATTCACCGTAACCCGGGATGAAATCTCGCCTCAGAGCGTGGACGCCGCCTTCATGATCCGGCCTGGCATCGCCTACATTCATCTCAACACCTTCAATGAGACCACGGACGAAGAGTTGACGGAAGCCCTGCGCAAGCTGGACGTCAACAACTTGCGTGGCCTGATCCTCGATTTGCGAGGCAACGGGGGCGGCTTGTTAAACCAGGCGGTGGATGTGTCGGACCACTTCCTAGAAAAGCACCAGCTGATCGTCTATCACAACGGCCGGCATTCGCCCGAAAAGCGTTATTACGTGCAGCACGGCGACCATGGTCACGAGTACCCCATGGTGGTGCTCATCGACCGGCAGACGGCCAGCGCCGCCGAGATCGTGACCGGGGCCCTGCAGGACCACGATCGGGCCCTGGTGATGGGGGAACCGAGCTTCGGTAAGGGTTTAGTGCAGAGTGAATTCCCTCTTCCCGAACATACCATGCTGCTGCTGACCACCGCCCACTATTACACACCCAGTGGCCGCCTGATCCAACGCGACTACTCCAATGTCACCCTGTGGGACTATTACAACCGCTCGGATTCGGCCCCGCCTCCCAAAGGCGAGGTTCGGCTGACCGATGGGGGGCGCGAGGTCTACGGGGGCGGCGGCATCACTCCAGACGTCCTCGTGCCGGTGGACAAAGCGAATCCTACCCAGGAGAAGCTCGCCGCTACCTTCTTCCCGTTTGCCAAGTACTACCTCGCCGTTCATAAGACCATTCCGCGCGACTTCCAGACCACGGAGACCGTCTTGGCAGAGTACAAGCAGTTTTTGGCGGACAAGCATGTCAGCGTGAAAGATAGCGATTTCCAGAGTGACCTCGACTACATCAAAAATCACATTCGCATCCAATTGGTGTACATGATCTACGGCTCCACGGAAAAGAACCGCCTGGTGGCCGAAACGGATCCGCTGGTCATCAAGGCGCTAGCGAGCTTTGATCAGGCCCGGCAACTGATGGCCAACGCCAAGCGCTACGTGGCGGAGAAGATGGCGGAACAGAAGAACTGAAGGAACCTGGCTGACGCCCCAGGGCGTTATCGCTGGCGACAACAACCCGGGAAGAAGGTCCATCCCGCTAAAGCAGGTTGAGGACGTGAAACTGATGTTGGGCTCGAATGAAGAGAACAAGAAAAGGATTAGCACGATGAGGGCGAGACAGCGGTCAGCTTGGATCGTCCTGATGACGATTGTGGCGTGTGCGGCCCTAGCGGGTGTATGCGGCCAGCAGGCAGCCGCGGGTTCGGGCCGCGACGATGATTCCGACCTGGAGCACAGTTTAAAGACCTTCACGCGCGTCTATGACTTGGTGAGGACCAACTATGCTGTTCCCGTGGACCCAGACCTTGCTCTCTACGGCGTGGCCGACGGGTCCGCTATGCCGAACGTCGGTGCCATTCCTGGCATGCTGCAGACGCTCGATCCCCACTCCAGCTTCTTCGATCCGCACGCCTTTGAGCGGCTGAAAGAGGATCAGGAAGGCAAATACTTCGGCGTGGGGATGACCATTCGCACGCGGCTCAACAAGGCGGGCAAGATGGTGACCTACGTGGAGTTGCCCACCCCCGGTTCACCAGCCTTCCGCGCCGGGCTCCGTCCCGGCGACTTGATTCTGAGCGTCAATGGCAAGCCGGCGGAGGGTCTGAACGTCGAGCAGGTGGCAGCCATGCTGAAGGGACCGCGCGGCACCCAGGTAACGATCACCATCAGCCGCGAGGGATCGCCGCAACCCATCAACTTCACGATCACGCGCGACGAGATCCTGAAGCTCAGTGTGGATGATGCTTTCATGATCCGGCCGGGCGTCGGCTATATCCACATCAAGAGCTTCGACGAAACGACCAACGACGAGGTCACGCGCGCCCTGAAAAGCTTTGGTTCGGACCTCAAGGGCTTGATTCTTGACTTGCGCGGCAACCGCGGCGGCTTGCTGCAGGAAGCCGTCGAGGTGTCGGATCACTTCCTGCGCAAAGACCAGTTGATCGTCTACCACTATGGGCGCCGCGCCGAAGAGAAGCGCTACTACGCCACGACGGGTGAATCCGGTAACTTTTATCCCATGGTGGTGCTGATTAACGGCGAGACCGCCAGTGCCGCCGAGATCGTCACTGGCGCTCTCCAGGATCACGACCGGGCGCTGGTGATGGGCCAGCCGAGCTTCGGCAAGGGCCTCGTGCAAACCGTCTATCCGCTCAGCGAGCACGCCGGGCTGGCTCTGACTACGGCGCATTATTACACCCCCAGCGGCCGCCTCATCCAGCGCGATTACGACCACGTCTCGTTGTATGATTACCTGGCCCATTTTGATACAGGTCCGAGGACGAGCGGCGAGGTGAAGCGGACCGACGGGGGGCGTGAAGTCTATGGCGGCGGTGGCATCGCACCCGATATTGAGATGCCGGCTCCACGGCTCAACCCGGTGCAGCAACGGCTGCTTGAGAGTGGGATCTTCTTTGGCTTCGGGAAATACTATCTCGGCATCTTTCAGACGGTGCCTCGGGATTTCCAGGCCGACGGCGCCGTGTTGGCCAAATTCAAAGAATATGTGAGGTCACAGGGAATTCGGCTTTCGGAGCAGGATCTTCAGAATAACCTGGAGTTCATCAAGCATCGCATCCGGCTGCAACTGATCGGCGTCGTCTACGGTGAGGACGCAGCCCAGCGGATCAGCACCGAGAACGATCCGCTGGTCGCCCGCGCCATTCAAAGCTTGCCGCAGGCGGAGCAGTTGTTGGCCAACGCCAAGCGGTATATGGCGCGCCAGTCAGGAAGCTAGATCCGGGCGCTGCCCACCAGCCGGGTTTCACAGACTGGATCTTTCTTGGGCGCGTAGCTCAGTTGGGAGAGCGCGGCGTTCGCAACGCTGAGGTCAAGGGTTCGAATCCCTTCGCGTCCACCAAGCTGGATCTGCTGGCCGTTCACCTGTCCTTGGCTACGGCTTCTAGAGCCTCCACATACTTGTAGCCACTACCCGTCAGAAAGAGGACGATGCTCTCGCGGCCGGCCAAAAAGCCGCTGGCCAGCAGGCGCTCGAGGGCCGCAAGCGTTGCGCCGCCCTCCGGTGCGGTCAGCACACCTTCCACCTTCGCCAGCGTGGCCACGCCCTCGAGCATAGCGCGGTCGTCCACGGCGAGCGCGGCGCCCCGGCTTTCGCGCAGGGCGCGCAGCATCAGAAAGTCACCGAGGGCGGACGGGACGCGCAGGCCGCTGGCAATCGTTTCGGGATTCTGCCAGGGCGCGGCGCGCTCTGCACCGGCAGCAAAGGCGCGAACGATAGGAGCGCAGCCCGCAGCTTGGACGGCGACCATGCGGGGCCGCTTCGCTCCAATCCAGCCCATTTGCTCCATTTCGCCGAAGGCCTTCCACATGCCCACCAGCCCCGTGCCGCCTCCCGCCGGATAGATGAGGGCATCTGGCACACCGCCGAGCTGTTCCACGATCTCGTAGGCCATGGTCTTCTTGCCTTCCACGCGGTAAGGCTCCTTGAGCGTCGACACCTCGAACCAACCTTCGCTCTCGATGCGCTCGCGTAAGGCGCGCCCGCAATCGGCAATGCTGCCTGGAACCGTCTTTACCTCGGCGCCGAACAACCCGCATTCGAGCTGATTCATCAGCGGTGTGCCTTCCGGCATATAGACCAGGGCACGCATGCCTGCCTGAGCGGCGTATGCAGCCATCGCGCCGCCAGCGTTGCCCGCGGACGGAATCGCTACCTTGTGGATGCCCAACTCGAGTGCCATGCTGATCGCTACCGCTTGTCCTCGTGCTTTGAACGACCCGGTGGGATTCACGCCCTCGTCCTTCAGATAGAGATTCGGCACGCCCAGCCTCTCACCGAGCCTTCGCGCGTGGATTAGCGGCGTAAAGCCTTCGCCCAGGCTGACGATAGAAGAGTCAAGCCGCACCGGCAGCACTTCGCGGTAGCGCCATAAAGTTGCAGGCCGCGACGCGAGCTGACCGCGAAAGCCTGTCGCCGCAGCCCCCGCCAGGTCGTAGCGCGCCAGCAAGGGTGAGCCGCACGCGCACAGGTTATAGACCTTGCCTGGCTCGAACAGCTTGCTGCAGCGCGCGCATTCGAGTGCGTGAGAAAACTCCGCCCCGAGCTGCCGGGCGCGGCGGAAGGAATGGTTGGCGAGCTATTCATAGCCATGTTACAAAAAGACCCGGAGCAGACGCTGAATGCGGAATGATGAATGGAAAAGGGTGGCGCCACTCTTGGTGCCAGGGCCGTTCATCATTCAGCATTCATGCCTCAGCATCCAGGATGCCCATTCGTCTACTCGCCGTTGATTTGGACGGAACGCTGCTCAACAGCCAGCAGCAGGTCTCTTCTGCTAACCGCCAGGCCCTGCAGGCGGCCGCAAGGCTTGGAGTGCAGATCGTAGTCGTCACGGGGCGCCGCTTTCATTCGGCACGTCCTTTCCTCGAGCAGCTCCAGTGCGCTGCGACAGTGATCTCGTCGAACGGTGCGCGCATCGGCTCGCTCGCGGGCGAAGTCTACCATCGCGACTTCCTGCCCGCTGCCCTGGCACGCCGAATTCTCGAGGGGGCGCCCGCCTACCGCGAGTATGCGGTGACGATCTTTGACCGGCCTGGTGCTGGCCAAGTGCTCATGCAGGAAAACGCCAGCCTGGATGGTCCGCTCGCTTGGTATCTGCGGAACAGCCCAGAGGTACTGGAGCTGGTGGCGGATCTGCCTTCGGCCATCCGCTCTGACCCGGTGCATGTGACGTTCGGCGGACCGCCAGCGGCACTCGAGCCCCTCGAGCCCCTGCTGCGAGCTTCTGCCGCCGCCGACCACGTCCACTTGACTTGGACCAAGTACCTCGCGCGCAACGTTTCGCTGCTCGACGTCATGAACCGTGGCTGCTCGAAGGGCAGCGCACTCACGCTTTGGGCGCGCCGTTGTGGCATTCCGCGGCACAAAATCCTGGCGATCGGTGACAATTACAATGATCTCGAGATGCTTCAAGCCGCCGGCCAACCCGTGCTCATGGGCAATCACTGTGACGGCCTGGCTTGGGAGGGCTGTCCGGTAACCCTGTCCAACGATCAGGACGGTGTGGCTGCTGCCGTCGAAACCTACATTCTCCGCCGCCCGGATTGAAGCCTCTACTGCTGGATAACCTCCGTTCCTGGGGGCGGCACAAAGTGGAACGATGCGGTTGGAACCAGTATGTTGCGCTGAATGTGCTCGAAGACGAATTGCATAGTGCTGCTGTCTGGATACTCAATCACCAGCCGGCTGATGTCGAACCCCGGCGTGAGCTCAATGAGGACCAGTCGGTATTCCTCCGCGAATTCAGGCTTGGGATAGCAGCGCAGGATGCGGTTAACCGGCTCGGCGTTCAACGATTGATCCGCAAATTCCACCTTTGAAAATATGCGCCGCAGGTTCAGATGCCCCAACAGCAGGGTGAGCGGTAGGCGATAGTCTTCACTCTGCTTTAGCGGGGTGCGGGTGAGCTGCCTTTCTGCCGGAATGTAGAGCTGCATCTGCTTGCCGTCGGAAACGAACAGTTTGACTTCCGGCTGGCGGTACTCCCAGCGCATGCGACCGCCGCGCGCTAACACCACCGTGCCGGACTCGATGCGTGTCCGGCCCGCTTCGACGTAGGTTTGGGTAAAGTCCGCGCGCAGTGTCTGGACGCCGCGGTAGCTGGACTCGAACGCCTGGATATAGCCCGCAAGCGCGGAATCGCTCGCGCCCGCGGTCGGCACCGCCAGGACCAGGACGGCAAGCGGTGCGGCGAACAAAGAGCGGTGCTGTCCGTATCGTGTCATTTGGGGTCCGCTACCTTCCCGCTCGCCCTCAGTTCTTGGACCGCCGCCAGCGCCTGCTTGTTGCCCGGGTCGATCGCGAGTCCGCGCTTGTACTCCTCGAGGGCTTCGGCGGACCTAGCGGTTGCTGCGTAGAAGATTCCTAGGATGAAGTGAGCCCGGCTGCTGGAGGGAACCAGTTGCTCAGCGGAATGAAAAGCCTGCTCCGCGCGTGTCAGTTCCCCTCGTTTCCAGTAGACGAAACCCAGTCCCCACCAAGCCTCCGGCGTAGGAAGGCTGTCCAGCGAGCGGCGGAATTGCTCTTCAGCCTCATGCAGCCGTCCCTGGTCAAGGTAGAACTCGCCAAGCATCCGGCGGCTCCGTGGATCCAGAGGAGCCAGCGCTACCGAGGTGCCTAACTCCGCTTCCGCCAGCCCCAACTCGCCCAGCGCGCGATAGGTCTGGCCCAGGTTTCGATGCGCCTCCGGATCACTAGGGGACAAGGCTACAGCCCGGCGGAGATACCCGAGAGCCTCCTGTAGCTGGCCGGTGCTGTTCTTCAACATGCCAAGGTTGTTCAGCACGATTTCTGCATCTGGAGCGAGGCTGAGCGCCTGCATCCATTCGCGTTCCGCGCCCGTGGTGTCGCCACGCTCCCAGTACCACACGCCAAGGTTATTGTGGACGTAATAGGCGTCAGGAGCGAGAGCCAGGGTGCGTGTGTAGAGGCGCAGATCGTCATGCCAGTCAGCATTGCGGGCGACCACGCGTGCTGCGCATAGCACCGCCAGGGCGGAAGCAGCGCCGGCGGCGGCGAGACGCCACACCCGACCCTGGTCACGCACCCATGTCCACACTCGCGCGCCGGCCCATCCCGCCACCCAGCAGAAACCAACCGAGGGCAGATACAGATAACGCTCGGCAAAGACGCTGGCCGGCATCCACGACGCATTCAGCACGGGCGCGAGGGTGACGAAAATCCAGATGATTCCGAAGGAAGCACCCCTCGCCCTGCGCCAAAGCAAGATGAACAGCGCGGCGCACAGTACCAAGCAGGCCGCACCTGCGAGGACCTCTAGAGCGAGCGGATTCCAGGCGGGATGGAACACGTAGTAGGCACAGAGCGTGGCCGGCCACACGAGCTTGGCGAGGTATTGTCCGGTCAAGGTTAGGGCGGACGCCGCTATTTGGTAGCCGACCAAGTGAGCTGCGCGAACCGGCGCGAATGAACCCAGCGCGCGGGTTCGTAGAACGAGGTAAAGGCCAGTCAGCAGCCAAAAGGGAGCGTAACGGAACGCCTTCTGCAGTCCCGGTGTATGCTGCCGTTCAGGGCGATACCCATGCTCGTAGAGCGTGGCCAGAAGCGGAAGAGTCATGGCCTGTTCTTTCGAAAGCAAGGCGGTCGCAAAACTCGCACACAGGCCGATGCGCGCGGACCAGCCACCGATAGGTAATTTGACAAAACACCAGAACGCCAGCAAGCAAAACAGAGCAAGCTCGAGCTCGGTAACAGCGGCGATCCAGTCCACCGCCTCGCTGTGAATGGGATGAAGGGCAAAGAGCAGCGCCGCCACCCAAGCCACGGTTGCGGGCTTCACCGCGGTGGTCTCACTCGCGGTTCCGGCAGACAGCTCGTAAAACATTCGGCGGGTGACTGTGAAAACCAGCAGTGTCACCGCAAGGTGGAGGGCCAAGCTGACCAGGTGGAAGCCCCAGGCGCGGGCACCGAAGACATGATAGGTAGCAAAGTAGAGCAGGTGCATGGCTGGCCGGTAGTAATTGGAGCTCCCTCCCGCGCCGCCACGGTAGGACCACACGGACGTGGTGAAGATCGACGTCAAGTAACGAAGACTTCGCAGGTAGGGGTTCGCCAGGATCTGTCGCGTATCGTCATAAACGAATCCGTTGCGAAGTGTATTAAGGTAGGGAAGGCATGCGGCTAAAGCGAGCGCCAGCGTTCCACGCCAGCGGTTGGCGTGGGCTGAGGTGGGCACGGCGGCTTTGGCTTCAGTGATTACCGGCCGCAGAAGAGCGTCGAGGCTGTCGCGCGTCGTCATGGCGAGTTGGAGCCGTCAGCCGATGCAGGGCAGCGAGCGCATTCGCGTTGTTCGGATCGGTCTGAAGGCCCAGTTGGTATTCTCGCACAGCCATTGCCTCCCCGCCCTCCTGCTCGTACAGGGCGGCAAGCCCAAAATGGGCATGACTGTCCTCGTTCGCGAGGATGATCGCTTGGGTGTAGGCTTCCTTAGCCTGCGCGCGATGCCCGAGCCGCGACTCCACGTCGCCCAGGCCGTCATAGGCTTGAACCGTCGGCTGGCTGGCCAGCGACAGCCGGAATTCATGCGCCGCCTCGCGCAGTCTCCCGGTCTCTGCGCATAACCGGCCGAGAGCCGTATGGGCGCGCGTATCCAGCGGCGACAGAGCCGCCGACGCCCGCAGTTGTAGTTCGGCAGAGCGCGGCAAACCTGTCTCTAAGTACAGCACACCCAGGTTGACGTGCGCGTCTTCGAAGCTGGGCCTGAGGCGCATCGAACGCTGAAAAAAAGCGGCGGCCTCAGCATAGTGCTTTTGCCGCATAGCGACTAGGCCGAGATCATTGAGGGCGATGAAGTCGTTGGGGTTTTGCTTCAGAACCATCCGCCACTCCCGTTCGGCGGAAGCGGCGTCTCCCTCACCCCAGTAGACTGCTCCCAGGTTGGTACGCATGGGAATCGCATCGGGCGCCAGCGTCAGCGTGCGAGTGTAGAGTGTCACGTCGTTTTGCCAGTCGCGATTCCGCATCCAGATGCGCAGCGCACACAAGGATGCTATCAGGAAGGCGAGCACCGTCAGCGTGCGGCGAAGCGCTTCCGGAGCAGGCCGAACCTGCTGCCAGCCATGCGCGGGAAAGGCAGGCAAGCTACTGGGGATGGCCCCATGCGTTATCCCCGGACCTGCCAGGCGACGCCAGGCTACCGTCCCTGCCCAGGCCACGACCCAGCAGAAACCGGCTGACGGCAGATAGAGGTAGCGCTCTGTGAAGACATTGGCGGCCATCCAGCGCGCATTGAGCACCGGAGCGAGGGTCAGCAGCAACCACAGCACACCGAAGGCAGCTCTTCGCTCCCAATGCCACAGTTTGGCCGTGATTAGTGCAAGCAGCGCCAAGACTAGCAATCCTGCCAGGACACGCGGATCAGCCACGCTAGTACTGCGGCGAAATACGTAGAAGGCACAGAGGGTTACCGGCCATAGCAGCTTGGCCACATATTGGCCGAGTAGCGCCACGCCCGAGAGGGCTGCTTGGTACCACGTCATGCCAGCTTGGTGCAGCACAGGCACCATTCCGCCGAGGTAACAAAGGCGAAAAGCCGCGTAGGCGAATGCGATGGCCCACAGGATCCCGTATCGCGAAACCTTACGATGGATGGACGTATACTGCCGGTCGTCGCGGCAGGCGTGCTCGTACACGGTCGCCAACGGGGGCAGTGTCAGTGCTGGCTCCTTCGAGAGCAGCGCCAGAACGAAACTCATGGCCAGTGCTGGCACGGTCCAAACCGGCCATGCTCCGTCGGCACGCGGAGGAGTCAAAAAGATCCAAAATGCGAGAAGATAGAAGAAGGCTAACTCGAGGTCGGTGACAGCCGCAATCCAGGCCACGGACTCGGTGTGGATGGGATGCAAGGCGAAGATCATCGCGGCTGCGATGGCGAGGTGTCGGCTACGCAACAGGCGCTCCGTCGTCAGGAACAATAGGCAGATGACGCCGGCGTGGAGGAGGAGATTCACTAAGTGGAACCCATAGGCGAGCGGTCCGAAGACCCGATAGCAAACCAAGTACCCCAGCGTCATCATGGGCCGGTAGTAGTTAGTGACATACTGCGGCCCCATATACGACCAGACGCTGGTGGTGAAGATCTCCCGCAGATGGCTAGCGTTATGGAGATACGGATTGTTCAGCACTTGCCGGTTGTCATCGTAGACAAAGGAGTTAGCGAGAGTGTTGAGGTAAGGCAAAACCGCGCCCAGCGCTAGAAGCCCTAAAAGGCTGGGAGTCGAAAGCGCAGCCCGCCGCGTTGTACCGTTTGCCTTCTCAGGGGTCACATCTTGCGGCACCGGAACGGATACTTCAATCCCTACTGACTTTTGGCCAACTGATGCAGACATTTCTCTCTTTGCGCTGCACTCGTTCCGCGTTTTGAAAAAGCGCCCCGTTTACTATGTTAACCAGGATGTAATAGGCTGTGAAGACGTGTCAAGGTTTGCTGTTCCGACAAGCGAAGCTTTAAAGGCAGGAACAGAAACGGAAGGACAGATTCTCCGTCTGCAGAGTCATTGGGGGGAAGCCTTGGCTTTTCGGGCGGCCGTCTCGCGAAGGCGTAGGACGCGGGGTGAGTCAGGCTTGCAAGTTGTGCCAGGCGCTTCAGTGGCAGTACCATACACGAACTGGCGCGCCAAACTTGCAAGGCTGCTCGACCACGCCGATCCTGATCATCCCTTGTTGCCACGGGCCAAGGTTGCTCGGGAGGTGCCATCGGCAGGCCACCGGCTATTCTTGTCGGCGGACGTACAAGCTGAGAAGGGTTGTCGAACACAATGCGAGGACATGCAACCGAACGGGAAAAGCGAAACGGACGCAGCCTGGCCGTCGTCCTGTTTCAATTGGGTGGACCCGATTCGCCTGCAGCGGTCGAGCCGTTCTTGTACAACCTCTTCTCTGACCCGGATATCATTGATTTCCCCTTCGCCCGGCTGGCGCGGCCGACGCTGGCGCGGCTTGTGGCTTCGCGGCGGGCGCGGCATGTCCAGCAACACTACGAACGGATCGGGGGAGCTTCGCCGCTCAGGGAGTGGACTGAGCGCCAGGCCGCGGCGCTCGAGCGCGAGCTCCGCCAGACCCTGAATGCTCAGGTATTCGTCGCTATGCGTTATTGGCATCCGCTCACTGAAGAGGCCGTATGCCGCGTGGCAGCCGCTGGTTGCATCGAAGCCGTCCTGTTGCCGCTCTATCCGCAATACTCCAGGACCACAACGGGCAGCAGCCTGAGGGAATGGCAGCGTCAGGTCGCGCGCTTTCCGGTCCTCAGAGACCTGCGGACGCAGATCGTCCGCTGCTTTTACGATCACCCAGGCTATCTGGCTGCGGTCGCGGAGAAGATTGAAGAGGGGCTCAACCGATTTCCTTCGCCCGCAGCGGACGTGCATCTGGTGTTCAGCGCGCATGGCGTGCCGCTGAGCGTGATCGCGGAAGGCGACCCCTACCAGGCACAGGTCGAGGCCACGGTTTCGCTGGTCATGGAGCGCGGCGGCTGGTCTAATCCCTATCATCTCTGCTACCAGAGCCGTGTCAGCCCGGGCAAGTGGCTCGAACCCTCCTTGTGCGACACCCTCCGGCGGCTCGCAGGCGTCCGAGTCGAGCGCGTGTTGGTCGTGCCCATCGCCTTTGTTTCTGACCACGTGGAAACACTGTACGAAATTGACATCGAAGCGCGCGCGGTGGCCCTGGAAAGCGGCATTCGCCACTTTGAAGTGATGCCCGCTCTCAACGACTCACCCACCTTCATCCGTGCCTTGGCAGACCTGGTGTTGGAACAGGCACGGGTCCGCTCAACCGCCACCTCGTCGGCCTAAAGGGAAGCCCGCGGCAACCGATGGACGTCCCCTACTTCGATCTCGCGCTTCAGTACGTTGAGCTTCGCGCTGAAATACTCGAGGCGATCGATCGCGTATGTGGCAGTGGGATATTCGTGCTGGGCGAGGAGGTGGAACAGTTCGAGAAGGAGTTCGCCGCATACTGCGGGGTCAACCATTGCGTCGCGGTGAACTCCGGAACCAGCGCGCTGCACTTGGCGCTACTCGTCGCTGGTGTGCAAGCGGGCGACGAAGTGATCACGACGCCCAATACTTTCCTGGCGACGGCCGAGGCGATTCTTTATACCGGCGCGCGGCCGGTCTTTGCCGACATCGATCCCGCCACCGCCAACATCGATCCTCAAAGCATCGAGGCCGCGATTACTCCCCGCACTAAGGCCATTCTTCCCGTACACCTCTATGGCCAGCCGGTCGATTTTGATGTCATTTCGGCCGTGGCGGCCAAGTATCACCTCGCCGTCATTGAGGATGCGTGCCAGGCGCACGGGGCCCGCTATCGCGGGCGTAGGGTTGGCTCTCTTGGCTCGGCAGCGGCGTTCAGCTTCTATCCAACCAAGAACCTGGGAGCGTATGGCGAGGGCGGCGCACTCACCACCAACGATGCTCGGGCTGCTGCTCTCGCCCGCGCATTGCGGCATCACGGCCAGAAGGATCATTATGAGCAAGCGTACGTCGGTTACAACTACCGACTCGACAGCCTGCAGTGTGCTGTTCTGCGGATCAAACTGAAGCGCCTGGATGCCTGGACGCAGCGGCGGCGCTACCTAGTCGATCTCTATCGCCAACACCTCCACGACGCCCGCGTCGAGCTCTTGCGGGACCTACCCGAAGTCAGAGCGGTTTATCACCTTTTCGTGGTGTACGTCGATGACCGGGACCGGGTGCGAGCTGAACTGGCTAAGCGAGGTGTCGGCACTGCTGTGCACTATCCTCGTCCGCTCCACCTGCAACCCGCCCTGGCGCACCTCGGGTACGGGCCGGGCAGTTTTCCTCATGCTGAACGGGCCTGCGAGCGCGTGTTGAGTTTGCCGCTCTATCCTGAGCTGACGGAAGCTCAGGTCGAATACGTGGCCCGGAGCCTGCGGGAGATCGTGGGATCTCGCTAGGGCGCAGTCGTGCCCGGAGCCGCGCCCTGCCCTCGATGCTCGTCTCACGTTTGCAGCGATCCGGCCAGGCGGGCCGGATTCCCTTAAAGCTCTGCGTGCGGCAAGAATCGCGGCGGACGGCGGGACTGGGTCGCCTGCTCGAACGCGTAGGCCAGCTTGATCAAGGTGGGCTCGCTGTAGGCGCGGCCGAAAAATGATAGGCCAACCGGTAAGCCAAAGAGAAATCCCGCCGGGACTGTGATGTGTGGGTAGCCGGCCACAGCGGCGGGCGTCGAGCAGCCACCCGAATCGTGATCCCCATTCACTAAGTCGGTGACCCAAGCCGGGCCGCCCGTAGGCGCTACCAAAGCATCCAGATGCAGCTTGTCCATCACGGCGTCGATACCTTCCCGTCTCGACAAGCGATGATTCTTGGCCAAGGCATCCAGATACTTCTTCTCCGTGAGCGGACCCCTGGCCTGAGCTTTGATGAAAAGGTCCTGTCCGAAGTAGGGCATCTCTTCCTGGCGGTGCCTTTCGTTGAACTCGATGATCTCCTTTAAGGAGCGCACGGGCGCCGCGGGCCCGAGCGCTGCCAGATACGCGTTCAGGTCAGCCTTGAGCTCATAGAGCAGCACATCAAGCTCGGACCTGCCAAACTGGTCATGATGTTCGAGGTCCGCAGGATCGATCAGCACCGCGCCCTGGCGTTTCATCTCCTGGAGCGCGGCGTCTAGCAGTCTGTCCACCGCATCGTTAAAACCGAAAAACTTGCGCGCCACCCCGATGCGAGCTCCTTTCAGAGCCTTGGGATCGAGAAATTGCGTGTAATCCTGCGCTTTACCCCGGCTGACCTTGGTGGTGCTGTCTTGCGGATCGGCGCCCGCGAGCGCCGTCAGCAGTGCTGCCGCATCGGCCACGGTGCGCGTCATAGGGCCGGCGGTATCCTGGCTGTGGGCGATGGGGATGATGCCGGCGCGGCTGACCAACCCCAGTGTTGGTTTGATACCCACGATACCGTTGGCCGACGAGGGACATACGATGGAACCGTCTGTTTCCGTCCCTACGGCGACGGCGCACAGGTTGGCACTGACGGCAGCGCCCGACCCCGAACTCGAGCCGCAGGGATTGCGGTCAAGGGCGTAAGGATTGCGAGTGAGGCCGCCGCGCGCGCTCCAGCCGCTGGTCGAGTGGCTCGACCGGATATTGGCCCACTCACTCAGGTTGGTTTTCCCCAGAATTACAGCACCCGCCTGACGCAGCTTGCGGGCTACAAAAGAGTCTTGGGGAGGAATTGAGCCCTTCAGCGCCAGCGAGCCGGCGGTGGTGGTCATGCGGTCGGCTGTCCCGATATTGTCCTTGATGAGGACGGGAATGCCGTGCAGTGGTCCCCGAGGCCCTCGGGCCCGGCGTTCCTCGTCCAGTGACCGAGCGGCGGCCACGGCGTCCGGGTTTAGCTCGATGACGGAGTTGAGGGCCGGACCTTGACGGTCGATCGGTTCGATACGCTCCAAGTATTTCTCGGTGAGGGTTTGCGAAGTTAGGCGGCCTTCCTGCATTGCTCGCTGAAGCTGCGTGATCGTGTACTCGGCAAACTCGAATTCCGGAACCTCCGGCGCGCTGTGCCATGCCGGCGTCGCGCGGAACAGCCAGCCATCCGAAACAACGGCGGCAGTCGCTGCAGGGCCGCTCTGCAGGAATTGTCTTCGGCTTAGCATGCTGTCCTCCCGGTTGGTTGACAGAGCGGTCGCGTCATTCAGGATCGGCCTCGAGAAGCAGGTGATGAACAAAGGAGACCGGGACGCGTGCTTGCGGCCCGCGAACAGTACCGAAATCCTTCCCGCTTTCGTAATCCGTGATGCGGTAGGGGCGAGCCTCCAGACCGCGCAACTCGACTTCACCGCTCCATGGTTCGTGCGAACGCAGCGCGTAAAAAGCATAGTAAATGCACTTGTTCTTTTCGATCGCGTAGCCCTCGGGGATGTCGTAGCCGTAGATATAGAGGTCCAAAAATCTGCCCTGGGAAAGCATCTTCGAGTCGTAAAGGTCAATCCACTTCTTCCAGTAAAACTCCTTCTCAGGAGTCAAAAGAACATTCGCAAAGCGTGGGCCCGGATCGGGCCAGACAAACTTGGTGCCAAGCACTCCTCCCGTGCCCAGGGTGGACGCGAAATCGCGCCCGTAATCGATCTCTCTCCGGCCAAAGCGGATGGCAGTCAGTTCGACATGGTCGCCATAGACGGCGGCCGCCGGGCCCAACAGCGCCTTGTACATCTTGATTCGGCGCCGCACCTGGACTGATCCGACCGGGTCGGCTGTAACGGCCTGGTCGAGATAGGGGAGCCAGGCCAGATTGGGCGGCGTTCCGCAGGGGCAGATCTGGGTCACGCTCTGAGGTTTCAGGGCGCGCGTCGTCTGAAAGATTATCTCGTAGACCTTTCCTACTGCGTTAACCGAGTCCTGTGGCGACCGGTGGTGGTGCTTCGGGTTGTAGCAGGGGGGTACGGTATAGGCGTTATCCAGCTTGTGGCCGTCAAAATCCCACTGCTGAATGAACCGCCGGGTCAGCTCGCGGTAATACTCCTGCACCTCCGGCACCGCAGGACACAAGGCGGCGAGGTTGCGAATCATATGTGCCGGCTTGCCGTTCTGATCCAGAATCAGCCACTCCGGATGGTCCTTAACCACCTGGGACAGCCCGTAGCGGTGTGATTCATAGTGCCCATGACCGTCCTCGGCGCCCAGGGGCAGCCACCAAATCTGCACGGAGATGCCCTGCTGGTGAAAGGTCTTTACCATCTGGCGGATGGCATCGCCGGGAAAGGTATCGGGCCGCGGCTGCCAATCGCCATAGTTGTTGAACCAGCGGTCGTCCAACGTCGCCCAACGGATGTGAAGTTCCTGGAGCTTGGGGATCGTGCCCACCATTTGCGCCGGCGTTACCTCAGACTCGTATCCCCAGCCACACCAGCTCACCTGGTAGTCCTGAGGGTTCGATTCCGGCAGGGTCCAACCTTCGCGCTGTAAGATCAACGAGTAAAACCGCAGGGGCTCAAAGAAATCGCCATGATAAACGGCGATGAAGGCGCGAGGCGTAGAGAAGACCGCGCCCGGCGTCAGCGTGGTTTCCGGGCTTAGCTCCAGGGAGGCACGGATGAGCTGATCGGGTTCGACACGCACGGGAAGGGTGAGCGTAAGTGGCAGGGTCTCCAGGTGGCCGATGGCCTCGCCCACCGATGCGGTCCAGAATGCCACCACCGGGATCCCGCCCCCCATTCCCTCGGCATTCGGGGCGCCCATAGGGTTAGCTTGGAAGAAATGATCAGAAATCTCGAAGACGTCGTCCTTGCCCCACCGCGTGCTGGATCCCTGAAACGACCAGAGATGATAAGGCGCAACCCGAGGATCGGCCAGCGATGCGTTCAGCCGCCGGGTCTCATGCTCGATGTGGCTCAGCCGCACAGCGGCACTTCCCGAGTTCTTGAACGCCGCGGTGGTCACGAGGACATTCGGGAAGTCGTCATAGACTTCCGCGGCCAGCGTGACGGCGATCCAGGCGTCCGCCGCCTCGCCTTCCCCTGTTAACTCTACGCGGCGTCCGCTTGCGCCTATCTTGCCCCCGGCTTCGGAGACGCGCGCATGTGCCAGATCGAAATGGAAGCGATCTATTGCCCTCCCATTGACGCTCACGGACTCGGGCGCCAGGCCAGTGCCCGGCTCGTCCAGGGTTAGGTGGTGCCCATTCCGAAGCAGGAAGGCCCGGATGTAACCTGAAGGAAAAATGTCGAACTCGGCGGATGCGGTACTCAATACTACCGACTCGCCCGGCTTGACGATTACCCGGACGGCTGAGGGCTTCAGAGACGGTTCCAGGGAAGCCTTCATTCTTGTCCCCTCAACCTGAATCATTACCAGGGCCATCAGAAGACAGCAAAGTCGCGGCAGGGCCAGGCTAAGCGTTGTCACTCTGCGTAACAAGTTTGCGTGAAGCGAGATCATAGGCCACTCGGAAAGCTGCGATTAGGTTCTAAACCATTTTTAGTTTTGTTGCAATTGTGGGACACTGCGGCGACGCAGACCTCAAAATCCCAGTGAAAGGAGCCAAGTATGTTCAGTCGATATTGTCTTGTCTTCTGCTGCCTCGTCATTTGGGGCTGTCCGCGGAGGGCGGAGTCGCAGCCGAAGCCGAGGGCCCGCGATCTCGGCATCCCGTTTGATGGCACCCCGGGGCCACTCAACGCCATTACGGACGTTCCGGGAGTCGAGGTAGGCTTTACCACTCTAACCTCCGGATCGGGACGACTGGTAGTGGGCAAGGGGCCAGTGCGGACCGGCGTCACGGCGATCCTACCCCGCGGGCGCGGCTCCAGCGACCAGGTGTTTGCCGGCTGGTTCTCGCTGAACGGGAACGGCGAGATGACAGGCACCACCTGGCTAGAAGAATCGGGGTTTCTGGAAGGACCTGTCATGATTACCAATACTCACAGCGTGGGGGTGGTGCGCGATTCGGTGATTGCCTGGCGCGTCAAGCACGGCCAGCCAGAGGGAAGCGACTATTGGTGGTCGCTGCCGGTGGTGGCCGAAACCTACGACGGCTGGCTGAACGATGTCAACGGATTCCACGTGAAGCAGCAGGATGTCTTTCATGCCCTCGAAGCCGCGCACTCCGGAGCCGTTGAAGAGGGCAACGTTGGGGGCGGTACCGGCATGATCTGCTATGAGTTCAAAGGTGGCACGG
Source organism: Acidobacteriota bacterium (assembly GCA_902812465.1). GTDB lineage: Bacteria > Acidobacteriota > Terriglobia > UBA7540 > UBA7540 > CADDZE01. The sequence goes on along the minus strand of CADDZE010000006.1, from coordinate 55,648 downwards.
GAACCTCGTCCCGAGTGTTAGACGCCAAGCAGGGCGGCTACACAGTGGGCGTTTTGGTGCAGTGCAACTGCGGATCGCGGGAACAGCTGCGGATTGCCGGCGTTCCCGTGGGGCGCGAGATTGCGGGCAGCAAAATTTGGAGCGCGCTTAAGGCTTCTGGCCATGAGGAGACCGGTTCGATCATTATCGTGATAGCCACTAACGCGCCTTTGCTGCCACACCAGTTGAAGCGCCTAGCGCGCCGCGCGTCGCTGGGCTTGGCCAGAACGGGCAGCGTTTCCGGAAACGGCTCGGGTGATATCTTCCTCGCGTTTTCGACCGCCAATCCGGGCGCCAGTCAGCCGGCGGGAATCCGACATCTCGAGATGGTGCCCAACGACGAGATGAATCCCCTTTTCGCCGCCACCGTGGAGGCGACGGAGGAAGCGATTGTCAATGCGCTGGTGGCGGCGGAGACCATGACCGGCCTTGATGACCATAAGGTCGAGGCCATTCCCCACGACAAGCTGCAGGAAGTGCTGAGGAAATATGGAAGGTTACAAGTACCGTCGCGTTAAGACCCCCGCAGCGCGACCTCTCTTTCCGGGCCTTCTGGTAGGACGTTGTTGAAACCTTGCGGACCGGCACGGGAGGCTAACCTCAAACTACCTGCGCCGCCTCGCCTGCTCTCTCAAGCTCTCGACGGAGCTGGTCTGCAAGCTCGCGCATCTGCTTTTGCCACAACCGCTGCTTCGTCAGCGCTTCCTCGCGTAGCTTCTGTTGCAGGTCATGAGCCTGGCGCTGCAGCTCCCTGATTTTCTTCTGCAACTCCTGGCGGTTCGCCTCACGGGACGCTACCTGGGCAATTTCGTCCTCCAGCTCTGCCAGCTCGTCAGCCGCCGGAGTAAGCCAGTCCTCGGCGGACGTTTCGGTACCATGGCCCGAGGACGAAGGCAATTCGACCTTCAGGGTTTGCTCCTGCCGGTTGCGAACAATGGTCAGGGTTACCTGATGCTTGTCCCGAACGGCGTTGAGTGCGCTGCGCAGGTCTCCGGGGGAGGACACCTCCCGGTTGTCTACCTTCACGATCACGTCGCCTGCCTTCACCCCTGCCTTCTCTGCCGGACTGTCCTTTGTCACCTCGCGCACCAGGACGCCTTTGCCTTCCTTGACGCCAAAGTACTCAGCCAGCTGGGGGGTGAGGCTGGACACGGAAACGCCCAGGCGCGGTCCGCCAAAGAAATAGAGGTCCGGCATGCGGAGTGGCGGAACGGGCTCGACACGATAATCCGAGGGTGGCGGCATCGTTATGCCGAAGCCCTCGCCACGCCGCTCTTCTAAGGTCGCACGGACGCTTTGGTCCTTCCCGTCACGGACTACGCGCACGCTCACGGTGCGGCCCGCCGGGGTCTCACGAATCAAGCGGCGCAATTCCGCGACGCTACGCACGCGTTCGCCGTCAAACTCGACGATGACGTCGTTCGCTTGCAGTCCTGCCTTCGAGGCTGGGCTGTTGGGCTCGACCTCGCTGATCTTGGCGCCATAAGCGCCGGGCAGCTTCAGCTCCTTAACGTCGTCGGCTGAAACATCCTCCAGCTTGACGCCCAGCCAAGCCGTCCGTGCATCGCCGAAAATCTGCATCGCCAGACGATTCTGAGGAGGCGCGGTGGGCGAGGCGGCGTGTTCTTGCCGTGCCAGTTGGACCTTCGACGCGAGTTTGCCCTGGGCCAGGAGCATACTGGTCGCCATGGCCAAAAGCGCAGCGAGTCCCGCCCAAAATCGGATTCGTCTTTTCATGGTTGCCTCGAAAGACTGACTATGGACGATCGAAGAAAGCAGCAGGCCTGCCCTGGCGATCCCAGGGCCGGCGGACCAGCGTCATCAGTCGTCCGGTCTCTTCTGGTGCTCGATCAGTTGTTCTCTTGCCCTCTGCTGGAGCTGCTCTCGCGCCTTCTCCGCTGCCTCTTCCAGAGTGTGAAGTTGTTCGCGAAGCTGGCGCAACTGTTCTTGATGGTCCTGCCAACGCACCTGCCACGACTTCCGCAAGGCATCCTGTGCCTGCTTGAGCCGCGCCAGTGTAAGTGCGTCCATCTTGCGGATCTCGATGTTGCCCATGTTAGTGTGAAGGTTGAGCAGCGGACCGCCGCCCGCTACCGCGCCGTGGGCGTGCACCTCCCCGCTGGCCAATCCGTACTGCTGGCTGCCGACCGTCACCGGGAAGTCCGTAAGGATTCGGTGACCTGCAGAGTTATCGATGACGGCGTTCAGGGTGACCGGCAAGGTGGGAGGCAGAAGCACCTGGATGTCACCCGCCGAGCTCTCCAGGGAAGAGTTTCGGAACGTCTGCGGACTGGCGTCAATCTGGGCGAGAATGGGACCGGCTGCCGTCTCCGCGCGCACCGCGCTCATTAGCTGAAGCAGATCGAGGCCGCCTCCCGCGGTCTGCGCCTCCACCAGGCCTCTGGCTCCTGCCAGGTGGATGCTTCCCGCGGCGGTTCGGGCGCGCACCGACGCGCCACATTGCCCCAACTGAATCTGGCCTCCCTCCGTCTGAGCCATGACAGGACCCTGCGCGGCGCGCACCACAATGTCGCCGCCAGCGGTTTGTGCCCGGACCCTTCCCCGGATCACGCCCGCCAGAATGTCACCTGCGCTTGTCTCCAGCGTTGCGTCGCCCTGAATGTCGCCGACGTGAATGCGTCCTCCGGCCGAATGGGCCTCCACACTGTGGCCAATATTGCCCAGATCGACGGACCCGCCAGCGGTCTCCACCCGCACCGGCCCGGTCACGTCACCGGTGCGCACGTCACCAGCCGCCGTGACGACCCGCAATTCGCCGTTGAGCTGCCCGACATCGACGTTGCCACCCTGCGTTTCCAGGTTGAGGTTGAAGCGCAAGGGGACGCGCACATCAAAGGCGAGACAGAGGGGTGAGCGCCGCCCGGAAGGCGAACGGCCGCTGAGGTAAATGCCGCCGTTGGTGCGTCTCACTACCATCGCAAAGCGGTCGAAGACGTTGCGAGCCTCCGCCTCGCTGCCAGCGTACAGCTGCAAACGGGCCACGCATTCCAGTTGCCCGGATGCTCCCGGCTGAACGCGAATTGAGCCAATGTCCGCCTGCATCAGCAGCAGGCTGCCGTCCGGGACGGCTTCGGAATACCGCACTTCCTGTACCCAGAGGCGTCCCTGGTGCTGGAGCGGGCCGCGCTTGATGCGCGAGTCCTCCCCTCTCCCCACCGCGATGCCTGCGGCAGCGATTAGCCCTAGCAGCCATACGGCTCGGACTTTCACGGTTACTCCTGTCGATATTTTCTGTGCTGCCAGCCTCTTGACCCCGCTCAGCGCCAGCTCACGCCGCGACTGGCGGGCGATGAAGCCGTACCGCGCCATCTACGGCCCGGCGGCCCCCAAAGCGACTAGGGCGCTGAGGGACTTCTGGCGCACGTAGCGGTCGCTGTCCGTTTCGGCCAGCCGCTGCAGTTCCTGGATCACCTGGAGGTCGTGCTGCTGCAGGGCGCGCCTCGACAGCTCGTCCACCACTGCACCCCGCAGCCCTGGATTCTTGTCGTGCTCGACGACGTTCAGCAGGGCGCCCCGCACTTCCGGATTCCAATCCGTCTTCCGGACGGCATTCAGGGCCTCCATGCGCAGTCCCAAGTTGGGATCGTGCTGCAGCACGTAGAGGAAAGCGGGCTGCACCGCGGGCGTATCCACCTTGGAGCGCAACGCCTCGAGGGTGTCCAAACGGATCCCGGGATTCGAATAGCTGCGAAGCGCGTAGAGCATCACGTCGCGGATGCGGGGGTCATCGAGCGACCCTTCCATGGTCACCCGGTGCTCAGCGTCCAGCGTAATTTTCACGCCGCCCGTCTCTGGATCGGGAGCCACCTGGCGAATTGCGCTGATCCGGGCGCCGCTCAGATCGGCCAGGGTGGCCTGGGACGAGGCCTGAGCAGGGGCGGCGGTATGGACGCGGCCGGTCTGCGGCCGCAGCGTCCACCCCAGGCCGAAACCAAAGATGACTAGGCCGACGACGGCGACGATGCCCGAAGGATGCGAAAGGCTCAAGGCCGGCGTCCAGTCGCGCAGAAGACTGTGCCAGCCGAGCTGCTCGTAGTCTAAGGCGACCTCCAGGGCCTGCCGGCAATGGACAAGAAGTTCGGGAGCGGGCTCCGCCACCGGCTGTTGGTTCAGTAGCTGCTGCAACCGCCGGGCAGTCGCGGCGTGCCTGGCGCAGTCCGCACAGGCCGCAAAGTGTTCTTCCACAGCAGCGCACTCGGAGTCCGGCAGCTCACCGTAGAGATAGAGCGTCATTTTGGCTTCAATTTCCTCACACACCATAGCCGTCCTTACCATCAAGTGAGGTGACTGGCCAAACCTACGGTGACCCTTCGTCACTCACAGAAGATCGGCCAGGCAGCTGCGCAATTTCTGCGTGGCACGAAACAGGCAGTTCTTAGCTGTCTCCTCGGTAGTGCCACAAAGCTGACCGATGGCGCGCAGCTTCAATCCCTGGTAATGCTTCAATTCGAAAACCATCCGCTCGCGAGGAGTCAGCTGTTCCAACGCCGCATGAATGCGTCCCCCAATCTCGCGTGCTCGCAGGGCCTGCTCTGGGTGCTGGCCGGGGTTAGGATCGGCGAGCGAGTGAAAATATTCCGGCTCACCCGGCTCCTGCTCCGGCGGCTGCACCTCGTTGCGGCTCCTCTGCCGACGCAGATGGTCCAGGCACACATTGACCACGACGCGGTAGAGCCAGGTGGAGAAGCTGGACTCGAAGCGAAACCGCCCGAGCGAGCGATAGACCTTCAAGAAAGCTTCCTGGTAAAGGTCTGCCGCTTCATCCTCTGACTTTACTACCCGCATGGCCAGCCGCAGCACTTCCCGGTCATAAAGGCGCACTAAGGCGTCAAAGGCGGTGCGGTCGCCAGCCTGGGCCCGCCGGACCAGGGCAGACTCGTCCGTCCCCGCCAGCGGCGAGCTCTCGGCAGGGATTTTGCCGGCCAGCTCCAAGCAAGCGCCATCCATCGGAAATCTTTGTTTCCTGCCGTCCCAGTTCGTTAGACGCGCCACGGAGGAAAGGGTGAGCCCAAAGGCGCAGTGTCTTCCGGGGCCCGGCGGCGGGTGACCGGAGGCGGTTCTAGCGGGGGTCGGAAGGGGTGCTGTGACCTCGCTCGGTGTTCAGTCCCAGTGCCCTCGCCAGTGGGCAGGCAGTTTCCCCTGGGCGTCTTGCACTTTCACGCGTATTTTGACCTGCCGGCGCGCTCTAGTCCAGACACCGACCTCGAATTTTCAACAACCTATCCGGTTCGTTTCGTCAAATCGTATCTCGGCATGTCCGGGGCGGGCGTTCTGGCCCAGGGCAGAATACGGTCCACACAAAGTTTACGCGGTGTACGTAGTTTACAAGGCTTACACCAAAAGTGAGAAAGAGCTTGACAAGGACGGGAGGGTCAGGGTAAACGGTTCGGGTCGCGGGTTGCGCTTAAACGATTAATCGAACGGTCCGGCGCCGGGCCAAGCCCTAACACGCTCACCCGCGTCCGGTTTCTCACTCCGGGCAGGATGCCCAGAGCCCGGCTGAACGGCCGGCGTCATGGAGCCCAGCGGAGGGATTATGTCCAGTGTCCCGAGAAGGCGATTCCTGAGCCAGGCGGCTCTGGCCGGTGGGGCGTTGGCCAGCCATGCCTGGTGGGGACCTCTGCTCAGGGCGCAGACGAGCCCCACCACGCGCGTGGTGATCGATCCGGAACGAACGCTGACGCCCTTGGACCGCCGCCTCTTTGGGTCGTTCCTCGAACACCTGGGCCGCGCCATTTATCAGGGTATTTATGAGCCAGGGTCAAAGCTGGCTGACGCGAACGGTTACCGCACGGACGTCGCCGCGGAAATCAAGCAGCTCGGCGTGCCGATCGTGCGCTATCCGGGCGGCAACTTTGTCTCCGGCTACCACTGGCTGGACGGTGTGGGGCCGAAGAAGGACCGCCCGCTTGTGCTCGACCGGGCCTGGAACACGCTCGAGCCCAACCAGTTCGGCACCAACGAATTCATCACCTGGTGCAGGCTGGTCGGGACGGAGCCCCTACTGGGGCTGAACTTCGGCACCGGGACGGTCGAGATGGCCGTGGCGCTAGTCGAGTACTGCAACGTGGATCGGGGCACGCGCTGGAGCGACCTGCGGCGCCAGCACGGCTACGAGGCGCCGCACAACGTGAAGTACTGGTGTTTGGGCAATGAAATGGACGGCCCCTGGCAGATCGGCCACATGTCGGCCGTCGACTATGGGCGTAAGGCGGCAGACGCCGCCCGCCAGATGCGCGTCCTCGATAGCTCGCTCAAGCTGATTGCCTGTGGTTCGAGCGGTCCGTACATGCCCACCTATCTGGAGTGGGACCGCCAAGTGCTCGAGGAGTGTTATCCAGAGGTCGACGGCATCTCCTTGCACCGCTATCTGGGCAACGACGAGGAGACTGGCGATGACAGCTCCAAGTACCTGGCGATGAACCTGTCCATGGAGAGGCAGATCGAGGACATCATCGATGTTGGCGATATGGTGCGCAGCCAGAAGCGCTCCAGTAAACAGCTCTTCCTTTCCTTCGACGAGTGGAACGTGTGGTACCGGGCTCGCGGGCCGAAGTTTGATAACGGTCAGCGCCAGGAGCATCCGCACCTGCTCGAGGAGATCTACAACCTCGAAGATGCCCTGTTGGTGGGAGGAATGCTTAACACCCTGATCCGGCATTCCGACCGCGTGCGGGTCGCCTGCCTTGCCCAGTTGGTGAACGTGATCGCTCCCCTCATGACCAACGAGACCTCCGTGCTCCGGCAGACAATCTATTATCCGTACGCGTCGGTTCTGCACCATGCGAGCGGTAGCGCACTGGACCTGGCGATGGAAGGACCCTCCTATCCTTTGCCCGACCGCGGCAGGCCAGCCGGCTTGGTCAGTATGCGAGGCGCAGAACCCGGCCAGGTGCCCTACCTGGATGTGGCGGGCACGCTCGATCAAGCAGCCAAGCGAGCTGTTCTCTTCGTCCTCAACCGCGACCTCGAAAAGCCGCGCGATCTCGAAATCGTCTGGCACGAGGTGACTCCGAGCAAGGTGAAGGTCTGCGAGGTGCTGACGGGCACGGACCTGAAAGCGACTAATACCTTCGAGGCGCCCAAACAGGTGGTGCCCCAGCCGCTTGAGCCTCCTGCGCCAGGTTCGAAGATGACCCTGCAAGTTCCGGCGCGCTCCTACACGACGATCAGTTTGGAGTTGGCGTAGGCCAGTTTTCTGAGGCATTCCGTTTCAGGCGCGGTAAGGGGGTCTGCCAGCCACTCCACGGCCCCCCGGTCATTCGGTGAAGCGGCTCTGCCGCATCCTCTCCCCTCTTTCGTGCCGTTTGTGCTCCCCGTTCTCCTTCGTTGCGGACGGCGGAAGTGTTCGCATGGTCTGCCTTGTAATAGGCGTCGACATCGTATCCCCGCCGGAGGCGAGTGCAAACCGGCGAGGCGGAGAAAGGGGTTTTGACGAAACGAACCGGATAGGTTGTTGAAAACACAAGGTCGGTGCCCCGGACGGCATCTGCTGTGGGTCTCTCATCCGCCCGGGCGTGGGATCGCACCCTTCGGTCTGGCTCAGCACTTCGCCATGCAAAGTGCCGCTTTCGGGTATGGGCTTCGATTGCGAATAGTACGAGGCAGGCAAACGAGCGGCGCCTCCTCAGCCAATCAGGGAGGGATGGCGGCGGCCGCGGATTTCGTGGAGATGCTCGAGCAGGCGCTGCTTCACCTGCTCGCGGGAACTGTTGTTGAGCGCGGCGCGCAACTCGTTCAGGGCAAAATGGACGATATCGTGATGGTGCACTTCTTCCGGGCTGAGTTCGTTGCTGAGCTCAAGCCAGATGCTGTGGAGCAGGTCAATCTCCTTGGGTGTAAGGTGCGGTGAATGCGGCCCAAGATAAATGACATGCTCTTCGCCTTCGGGCGTGAAGATTTGCAAGGTCAGTTGCGGCTTCGGTTGGGGCAGGCGTTCCCAGGCCAGACCCGCCAAGCGCGCTTCCTCAGCAATGGGCAGGCTGGGCGACGATCCTACGGCAATCGTGGACGACTTGAGGCTCTGGGCGGCGCGCAGGATACCGTCCCACTTGTCGGTGGCGGGCACCACGGCCAGGTGAATGGTCTTGCCGTTCTTCTCGGCTAGACTCAGGGCCCGAGTGAAGAGTTCATTCTCTTTGAACGTGAAGAGCTGCTCGGGCGTCAAGGCATGCTCGCCCGATCCGGCACGCGCCAGGATACGCAGGTGCAACACGACGATGTCCTGGCGCGCGGGATCGGCGCGTTGGAGCACTGCGGCCAGATTGTAGAGCGTATTGTAATCGCGAACCGGTACCAAAATATTCCCGGGGCGGACCCCCAAGGTTTCCGGTGTGAGGTCTTCGCCCGGCACAAGGTTAAACTGGTCGAGTTCAGCGTGGGGTTGCCCGCGCCGATGCGTAAGCTTTTCGGAGACAGTGAAAATCGTGAAAAACAGCGCGGTGAAAGCCGCGCCGGACATGGTAGCGATCTGCTTGGTAAAGAGATTGGTCAGGGCGATGGCGAAGAGGGTAAGCGTGATCAACGAGAGGCCGATGGGAAGCTCCAGGCGCCCGATTCTGACGTTCAAGGGGACGCGGAACTCGCGCGCTCCCGGCTCGGTGAAGCGCAGCACCAGCACTGCCAGAGCCTTCATGGCGAAGCTCCAGATCACGCCGAAGGCATAGGCTTCACCGAGCACAATCACATCTCCGCGGCTCAGTAGGATCGTCAAGATCTGGAGTGCGACCACCAGATTGATGATGCGGTGCGAAGTCCCGTAGCGCGGGTGAGGGTGGCGAAACCATTCGGGAAGCACGCCGTCCTCTGAGACGCGATTCAGCACTCCGTTGGAACCGACGATCGCGGTGTTGACAGCCCCAGAGAGGATCAGAAATCCCACCACCACGACGAACGCTTGGAAGGCCAGACGCAACGTGTAAGGCCCCACCACGTTCATCGCCAGCCCGCTGATCAAGTTATCTTTGAAGGAGAGGCGGGTCTTGCTATCGGGAATGATCATGAAAGCGAAGAATGACACCAACGAGGTGAACATCAGGCTATAGACGAAGATCACGAAGCCGGCCTTCTCGAGGTTCTTCAGCTTGGGGTGCTCGATCTCGCGATAGACCTGGGCTAGCGTCTCCTCGCCGCTCATCGCCAGCACCGAGTGCCCGAGCCCAATCAGCACGCCGATCAGCCCGATGCCGGGCAGACCAGTGTGGCGTAACCACCCCAACGCGTCCTCGCTGTAAACCAGGTGCGAGGGCCGAGGCGACGGGGGCAAGTGAAATCCGCGCAGCCAGATCGTGTAACTGCACCACCCAATTAACAGGACGACCATCGCGGTCGTCACGTGCATGATGCGCAGCGCCTTATCGCTCGATTCGTGGATGCCCTGAATGTTTTGCCACCAGAAGTAGAGCGTCACCACTACGGCGAAGGCGGCGGCGGTGGAATTCACGGGCAGAACTATGCCAAGATGGGCGTAGCGAAAGACGTCATTCAGCAGGCCAACCAAGTACTGTCCGGCGGAGACGCCGCTGATGGGCCCTGTCAGGATGTAATCGAACATCAGCGCGGACACCGAAAACTTCGCCAGGGTGGAGCCCATGGCCTCCTTCACCACGCGGTACACGCCCCCCCGCACGAACATGCTGCAACTCTCGATGTAGACCGAGCGCACCGCATAGGAAAAAAGCATGATGGCGAGGATGTACCAGGGAGCCGACGGGCCGATGAAATGTTCCGCGATGCCCCCCGCATAAAAGGCCGAGGATGCCAGGTCGTTCAGTACGATGGCCGCTGCCCGCCAGTAATTGATGAACACCAGCATCGCTGTCGTGGCGACGAGCACACGAGGCAGCGCAGTACCAGTCTTGGAGGGCTGCGTTTCGGTGGATCTTTGGGAAAGCTGGGTACCCATACGTGAGGTGCGAGCCGGCGGCTCGTGAGCAAGCGCCATGTTGGCCGGGCCGGCCATCGCCCGGTCGCGCCGAGTGGCTGGGGCTTGCGTCAGTGGTTGACTCAGGGGGATTGTCGCACAAATAGCGACGAAGTGTAAGGGGGAAGGTGCACTGGCCTGGCCAAACCTTCGGGCTGAATGTGTGTGCTTCGAGTCCCTTACAACGGCGGAGGCATCCGGGCATCTAACCAGAGCGGCTCGAACGTCCGACGGCCAAAGACGATCGCAGTCGTTGGCCAGCGTTTAGCGGGTACAATCATTTCTCGTGGAGGACTCCATGGCATCACCGCTGGAAGGCAAGGTTGCCGTCGTCACGGGCGGCACACGAGGCATTGGGTTCAGCATCGCCCGGGCTTTACTGGCCGAAGGCGCCAGCGTGCTCATCTGCGGGCGGGACGCCTCGGCAGTCAAGAAGGCAGTGGCTGAACTTGATTCGGACCTACAAGGGAAGAGAATCGAGGGTATCGCGGCCAACGTGCGACATTACGAGGACTGCCGAAGGCTCATCCAGCACGCGCAGGAGCGCTTTGGTGGCCTCGATATCCTGGTGAACAATGCTGGCCTCGGAATCTTCAAGCCGGTGGAGCAACTTACGCCCGAGGAATGGCGAGAGACGATCGAGACGAACCTCGGCGGGGTGTTCTACTGCTGCCACGAAGCGATTCCACTCATGCGCCGGCGGGGCGGCGGCTACATCTTCAACATCTCCAGCCTGGCGGCCATCAACGCCTTTCCGGGTGGCAGTGCTTACAACGCTTCCAAGTTCGGGCTGAACGGATTCACCGAGGCCATGATGCAGGAAGTGCGGTACGATGGCATCCGCGTTAGCACGATCATGCCGGGAAGCGTGGCTACAGACTTTGCCTCGCCGAGCGGCAGGTCCCGTGACTCTTGGAAGCTCACCGCCGAAGATGTGGCCAAGGCGGTTATCGACCTTTACAAGTTTCCGGCTCGCGCCTTGGCCAGCCGCATCGAGCTCCGGCCGTCGCAGCCACCGCGCAAGTAGTGGCAGTTCTGGCCTTGGTCAGCAAGGACCTGAGAAGGCCGAGACGAAAAGTCAAGGCCCTTCTTTACGACGGTGTGGGCTGCCCGTCAGCGATGATCGCGGGCGCTCCTTGCCCATGGTCGGTGAAGAAGCCAAGCCTCTGCTGATTTTCGATGGCCGCTGCGGCTTTTGCCGTCAGTGGGTCGAGTACGCGCGCCAGATCACGGGCGATCGCGTCAGCTACGCGCCCTTTCAGGAAGCGGCTGGCTCCTTTCCCCAGATTCCTTACCAAAGGTTTACTCAGGCGGTTCAACTTATTTTGCCTGATGGCCGCACCTTCAGCGCTGCCGAGGCTGTCTTCCGCACCCTGGCCTTCGACCCTTCACGCGAGTGGATGCTGAGTGTGTATCACTCCGTGCCAGGCGCGGCCGCGGTGTGCGAGTTTGCCTACCGCACCGTCGCACGGCACCGCAATTTGGCCTCAAGGATCGTCCGGCTCCTTTGGGGGCGGCACTTCGAGCCGCCTACCTTTCACCTCACACGCTGGCTGTTCCTGCGCGCCATGGGCGTGGTATATCTGGCCGCCTTTTTGTCGCTATGGCCGCAGATCGCTGGACTGGCCGGGAGCCGCGGGGTCTTGCCACTCTCTCCATGGCTTGACGGGCTGCGTGTGAGCCTGGGCGTCGAGCGCTACTGGCTGGTGCCTACGCTCGCCTGGCTCGACTCCAGCGATGCTGCGCTACAATTCTTAGCCGGCGGGGGCGTGGCGGCTTCCCTTTTTGTGATTGCGGACGTCGCGGCGGCGCCAGCCTTGGTCATCCTTTGGGTGTTTTATCTTTCCCTGGTCACCGCGGGGCGTATCTTCCTCTCCTACCAGTGGGACGCCTTGCTGCTCGAGGCAGGCTTTCTCGCCCTCTTCTTCGCGCCTTGGGAATGGCTTGGAGCGCCGTGGAAGCGCGCCAACCAGGTGCGCCCGCCGTCGCGACCCTCCCTAATCATGCTCTGGCTGCTGCGCTGGCTGCTGTTTCGGCTCATGTTTCTTTCGGGCAGCGTTAAACTCTTGAGCCGAGACCCGACGTGGCGCAACCTGACTGCACTCGAATATCACTATCAGACTCAACCGCTGCCGACCCCTGTCGCGTGGTACGCCAACCAGTTGCCACCTTGGTTTCAGAAGGCTTCCGTGGCGGGCGTTTTTGGTGTTGAGCTTGTCGTGCCATTCTTCATCTTCGCTCCCCGCCGGCTCAGGCTCATCGCTGCCGCGCTACTGGCATGCTTTCAGGCGCTTATCGCGGTCACGGGTAACTACGCCTTCTTCAACCTCCTGACGGTGACCCTCTGCCTGCCACTGCTGGATGACGCCTGCTTCCGAAGTGTGATTCCGCGACCATGGGCTGCAAGTCTGGCGAATGCCTCGGAGCCGTCGCGCGCGCGGCGCGCCCTGGCAGCGGTGCTAGCAGTTTCTCTCCTCTTGCTAAGCGGGACCGAATTGACCGAGGAGTTCAGCCGGGGTCGAGCCGTGCCCGGCATCATGCGGCAAGTGCTGGGCTGGGTCGCACCGTTCCAGGTCGTTAATACCTACGGGTTGTTCGCATTGATGACGACGTCGCGGCCGGAAATCATCGTCGAGGGCAGCAACGATGGTGTTACCTGGCTTCCTTACGAGTTCAAGTACAAGCCGGGTGACGTTCACCGGCGCCCACCGTGGGTGGCGCCGTATCAACCCCGCCTCGACTGGCAGATGTGGTTCGCGGCGCTGGAGAGCTATCGGGAGAATCCTTGGTTCGTGAATTTCATGGCCCGATTGCTCGAAGGTTCGCCTGAGGTTCTCAGGTTGCTGGCTCACAATCCTTTCCCGAGCGCTCCGCCACATTACATTCGGGCGCTGGTGTACGACTACCGGTTCACGACCTTTGCCGAGCGCCGGACTTCTGGAGACTGGTGGAAGCGTGAACTGAGAGGCAGCTACATCCCGGTGATTTCGCTGGAGGCACGTCGGCCGCACCGCCTGGAACAAGGCCATACTGAGCGACAAGGAAGGCTTGAAAGCGCGAGGTCTTTAAACCAGGCAGTCACCGCTCAAAACATGATCTTTAAGCTGAACTGAATCTGGCGTGGCGTGCCCGACCCGGTGTTGTCCGGGGCAAAGCTGTCGTTATTGCTGTTGAAATTCACGGTGCTGGTGATTTGGCCGAAGTTGTTGTTGGAGATATCGATCACTGGATCTGCGAACTGATCGTGGTTGAATAGGTTGAAGGCCTCGGCGCGGAACCTCAAGCTGAAGCGCTCGGACAGCCTAATGGTTTTCGAAAGCGCTACATCGGTCTGCCACACGTTCGGGGAGCGAACCAGGCCGCGCCCGGCATTGCCAAAGGTGAAGTCGGCGGGGATGGCGAAGGCGTTAGGATTGATCCAGTGGTTGGGGTTTTGATTGGCAGGAATGACGGGAACGCCTGGCCGAAGGTCCGGCCGTTGATCGCTCGCCGCGTTCCCGTCAGGAAGAACGTTGGCGTCCCGGTCGACTAGGACGGTGAGAGGATGTCCCGTGTGCCACACCTGAATGCCGCTCCACTGCCACCTGCCGAGCACCCTGGCTAGGATGCCGGGGCGGCCGGCCCAGCGTTTCCCAACTCCAAACGGAAGATCATAGACGGCGCCGGCGACAATGTTGTGGCGAATGTCGTACACGCTGGGACCCCGCTCACATTCACGGCAGGCCACGTTTTCCGGTGCGTTGGCCTCACCGCCGCCAATCGATCCGTCATTGATAGAGTGCGACCAGAGGTACTGGAACTGGAGGCCAAAGCCACCCGCGAAGCGGCGTTCCAGCGATGTCTGCCACGCGTTGAATGTGCTGTTGCCGTCGTTGCGCTTCAGATCCACCTGCCCTACTCCTGGCAAGGGACGAGGGCAGAACCCGGTGTTGGGATCGGGGGGACGAAGGCAGACGTTCTCGTAGGTACGGGCGAATAGCCGGTGGCCCACGCTGCCGAAGTATCCGGTCTGTAACACGAACTGGGCTGGCAGCTGCTGCTGGATGGTTAGGCCCCATTCCTCGGCGTAGAGGTCGCGCCGATCGCGCTGCAAGGCACGCGGTGTGCGTCCCTTCGTTTGAGCGAGAGGAATGAAGGGGGCAATCGGGTAGGCGAGGTTCGGCACGTCCGCGGAACTCAGCGAGACACGGACGTTGTCACTCTCCAACCCGGCGTTGAGGTCGTCGTTCTGCCCTGCCCCATGGTAGATGCCATAGCCGGTTCGAATGACGGTCTTGCCGCTGAAGCGCCCGGGTGCCCAGGCGATCGAAAAACGCGGGTCGAAATTGCGGTAATTGGGGAAGAAGAAGGCACTGCCGCGCGGGCAGATTCCAGGGTCATTCGGAACGGTATTGGCGCAGCGTTGCAGGTCAAAGATGCGGCCACGGCCATGCGCCTCCGTGATCGGAGCGTAGTACTCCCAGCGGAGTCCCATGTTCAAAGTGAGGTTGGGGCGCACCTTCCACTCGTCCTGAAAGTAAGGGAGAACGAAGGTGTGCCGCAGGCCGCGGCTCCACCAGGAACTCTTCAGTAAGAAGCGCTTGAGCTGATCGCGGATCAAGCTGTCGTCATCTGTGAAGGTGATGGAATTGTCCTCGGTAATGCCCTGGTTCAGCCGGATGCGCCGGATCTCGCCTCCCACCTTAAAGGTATTGCGGCCGTGCTGCAGGGTAAGGTTATCGATCCAGCCGAAAGAGGTTCCCACTTCGTTGTCCGTATTGTTGTTGTTCAAGCCCTCGAAGTTGTCCGTGCTGACGGCGAGGTTACCGGGGAATGCTCCCACCTGCGGGTTGTGGAACGGCGCGCGATTGATGCCGAACTTAAGCTCGTTAAAAACTCGGGGCGAAAGACTGTGCATCAAGCTGATCACATAATTAGCGGGGTGGGTAATGATCTGTTGCTGGTCGAAGAGGTTATTGAGCGGCGCGGTGGTAAACGAATTGTCGTAAACGGCGCGGAAATAAAGCTGCGTCCGGTCGTTGAGCTTGTGGTCCAGGCGAATTAAGCCGCTGTCCTCGCGGATGCGGATGGCACCCTGATGGGTGTATTCATCGATATCCTGGCAGGGCGGTGCCGGGTTAAAGGCGCAGGTGCTGACCTGGCCGGCCGGAAAAGCTTGAACAATCGGAGCCATTGGCGGTGAAGCGGCGAGTATCTTGTCGTCCAGCGAAGCGCTGGGCACAAAGGCGTGGAGGGTCCGACCCCGGAACTGGCGGATGCCCTCGTAGTTGGCAAAGAAGAAGGTGCGGTCCTTGACCACGGGTCCGCCCAAGCTTCCCCCGAATTGGTTCAGGCGGAAAGGGGGGACGTGAGTCGGGCCGGTCGCCGTGGGGTCGTTATCAATGTCGAGAAACGAGCGCGCATCCATTGCACTATTGCGCAGGTAGTGAAACAGGTCGCCGTGGAACTGGTTGCTGCCGGACTTAGTCACGATGTCTACTTGCCCTCCCGCTCCCGCGCCGTACTCGGCGGTGTAGAGCATCGAGTTCACGTTGTACTCCTGGACGGCATCCTCGGAGACCTGCAAGCGGGTGGTCGACTTCTGCGCCTGCTCCTGGATGCCAGTGGCGTCGATACCGTCGAAGCGGTAGTTGTTGTCGTCGCGGGCGCGTCCAGCAAAGCGGATGGTGCGCTGGTTGCCGCCTCCGTCATCGATGGCGCCGGGAGCCAACAGCAGCAGACTCGCCCAGTTGCGCCCGTTCACCGCGAGGTTTTCAATCTGCGCCGATCCTATCACGCCGGCCAGTTCTGCCGAATTGCGTTCGAGGAGGGCGGGCGTACCTCGAACGTCGATCTGGGTTGTCGTCGCGCTCACCTTTAGTTGGACGTCGAGTGTCGCCTTCTGTCCTACGCGTAGCACCAGCCCCTCGTAACGTGCGGGGTCGAAGCCCTGGTGGTTAACGATAATCGTGTATGTCCCGGCTGGAAGTGAGGGCAAGGTGTAAATGCCGTCGCGATTGGTCATTGCCTCCCGCTGTTTGCCGGTGCCGGCCTCTATGGCCTCGATCTGGGCGTTCGGAACCATCGCACCGCTGGAGTCAGTTACAGTGCCGTTCAAGCTGGCACGGTCCACTTGGCCCGACAACTGGGGCGCGAAGGCGGTGGCCAGAAGAAGGAGTAGACAGACATTCAGTGAGGTTACAGCTTGGAGGAAGCGCGGATGCATGGTGAAACTCCTTTCGGCTGCCTTGCTAGTGGGTAGCCTGTCCGGCCCACCCGGCGGCGGAGACGGCTGAGACCCTGGTGCGACATCGACGGGCCCTCGTCGGCTTCAATCCTGAACGCGTCAAGTTAGGGGTGGGTAAAGCGGGGGTTAAAACTTCGTGAATGGTTGTCCACTAATGAGAACCTGTGGGATGCGGCTTCTTGCGCCCGGTCAGGCTGGGAACAGCGCTCGTCTTGATATCTTGATATAATGCCCGGGTGAGCTTAACCGGTAGAGTTGTGTCGCTCTTCATCGCCAAGGAGGCGGGCGCCGCGATGATATCGCTGAGCGAGGTTCGAGCCGTCCCAGGTCGCGGTCTGGAGGGAGACCGCTACTTCTACGGTCAAGGCACCTGGTTCCAGCCGA
The DNA here is from genome assembly GCA_902812465.1 of Acidobacteriota bacterium. Classification (GTDB taxonomy): domain Bacteria; phylum Acidobacteriota; class Terriglobia; order UBA7540; family UBA7540; genus CADDZE01. The sequence goes on along the minus strand of CADDZE010000006.1, from coordinate 39,056 downwards.
ACAAGCCTAACCGCGAAGTGACGCTGATCGAGCTTGAGGCGCTCGAGGGTGTGAGGCGCGAGTATGCGTTGGAAATCCACCCCTCGGAGACGCGGCGCAATATCCTAACCCAGGGCGTCCCTTTGAATCACCTCGTCGGCCGCGAGTTCCGTATTGGGGAAGCTAGATTGCGGGGACTCAAGCTCTGCGAACCGTGCGATTATCTGGAGAAACTTGTAGGCAAGAAGGTGTGCTTGCCCCTCTTGCACCGGGGCGGGCTGCGGGCACAGATCCTCGACCCCGGAATGATCCGCCTAGGCGACACGATTGAAGCTGCCGAGCCTCAGCGAGTAGCCTCCGCCTTGCTCTCCAAACCGATAATTGCTGGCGGGAGCTAAGTTTGCGCTGACCCCCAGGTCGGCGAGGTGACCACCGAAGCCCCTTGCTAAGACTCCCGATAGGGCTGCGCAAGCAGCACCCGGGTGGCGCCTTTTTGCACACGCCTTTTTAGCCTCATTTCGTCCGCCAAGCCCGCACTCAGTGCACTCCGCAAAAAGGACGAATCGTTGTAGACACGAGGCAGTTGACCGCGGACGCTCCCCAATCGTAGGCCTTCGGCTACTTACGGCTACCGGGCTTGAGGGTCGGAATCCCCGCTTGGCACAGGGGGCAGTCCTCTGGCCGATAGTTCTGCACATTCAACGTCATCAAGGATGTTTTGGGCACTGGCAGGGGCGCGGTACCGCCTCCGCGGTCTACGAGCGAGCCGACGCCTACCACTCGGCCACCACCTTGCTCCACTGCGGCGATGGTCTCCCGCGTCGAGCCACCTGTTGTAATGACGTCTTCCACCACCAACACCGGTTCGCCTGGTGCCAGCTCAAAGCCTCGCCGCAGGATCATCGTGTTCGTCTGGCGCTCCGTGAACATGGCTCGAACACCGAGAGTGCGTGCCACCTCGTGGGCCACGATTACACCGCCTAGTGCCGGAGCAACCACCGCTTGCGGCGCCAGGTGGCGAAGCCTTGCCGCCAGTTCGGAGCACAGGCGGCCTGCCACTTCGGGATATTGCAAGACGAGGGCGCACTGTATGTAACGGTCGCTGTGCAACCCAGACGATAGAACGAAATGCCCCTCAAGTAGCGCTGAGTGCTGGCGAAAGATGTCCAGAACTTCGGTTTCGGTCATGGCTGGGACGCACGGCCGGCGAGCTCCATCTCCTCGATGATCGCCAGCGCCGCAGCTCTGGGGTCGGCCGCTCCCGTAATCGGCCGTCCGACCACCAAGAGCGAAGCACCGTTGCGGATCGCCTCGCCCGGAGTAGCAGTGCGCGACTGGTCGCCGGGGTCATGCCTGCTGGGGCGGATGCCCGGGACCGCAATGACAAATTGGTCGCCACAGGCGGCCCGAATCGCGGCGATCTCGCGAGCCGACGCCACGACTCCATCCAGGCCCGCCTCCTTGGCCAGCCTAGCCAACCGCACCACGGCCGACTCCGGCAGTCCATCAATGCCGATCTCCTGGAGATCCGCTGCGTTCAAACTGGTAAGAACGGTGACGGCCAGAACTAGTGGCACAGGCTGCCCGGCGCTGCCTTGGCGAGCGCCCTCGACGGCTGCCTCCATCATCTTGCGGCCTCCCGCCGCATGCACATCCAAGATGGCGACACCCAGGTGCGCGGCCTCGCGGGCCGCGGCTCGGACGGTGTTGGGAATGTCGTGAAACTTGAGGTCCAGAAAGACCTGGCAACCCTTCTCCACCAGCTCACGAACAATCGCTGGCCCCGCGGCCGTGAAGAGTTCCGATCCGACCTTGACTCCACCCACTAAGCCGTGTAGGGCCGTGGCGGTGCGCAGGGCGTCATCGACACGGGGCAGGTCCAGCGCCACGATCAACTTCTCGCGGGCCCGAGCCCAAGAAGGCAATGTCATAACGTCCCGCTCGGGGTGTGACGATCGCATCAGCGGATGACTCGACAAGCGTCACTGTTCTACCAGGCGCTCGGCCATGTCTCGCGGGAGTTCGTGCAGCAGGGCCAGGAACACACCATTGGTCCAGCCAAAGCCGATCACATTCTGGGTGTATCCAGCTTCGACAGGAGTTTCAGTGGTGCGGCTGACCACGTTGTATTTCTCGCGGATCGTGCCGTCACGCCGGAAATTCTCTAGCACCATCGACAGGAACTTGTAAGAGATTCTGTCGGCGTCCGAGTTGAACCCATAGCGACGCATCCCCTCAATGGCCAGTAGGTGCACGGGTGCCCACCCGTAGGGAAAGTCCCACTGCATACCGGTCGCCTGCTGGCTCATTGCCAAGCCGCCGGGCTGCTCCAGGAGCCTTAAGTTCTGCATCACCGCATGGGCTTGCTCGGGAGCCGCCAGGCCTACCCAGAGGGGATAGAACGTTGTCGCATACACGTAGGATGATTGCCGGCCCCTCTCAAAATCATAGTCCATGTAGAGTCCGCGTGATTCGTCCCATAAGTATCGGTTCACCGCTTCGCGCCGTTTCATGGCTCGCATGCGCCATTGCTGCGCTTCCTCCCCGCGGCCGAGCTGGATGCTCATCCATTCGAGGTCGGTCTCCACCTTATAAAGCAAGCTGTTGAGGCAAACGGGGGCGTAATGATGGGTGGCGGCACTGAAAGGGCCGAAACGAAACGAGGTGTCAAAGCCGGACTCGCGCATGCTCCGGTCGCCCTTGTAAAAATCTTCGCTGAGGGTCAGCTCTTCTACCGGCTCGCACTCCTGGGAAGCGGCGGCAGCGGACGCCCGCGGTGCTGCGCACAGATCGAGGCCGAATACGGGGCCCATCAAGACGTGCCTCGGTGTTCCGGAAAGGCGTGTTTCGACCAGGATTGCGTCCGACAGGTCGCGGTGCAGCAGCAGGTAATGCGCCACGCGGCGGTAGTAGTTAGGAGCATCGGCCATTTCTGGCACCGGGCCCGTGCCAAAGTCGAAATAGCGGGACAGACCGGTCGAGCCTGCCAAGTGCGGCTCACGGGTCCAAAGATTGTAGTCTTTAACGGCGTAGGGGTAGGTCTTTGCCAGCCACTTTTCTGCGTTGCGCCCCTTCGCCTGCTCGGCGTCGTAAACGGCGCGAATCATGGAGGTGAAAAAAGGAGGCTGCGAGCGCGTGAGGTAATAGGTACGGTTGGCGTTGAGGATGCCGCCGTAATGATCAATCTCAAATAGAAAGTTCTCAACCATACCTTGCGCCAGCTCCGTCCGGCCGTCGCGCAGCAGACCTCGAATGATGAAGTAGCTGTCCCAGCCGTACATTTCGTTGAACCGGCCGCCGGGCACCACGTAAGGCTTGGGAAGGTAGAGGAGGCCCGGTGTGCCGATACGCTGTGAATCGATCTGGCCCAGGTGATGGATCACCTCTGGCAGTATCTCCACGTGGACGGGGCAGCGGCGGCTAAGGTCGGTGATAGCGGGCGGCTGGGGAATGTCAGCTGGCAGGTAGAGCGTGGGTTCGCCGGGAGTCTTCACGTCCTGGAAGGTGGCACAGCTCGTCATTTTGCGAGTGAGAGAGTCCCAGGCCTGCGCGATGAAATGCTGAATGTCCTGCATACGGGTGGGCTCTGCCGGCGAATGTTGATGCGAACTACCCCCCAGCCACGCAGCCAATATCGCCCAACCCAACAGCTTACCAAGAAGGTGACCCTGGTGCATGAGGAGCGAGAAATATAACTCTGCCGGATGGCACGTGCAACGGTGGGGGGCAAATGAGCAGCTTGTACCTGATTTTTTGCTTGACATGGTTGGGGCTGGGGTGGTAATCACCCAGCATGTTAGTGTCGCGCGAGAGAGTCCAGTCCGGATAAAAAGAGTGGAGGCGGCCAGGCGGAAGTTCGCGGCTGCTTTTCTTTTGGGGCAGAGGTTAAGCGTTTAAACCACCTGTCAGTGTTGGTTTGTCAGCGTCGGGACGTTCCATTCCAAAGCTCAGAACGGTAGCTCTATAGAGGAAGGAGGTGCTCCTCATGACAGCGGTTCCCCTACGAGACAATGCAGACATCCGGAAGAGTGCGAGCTGGGCTTCGGCCTTTCTCACGGCCACGAGCATTCTCGCTCTGGCGGCTTGGGCCCCCGCCCAGGTGGCAGACCGGGCGGTGATCACTGGGCTGGTAACAGATGCCATGGGCGCCGCCGTTCCGGGTGCACGAGTGGTCGTGACTAACCAGGACACCGGCTCGGAGACCCTGGTGGGCACCAACGGTGCCGGCAACTACAGCACGCCTCCGCTCATCTTGGGCACCTACAGCATCAAGGTGGAGAAGGAAGGTTTCAAGACCTTTGAGCGCGCCGGAATTGTCCTGACAGGCGGGCAGACTTATCGCCAGGACGTGGTGCTCCAACTCGGGGCTGTAACCCAGAAGGTAGAAGTCAAAGCAGAGGTTAGCCAGCTTAACACTGAGAATGCCACCGTCTCGCACACCATCGGACAGACTTACTATGAGGACCTGCCGGCTGTAATGGGCGCAGACATCCGCTTGGCCGAATCGCTCCTCCAACTGCAGCCGGGCTATGTTCCCATGCAGCAGAACGGCGACGCCATCTTCCGCGGCAGTCAGTTTACCTCCCGCATTAACGGGGGGCAGACCATGGCCACGGAAAACTGGTTCGACGGGGCAGCGTTCGGATACGCTGAGGGACACCAGCAGACGCAGGAAAGCTCCCTACCTTACCCGTCTGTCAAGGAAATGACGGTGGTCGAAAACACCTTCTCCGCTCAGTACGGGCACACCAGTGGTGGATTCATCGTCTACACCACCAAGTCGGGAACGAACGAGTTGCACGGGAATCTATACGACTTCCTCACCAGCCACAAGCTCGACGCCCGCAATTTCTTCCTACCCGACCGGTTGCCTTTGACCCAAAACAACTGGGGTTTCGCACTGGGTGGTCCCGTTCCCAAGATCACCCGAGGGGGCAGAACGTTCTGGTTTGTCAACGTCGACGGCCTCGACTACCACAGCATCGTCAACACAGGGTACGTGAACTTCATCCCAACCCCGGCGGAGAAGCGCGGTGACTTCAGCCAACTGCTCACCACCACTTCTACGTGCAATACACCGCCTTGCCAAGTCGGCACCGATGTTTTGGGTCGTCCGATCTATCAAGGTGAAATTTTCAACCCAGCCACCACCCGGCTTGTAAACGGCGTTCCCGTGCGGGATGGCTATGGCTTTGATCCGGTGACCGGACTACCCATTCCGGGTGCGGCCAACGTCATTCCTCCGACGGACCCGCTATTGAGCAAGACGGCCGCCAAGATCGCAGCGCTGATGCCAAACCCAGATCGCAACACGCTATTCACACCAAACGGTTTCGGCGGAACGTCCGATGACAACAACAAAATCAACGTCAGGACGTACCTCTTCCGTATCGATCACACGTTCAACGAAAAGTTCTCGATCAGCAATACCTACTATCAAAACCGTCGTCCCCGGACCGCGCATTGCGGCGGACCACAGGGCTGCACCACCGAGTTTAATGGCCAGACGGAGTCTGCCAAAAACGATACCTATATCGGGCAGGGATTCTTCCAGCTGATCACCAACCACTTCGAGCACCTGCAAATGAACTGGGTGATCAAGCCCAACGTATTTAATCACACCACGCTGGCATATGACCGCTGGGTGATGAACGGCCACCAGCTGTCGGCAGGAGTGGGCTGGAACCAGAAGTTGGGGCTGGGCTTGCCGAATCTGCCTATTTTCAACAATGCGGGATTCCCCTTCATCAACTTCAACAGCGGGATCATCGGCTACACACATTACGGAACCGGCTGGGAAACGGACGGCAGCGATATCAACAACCGCTATCAATTGCTGGATGATCTGACCTGGATTGCTGGCAAGCACACCGTGAAGGTGGGATTCGAATACCGTTACATGACATTCCCGCAGACCGGCTGGGCCGTAAATACCGGCGGAAACTTTGACTTTGACGCCCGCTCGACGTCGGGCTACGACGGCAAGGGCAACAACTTGAACGGCTCTACCGGCGATTCTTTTGCGTCCTTCCTCCTGGGCCAGGTCTACGACGCCAACTTCTCCTATCCATTCAACTACATGCCCAAGATGAAGTACGCCGCACCTTGGATCAACGACGATTTCAAAGTGACACCCAAGCTCACCCTGACGCTAGGCATGCGCTTCGATTGGCAGTCAGGCCTTTCGGAGCAACATGGGCGCTTTTCCACCTTCTCTCCGACGGTCCCTAACCCCATCGGTCATCTCGGCGCCACGGTATTTGGACCCCAGGCGATTGGAGATAGCAACTGGGCCGTGGGCCCGCGATTCGGCTTTGCCTATAGGCTGAGCGATAAGAACGTGATACGCGGCGGTTACGGGATCTATTACGCAGGCGCCCAGGCTGACTCCTGGGATCCGTATCCCGTCGACGGTTATCAGACCAACCCGACCGCACCCAACACTTCTAACGGTAGGCTGCCCGCGTTTTACTTCGACAATGGCTTCCCTCAGAACCTTATTCAAGCTCCGCCCGTGCTGAGTCCGTCCGTCATGAATGGCGGGAGCCCGGTAGGGGTTGCTCCCAACACCTACACCATGCCCCGCTACCAGAACTGGTCGCTGTCTTTCCAGCGGCAATTGACCCAGAACATGGCCATCGACGTGGCGTACGTGGGTAACCATGGAACCCGCTTGGTCGACGGTCGGAGCTCCGCAGGGGTCTACGACAACATGAACCCGAGCAGCGTTTTAAGTTTAGGAGCGAACGTATTAGGTGCAGGCTTCACTAATGGCGTCCCAGACGCCACGGCGGCCGCGGCGGGGTTCACGACTCCACCCTATCCGGGCTTTACTGGAACGGTCGCTCAATCGCTGCGGCTTTGGCCTCAGTACCAGCAGATTCTCTGGCGCTACTTCCCCAACGGAAACAGCCATTACAACGCCCTGCAGGTGGCGCTGGATAAGCGGTTGTCTCAGGGCTTCCAGTTCAAGCTTGCCTACACCTATTCCAAGCTAATTAACAACGGCGCAGAGACTGGATTGGGTGCCGGCGGACCCCCCGTGCAAGACCCGAGCAATATCAAGAGCCTAAGGTCAGTCAGTTCTGACGACGTCCCCAATATTCTTTCCATAGGCTGGGTTTATCAGCTGCCGTTCGGTAAGGGCCGCAAATTTGGAACGGACGCGTCTGGACTTCTGGACAAGCTGATCGGCGGCTGGCAGCTGTCGGCCATTCAGACCTATCAGCAGGCGCGGCCGCTCTCGATCACCATGCCCAACGACATGGGAGGTTTTCTCTTCAACTATGCGAAGTTCCCCAATAAAGTTGGACCGGGATACTCGGGGCACTTCAAGGATCCTGCCACGGATACTTACCTTAACCTGAGCGGTTGGGCTGATCCGGGCCCGCTCAAGTTCGGCAACGCGCCGCGCGAAGACTCAACCGTCCGAGGGTTCCACTACTTCAACGAAGATGTGTCTATCTTCAAGGACACGTACTTCGGCGAGAGGAAGTACGTGAGATTTGAGGCGGACGGCGGCAACCTCTTCAATCGCGTTGACTTCTGCCCCGTCAACACGTTCTGGTTCTCCGGCAACTCGGGCTTCGGCACTACCGGGAGCCAGTGCAACATACCGAGGCGCATCCAGTTCGGCCTCCAGGTCTTCTTCTAGAGCTCCGACTCTTCTTGCCTAGGATGGTTCGGCCTTCCTAGGGCCGAACCATCCAGGCTGCAAGCTTTGTTCAGAGTCATTCACCGGGCAGTAAGAGGTGGAGCCGCGGCTTACTCGCCCGCTCGGATTCGAGCTTGCGGGCAATTTCGATCTCGCGGTTCGATTCATCACTCTTACCCATTCTTCCTAGCAGGACTGCCAGCTGGTAGTGGGCTTTGATCAGCGTTGGATCCAGGGTTACCGCCTTCTCGAGCAGCGCTTGGGCTTGCGCGTATCTCTTCTGTTTCACCAGGAGCGCTCCCAGAGCTTCGTAGGTGGGAGCGTGCTCGGGCTGGCGTTGGAGCAATGCGCGGTAAACCTGCATAGCCGCTTCGTCGTGGCCGCGCTTCTCCTCGGTTAAGCCGAGATAGTAATACGCGGCCACCTGGTCCGGGCGTAGCTCGATGCTTCTCTTGAGGTAGCGTTCCGCAGCATCGTAGTGGAAGTCGAGATAGAGTACGGTGCCAAGGGCGTAGTTGAACACCGCATTGTTCGGGTGCTTCTGGAGCAGCCGTTCCAGCAGGGCACGGGCCTCGGCGTACTGTTTCCTCGCCACATGAGCCGAGGCGAGCACGTAGACGTATGAATCGTCGCCCGGCCTAAGCTCAACAGCTTTCTTTAGATTGCTCAGAGCATCCTCGACCAGATCACGCTCCAAGCAAACCTTGCCAAACTCGAAGAGCACCTCGGGGTTATTCGGTTCCTGGTGGCGGGCTTTGATCAAGTAAGCCAGCGCCTTTTCCGAGTTGCCCTCGCGTTCGGCTACGCGGGCGGCGCCTTCCAGGCACGGGACGCACCCTGGCTTCTGGCCCAGCGCTTGCTCGTAACTGGCGGAGGCCTTAGCAAGTTCCCCGGCCGCGAAATAGCAGTCGGCCAGCATTAGGTTCAGCCGCTCAGAGTTCGGAGCCGAAGTCTTGGCCTTCTCGAGAACTGCGACCGCCTCTCGCGTCAGGCCCGTCCTGAGCAGTAGCGAGGCGAACCCGGCCGCCGAATCCTCCCGCGCTTGGGGCAACGCTTGCCAGTCAGACACCAGCGCAGCCAGTGCATCCTTCTCTCCGAGCCCTGCATAGTCCATGGCCAGAAGCAGCAGGCCTTCGGGAGAACCGCGCAGGTCGGCGCGTATGGGGCGCGCGGCGTCAAGGGAAGCCCGATAGTTCCCGGCTTGGGTTTCCAGCTCAGCCAGATCGAGCCGGGCGTTGTGATTGGCAGGGTCAAGTCGGAGGGCCCTGTGGAACTGCTGCCGGGCTGAATCGGTCTTGCCTCGCATGAGATAGAGACCGCCGAGAGAGACGCGAGCTCCGACAAGACGCGGATCCAGACTTAGTGCCCTCCTCAGCAGCCTCTCCCCTTCGTCATACTTAGCCTGTTGGAGGCGAATCGTTCCGAGCGTGGCCCAGGCCGCTGCTCGCGTCGCAGGCTCATTTATGGCTAGCCTGGCCTCGCCTTCAGCTGCGGTCAAGTTTCCCTGGTTGATGAACTCCAGAGCTCGTTGCAGATGACCAGTAGATGGATAGACGGAGGGGCAGAGCGAGATCCAAACGCAAAGCACCATCACTCGCACGGAACACCGGCTCCGCCGCACACCTGCCGCACGCCCTCTCGTAGGCCTGCGGATCAGCGACGTTCTTGGGGCGGACATTCGCAACCAGTCTATTTTACGACGTGAACCCGCAAAGGGCAGAGAGTCCAATCCAGCGGCGGCAGCGGTGTCCTGAACGACTAATGATCTAAGCCATTCTAAATGGGAAGGTCAAGCCGGTGCTGGGACAACCGTTCCTGAACACACTCCGCAGGTCGGACTGCCCCCTTAGTGAGAGGGGGGTAACCCTGCCCGTGTTTCGGAAGATCCCGGCCTACGGCCGGGGGCCTGGACCGGGCTGACTCCATGTGAGGTAGCGCCTCGGGTAGCTAATCACTCTGACGGCTACAGGAGTGATTCCCGACCCGATGAAACCAAGCCGCTCGGCGGCAGCCTTGGATAGGTCGAGCAATCTACCGGCCACCTTCGGACCCCGGTCGTTGACGCGGACCACCACTGAACGTCGGTTCCGCAGGTTGGTAACCTTAATCTTCGTTCCCAGCGGAAGATCACGATGAGCAGCGGTAAGTTCATTCATATCAAAGCATTCGCCACTAGCTGTCGGACTTTCCTGCAGGTCCTCCCCGTACCAACTTGCCAGACCCAGTTCAACCTTCACGCGGCACCGAATTGGACAGAGCGTCCCAACGTCAGTCGTGCTCAAACGAACTGGCGGACGAGCTTCAGATTTAGGCGACAACGCCACGAAGGCAGACACAGCACACCCCATCATCAGAGTTCGCATGCGACCTCCAGAGTAAGCCTCTCGTCGATTACTGCCCCCTGCTTACCTAAGTTACAACAAAAAGAGTATGCTACCACAGATTCTTCCAAATTTTGTAGATTCCTCATCCTTCTTCCAGCCCCGCCATTAGCCGAAGCCCAAGGTAGGGGTAATGCTGAGCTATACTGCGCTTAAGCATGCTCGGTGCCTACCTTTTTTCGATCTTTATCAGCGCTTTCCTCTTGTTCCTGGTGCAGCCGATCATCGCCCGGGTTATTCTGCCTTGGTTTGGAGGCTCGGCCTCGGTGTGGACCACCTGCCTGCTCTTCTTCCAGACTGTCCTGGTGTTGGGATATCTCTATGTCCATAGGCTGGTTAGCCGGGTGCCCCGGAAGCGTCAGACGGCGGTTCACCTTGCTCTGCTGGTTACCGGCACCCTCGCGCTGTTCCCGATGAACCGGCTGACTGTCAGGGGACCTTGGATGGTCGGTGGCCTGGCTGACCCTACCATGGAGGTCCTTGGTCTGCTGACGCGGACCGTGGGGCTTCCCTACTTCATCCTGTCGGCCACCAGCCCCCTGCTACAGTCCTGGTACGCCGGGACAAAGGCACTCGCCTCTCCCCGGATGTCTCCCTACAGGCTGTACGCTCTCTCGAACTCAGCGTCGCTGCTGGCCTTGCTCACCTACCCGGTCGTGGTGGAACCGCTTCTGCCCGTACGCCGCCAAGTTGCGCTCTGGTCCGTGGCGTTCTTTGCTGCCGTCATAGCGATGGCAATAATTGCTCTTCGCAGCGAACCTTCCCAGCTCCAGCCGGGCGACCGGCCGCACCAGCCGGAAGGGCCGGCCCCAGACTGGAAGCTCAAGACGCTCTGGGTGGCCCTCGCAGCGTGTGCCTCCACTCTGCTACTCGCCATCACCAACCACGTCTCGCAGAATGTGGCGGCCATTCCTTTTCTGTGGATTTTGCCACTTAGCCTCTATCTCCTCAGTCTGGTCCTGTGCTTCGAGCGCGCTGGGTGGTACCGGCGTGGATTGTTCCTGAGGTTGCTGGGCTTAGCCCTTGGAGGGATGATCTATGCCCTCTTTCCCGCGTATCTGAACGCCAAGCTGACGACCGTGATTCCGCTCTTCTGTGCCGGGCTCTTTGTCTGCTGCATGGTGTGTCATGGTGAGCTCGCCAGATTGAAGCCACCAGCGCAGTACCTGACGTTGTATTACCTGATGGTGGCGGTAGGGGGTTCCCTGGGGGGGATCTTCGTGGGCCTCCTTGCGCCCAGGATCTTCGCCGGATACTGGGAGCTTTTATACGGGCTGGGCGCCTGTGCCATCCTGACGCTGATCGTGTTGCATCGCGATCCCTCCAGCCCGTTCTACCGTGCACGGTGGCGGCCTGGCTGGTTGCTTCTGATGGTCCTCTGCGCTGCACTGGGCGTGAGCCTGATGAACGTGATGGGTGCCCAACGCGGCGGGGCGAGGGTTATGGTTCGCAATTTCTACGGCGTCTTGCGAGTAATCGACTTAGGCAGATTTCCCGGGAGAGATGACCCAACAGTCATCAAGGTCCTCCAGCGGCCGCGCCGCAAGCTGATGAACGGAACGATTGATCACGGTATCCAGCTTCTCTTGCCGGACCAGCGCCGCCTGCCCACCACGTATTACGGTCCAACCTCGGGCATCGGCTTGGCGATTCGGGAAGCGGCGGCGCGCGGCCCTGTCCGCGTGGGTGTGATCGGGCTTGGCGCGGGCACGCTGGCTGCTTACGGTCGCCCGGGGGACCAGTATACGTTTTACGAGATCAATCCCCTCGTCGTTCGCCTGGCAGAGTCAGAGTTTACTTTCCTACGGGACTCGCCTGCGCATATTACGGTGGTGGTTGGTGATGGCCGGCTTTCCCTTACCGCCGAACCCTCACAAGGGTTTGACGTCCTGGCCGTCGACGCCTTTAGCGGCGACTCGATCCCTGTTCACCTGCTGACCCAAGAGGCATTGGCCTTATATTTCCGCCATCTCAAGCCGGGCGGGGTGGTCGCGTTTAACGTTTCCAACCGTTACGTCCACCTCGCACCCGTAATTGCCGCAGCGGCGCGTTCTTTGGGCAAGCAGGCTGGCATTGTCGACAGCGATGAGGACACCGCCACCGACCTCTCGCCGGCAAGGTGGGTGCTCGTTACAGGTCGCAGGGATTTCTTCGAGACGCAGCTGCTCAAGGGCCGGGTGACTCTTCCGAAGAGCTACCGGAGGATGCGGGTTTGGACGGACGACTACAGTAACTTACTCGCCGCGCTGAAATGAAAAGGGCCTGTCACGTGCCGGAGCCCAACAAAGCACCCCAATTTGGCCACTATGGAGGGACGAACCGCAGCGCATTCGGCTCGGGTCCGAGACACACCGACGGCGCGCAAGCCTTTGTCGCCGCACCGGCTTTAGAATCGCAGGCTGCCGATGATGCCGATGAACCTATGGTAGCGACAACCCTTGCTCTGATCTAGGATTCTTCTATTCAAGCCGAGCAAAGATGCCACACCTCTATCTCGTTCAGCACGGAGAGGCTAAAACTGAAGCGGAAGACCCCGAACGTTCTCTGACGGATGAGGGGCGGCAGGCGGTTGAGCGCATGGCCGATTTCCTCTCCCGCCTCCGGTTACCGCTCGAAAGGATCGAGCACAGCGACAAACTCCGCGCCCGTCAGACAGCCGAAATCTTGGCCGCCAGGCTCCGCCCCGCCGAAGGGCTCCGAGAAGTTGCCAGTCTGGCTCCCAACGCCGACGTACAGACGACGAGGCTTCGGCTTGAAGCCGAATCGAAGAACATCATGTTGGTGGGGCACTTACCCCATTTAGGCCGCCTGACAGCCCAACTTCTCGGTCTAACCGCCGATCAGGACGTCGTACGATTTCGCATGGGCGGCGTTTTGTGCATGGAACGCGATACGACAGGGCGCTGGGTCATTGCCTGGATGGTCGTGCCGGAGCTTCTGCGCACACCCTCCAGCGTAATCCCTGGTTGAAGCCGGAGCCTCGCGGGAGGTGGATCACTATGAGGCAAGTCATCTCGGACATGCTGGAAGCTTATGAAGCCGGTCGCGTCAACCGGCGCCAATTGATACAGGGCCTGCGGCCCTAGCAGGACTCACGTATCCGGCGGCATCACGGGCAGCCACTTTTCAGGGGATAGGGCTCAATCACATCGCCATTCGGGCGACCAACGTCGGGCGCTCCCGGGACTTTTACCAGAAGCATTTCGGCCTTCCCGTGCTGCACTAGTCAGAAGGCAACTGCTTCCTTGGCCTAGGCAAGAACTTTCTAACGATTTTCCAAAACTCACAGCCCGGGCTCGACCACTTCTGCATTGCCAATGAGTTTTTAAATGCCGACGCGGACATGGAAGAGCTCAAAAGACGAGCGCTGAATCCCACGCCTCCAGCCGGTTCGGACCGCGTCTATTTTCCGGACCCCGATGGTCTGACGGTGCAAATCTCATCGGTGAATCATCACCCCTGAGTTGCGATTGCCGAAGGGCGGGCGCGGAGAGCCAAACGTAGGCTCGCGCATCTTGGACTGCGGCCTTTGAGCATGGTAATATCGCCGACCAAGAGGTGCGGTGGAAGAAATCGCGATATTGGAATTTAAGGCCGAGTGCCTAGGTTTGCTCGAACAGATGCGCAAGACGAAACAGCCCATCCGCTTCACCCGCATTGGGAAGCCGACGGCAGAAGTCGTACCGGCATTGCGCGCTACGGAGCCGGCCGGATGGCTGGGCTGCGGGGCACACCATGGAGATCGTGGCGAGACCGTCTCGCCCGCCATCGAAGAGACCGACTGGAAGGCGCTGCAGCACTGAGACTTCTTCTCGAGACGCACGTCCGGGTTGTGGTCCCTGCGAGAGTTGGCGGCTTGGCCGACGCCCACGACGTGACTTAGAGAACGGGACAACGAGCTTTGGCGGTTTCCTGTGAGCACGGAGGCCCTGCTGCTGAACGCCAAGGGCCGTATCCCCCTTGCAGGGTGATCTAGCCGCGTGGCTGGAGCGCACCACGGCATCCACGCGCCAGGCACCGCTAACTCATGAGATTGTGTTGGCGGCCCACCGCTTGCCGCTGTCGCACCCCGACCCTGCGGACCGCTTCTTGGGGGCAACTGCTTGGGTGCTTGATTCGACCCTAGTGACTGCGGACCAGCGGCTGCTAGGGCTGCGAGAACTAAAGAGCCTCAGCAATCGCTGAGGCTCTGCGCTTGCCCCTCAAGTATCCGGGGTCGGGAGAAATCTCCAGGCCTGCCCTGCTGACCGCTCCGCCGGGAGCACAAGTCCAGAAAAGAAGGACTGGGCGTGGAACAAGACCTCGACCTTGTGAGGCGCTGCCTGGGGGGCGAAAACCTCGCCTGGGAAGAACTGCTCCGGTTGCACACGCGCCGGGTCTACAATTTGTGCTACCGTTTCACCGGCCGCCCGTCTGAGGCGGAGGACCTAACCCAGGAGGTCTTTATTAAAATCTTTCAGACCCTAAGGACCTATGATCCCAGGCAGGGCAGCTTTTCGACTTGGCTCCATCGTGTGGCGCGGAACCACCTGGTGGATCATTACCGGCGCACACGCAAAGACCGGCTTACGTCGCCCCTGGAGGACGAGTTGCCGCGGTTGGAGGAGGTGCAGACTGCGGTGCACGATGACCCGGCAGGCCGCGTCGCGTCCCGCGAAAGGCAGGAGTTGGTGCAGCGGGCGCTGGAGAAACTGTCGCCGGACATGCGCGAGGCAGTGATTCTGCGCGATTTTCAGGAGCTCGACTACGAGGAGATTTCCCAGATTTTGGGTATTCCCCTGGGCACCGTCAAGTCGCGGATTAACCGTGGAAGACTGGAACTTGCTCGGCTCATCCAACGTATGGAAAAGATGAGGGTACCTGGGCGACAAAGTGAAAGCGATGACGCACCTCGAAGTTGAAAATCTGGCCAGTGACTACTTCGAAGGCCTCTTGGACGCCGCCCTTCGCGCGCAGGTGGACCAGCACCTGGCGGGCTGCGCCGACTGCCGCGACCTGGTGGCGGGAGTGCGGCATGCTATGGAATGTTGCCAGACGGCGGAGCGCTTGGAACCGCCTCCTTGGCTGATGGCCAAGATCATGCAAGCGACGGTGGGACAGCAGCGCCCGTCACTTGTCGAGCGGGTTTTCGGGGCGGCGCGCCAAGTGCTGCAGCCGCGCGTTGCCTATCCCGTGCTGATGGCTGTGTTTTCATTTTCAGTGATTTTCAGTGCGGCAGGAGTGAATCTGAGGCACTTCCGGCTAGCCGATCTGAATCCGCGCACGTGGGCCTATCAGGCTAATCGGAGTGGGCATCTGCTCGTGGCGCGGGCGGAAAAGTTCTATTACGACCTGCGGGTGGTCTACGAAACCGAGGCCTGGCTGCGCACGCTTCGAAGCCAAAGCCAGCTGAACCGCCCTGAAGAGACGCCGGGGGAGGCGCCGCGGAAGGGCGGACCGGGCTCGACCCAGTTCGATGGCTCTGTGTCCCCCTGGCTAGCATGTCTGACCCGCGACGCGGGTGCAGACAGCCCGGTTCCCACAGCCCTTCGGGGTGCTGCCCATGGGGGTACAACGCGATGAAATGTGCAAACCATCCGCTGGCCGATCGGGTGGCCTTTTGCGGGCAGTGCGGGAAGGCGCTCTGTGCCGAATGTAAGCGGGAGGTAGCAGGCATGGTGTATTGCGAAGCCTGCTTAGCGGCGCGCCTTCAGTCTCCAGCGCTGTCGCCCATTCTCGGTCCGAGGACGGGCACTGGTCCCAACCCCGGCTTGGCCCTCTTCCTGGGTTTCATCCCCGGTGTGGGCGCCATTTACAACGGTCAAGTCATGAAGGGTATGGTGCAAGTGCTGCTTTTCGGATCGCTCATTGCCATCAGCGACCGGGTGGGCGGACCGCTAGACACCATCTTCGGCTTAGGTGCCGCCGCTTTCTACTTTTACATGGTGATCGATTCTTACCAGACCGCCAAGCGCAAAGCCCTCGGCCAGCCCGTCGAGGAGTGGTTGGGCTTTGGCGACTTCAAGCTGAACGCGCCCATCGGGGCGGCGCTGCTGATTGGGCTGGGAGCGTTGTTCCTGCTCGACAATCTTGGAATTCATGTCTTCGAGAGCATCGGCAAGTTTTGGCCGGTGCTGCTGATTGTGATTGGCATCTTGCTGTTGCAGCGGCGTGTGGGCGGAGGTGCGGGACCGCCCCAGTCCGGCTCAGGCACGAATCAGGTTACATAATCTGAAGGCGGCGGTCGGCCAGGCTGGAGAGAAACGGCTCGAGGCCACGACCAAACAGGAGAATTTGAGTTCCGGAGGAACGCTCGATGGACGCACTGCTGCGGCCTAACATCCTCGGACCCTTGAGTGGCATCGTGATGATCATTGCTGTCGTCTGGATCGTCTTCTGGTACAAGGCTCGTCAGCGAGAGCTGGGAGTGCACCAGCAGCTGAGGACCCGCGAGATGGAGCACGAGCGCCGGCTGAAAGAGCTCGAGATTGAGAAGGCGAAATCAGAGTTGGAAAGGGCGAGGTCGGAGCGGACGCCGAACTAAGCCTGAGAGGGTGCCTGGGCCCGAGGAGAGAGTTATGGACGCCTTGCTGAGACCTGAGATTATCGGACCGCTGAGCGGGACCGCGATGGTGGTGGCAATCGTGTTTATTATCCACTGGTCTAAAGGCCGCCACCGCCAGCTGCAAATGCATCAGGAAATGCGTACCCGGGAAATGGAGCACCAGCGCCGAATGAAGGAACTGGAGATTGAGATGGCCAAACTCGAGGTAGAAAAGGCCAGGCTGGGTCAGAAGTAGCGGTGTGTCAAGCGCACTGGACGGTGACAAGAACGATCAGCTCCTGCAGCGGACCGACCTGGGAGGGAGGTGCAGCATGTTCGATTCGCCCTTAATGATTCCGATCGTCGGCACGATCGCGGGTACCGCGATGATCGTGGCGATCGTGTTTATCGTTTACTGGTTCAAGGGGCGTGAACGGGAGCTGCAGGCTCACCAGGAGTTGCGGATTCGCGAGATGGAGCATCAGCGCCGAATGAAGGAGCTGGAACTGGAAATCGAAAGGACTCGAGCGACACGGCCGGCAGACAAGGTCTAGCGGGCAGAGGGCTTGCCGGTGACAGGTGCGGACAAGCAGTCGCCGGTCGAGGAACGCACCACTGAGAAGTGAGCGCCGAAATGCCATCGCCCAGTACCGGGCGCCACCGAACCAACCTCACAGGGCCGGTATTGCTGATTTTGATCGGCGTGCTTTTTCTCTTCCAAGAACTCGTGCCGGAATGGGGGCTTCGCCGAACCTGGCCGCTGATTTTGGTGGTTTTGGGGATGCTTAAGTTATGGGACGCGTTTCAGCCTCCGCGAGGTCCGGAGGGCCCGAAGGTGTGGAGGAGGAGTGACGAGTGAGCAAGCCTTCGTCGATCGACCTTTCGACTGGCGACAGACGGGAGCAGTCATCGCGCGAATCGGCCGGTGGCTGCTCCTGAAGGCCCATCTGCCGCTGGTCACTGGGTTCAGGCTATGAACACGTACGTATACTCTTACCGGCGTGCGTCAATTTTCTGGGCGCTGATCCTGATTTCCCTGGGTGCGCTCTTTCTCTACCAGAATTTCAACCCGTCCGTTCATCCCTGGCAGATCATTGCTAAGTTCTGGCCGGTGCTGATCATTTTCTGGGGAGTCTCGAAGCTGATAGACTACGCCCACGCCCGCCGCCATCCGGAGGCGGCTCCCTACTCGCTGTTTTCCGGCGGCGAGGTGGTGCTGCTGATTCTTCTGCTTGTGCTGGGCACTATGGTCTCGAAGATCGTTTTGCATTCGTGGCGCGACTGGAGTCCGGTCAACTTGGACAACGACGAATGGAATAGCCTCTTCTTCAATTCCTACACCTTCACCAAGACCTTCTCCCAGCCCGTGGGCGCTCAGCCTCACTTGATCGTGGTCAACCGGCGCGGCGACGTGGAAATCCATCCTTCGGACCAGGGGATGGTAGAAGCCATCGTGAAGGAGACGATTCACGCTGAGAGCGAGGATGAAGCTCGCAAGCTTTCCGACCAACTGAAGCTGGCGATCGCCCAGCAAGGAGACCATTATTTGCTCCAGTCCAACCTCGATGCGCTGCCTAATGGAGGCCGAAATGTGCGGTTAGACATCACGCTCCACGTGCCGCCCAAGACCTCGGCGGAGATCACGGCGGAGCACGGTGACATCAGCCTGAACGGGCTTCAGGGCGAGCAGTCACTGACCGCCAATCATGGCGACGTGCGCGTGAGCGGAGTCGAGGGGCTCGTACGCATCCGCAAATCCGGAGGGGACGCAGAAGTTCGCGACATCACGGGCAACGTAGAACTGGAAGGGCGCGGGCAGGACATCGAAATTGCCAACGTGACTGGAACGGTAAGCGTTAGCGGCGAATATCCCGGCACCGTCCAATTTGCCAAGATCGCCCAAACCTTGCGCTTCACCTCCTCGCGCACCGAACTCACCGCCCAGAAGCTGGTTGGGCGGCTCAGCATGGAGGTGGGATCGCTCGAAGCTACGGGGTTGGATGGACCTTTCGACCTTTCAACGCGCGAGAAGGACATCCGTCTGGAAGGTTTCAAGCATAGCGTCAAGATCGTTGACACGAATGGCGACATTTCCCTGAGCGCTGCCGTGCCCCCCACCCACCCCATCGAGGTGGAGTCCAAGAAGGGCGAAATCTCGCTGGCCCTGCCGCCGAACAGCAGCTTCCAGATCGATGCTAAGTCTCTTCACGGCGCAGTCGAATGCGACTTCTCGGGTCCAGCCCTGAAGGTGATCAAAGAAGGAGAAGCGCCGACCATCGCCGGCAGCGTGGGCAAGGGAGGACCGCTGATTCGCCTCTCCACTGCTTACGGCACCATTCGCTTAGAACGCGAGGGGCAAGAATCGAAATCGACCGCCGCAAGCAGGGAAACCGGGGGCGCCCACCGGCAGGCGGTGAGGAAGATACGGCTGGCCAGGTGGCACTCGGAACGCCCTTCCCTTCGCACCCATCTGTAATCCGTCGCAGCGTCGCCCGCGGATTCCCGCCGGCGGACAGGCCTACCGCCCCCCTTTTGTTTGAAAGGGACTGGCGGCTAGGTGCCGATAGGAAAGCCCAGCTCCGAACATTTTCAGCATCTCGGCCGGATGCAAGGCACGGCACGTATCATCGCACTCCAAGAGCGCCGGCCGGACCGAAAATGCGCGGGGTTGAGGACCGCACACCGGCCTAGCCACGGCCTTGGACCGTCAATCCACCACTTGGTTTAGGGCCTCAAAGAATCCGGGGAAGGAAATGGCCGCGCAAGCGCTGTCGCGGATCACCGTAGTGCCTTCCGCCACCAGGCCAGCGACGGCAAACGCCATCGCGATGCGGTGATCGCCGTGCGGGTCGATTTCGGCTCCGCGCAGGACCTGCTGGCCAGCCACGCGCAATCCGTCCGGCAGTTCTTCTACCTCGGCGCCCATTCGCCGCAGGTTCTCTGCCATTGCCGCCAGCCGATCACTCTCCTTCACGCGCAGCTCAGCGGCGTGGCCGAAGGTTAATCCGCGCTTCGACTGGGTTCCGAGCACCGCCAGCACGGGCAGCTCGTCAATGAGGGCTGGAATTGATTCGGGAGGAATCTCGCCGCCCTCCAAGGTGCTCGACTCCACGTGCAGATCGCCGATCAGCTCGCCATTGAGCATCTCGACGTTCAGCACCTTGATGCGGGCGCCCATGGGGATCAGCAAGTCCAGTAAGGCGGTGCGTGTCGGATTGAGGCCCACGTTTTGCACCACCAGGTTAGAGTCAGGAACTATGAGCGCGGCGGCCAGGAAAAACGCGGCCGAAGAGACGTCGCCCGGAACGTGCCATGTCTTAGCTTGGAGGCGCGCCGGGCCGCGCAGCGATATAGTGCGGCGATGGCGGCCGATCTCAACGCCCATCTGCTCGAGGGCGATTTCCGTGTGATCGCGCGTCACCGCGGGCTCCACCACTTCCGTCTCACCCTCGGCAAACAGGCCGGCCAGTAGCACCGCTGACTTCACCTGCGCGCTGGCCACCGGCATCTCGTACCGGATAGGCTTCAGCGGCCCGCCCTCGATTACGAGCGGCGGGCGTCCTCCGTCGGCCGAGCGGATGCGCGCGCCCATTTGCGTCAGTGGATCGATAATGCGCTGCATGGGGCGGCGCGACAGGGACGCATCCCCGGCAATCACCGACTTGAAGGGCTGGCCCGCCAAGATGCCGGCCAACATGCGCATCGTCGAGCCGGAGTTACCTGCGTCGAGCGTCTTGCCAGGCGGGCGGAGCCCGCGCAGCCCAGTTCCATGTACGGTCAGCGCGTTATCTTTGCGCTCGATGCGCACCCCCAAGCTTTGCAGGCAGGCCACGGTGCTCGCGCAATCGGCGCTCGGCGAGAAGAAGTGGATTTCGCTCTTACCCTCCGCTAACGCCGAGAGCATGGCGTAGCGGTGCGAGATGGACTTGTCGCCGGGCATGCGGATCGAGCCTGTCACGCTGCGCGCGCGCCTGATCTTCCTTGTCCCTGAGCTAAACCAGGCCATCCATCTTAGCTTACGAGTTGAGGCCGCGCGCAGGCAAGCGTCCTGCACCTGGGAAGAGGGGAGCAGCGTTGCACATGAGCGGCATTGCTGCGACGACTTTTGCCCTTGTCAGAAGGGCCGATCTTTTTTTTCAATCACATATCCGGTTCGTTTCGTCAAAAACACTTTTGCGCGCGCCGCTCGGGCGCCCCTGACGATGTGCACGTTGTCAACGATCCAGACCTTGCGCACGCCTCGTACAAGTTACACAACCTCTACCGGGAGGGGCCTAGCTTCTCTCCGTGGCCTTCGGGATCAAAAGGCGGACCCCGCGCTACTCCCGCATAGGACGCTTGGCTTCGGCCTCAAGCCCTGTAGCGCGGAGGCCGATTAGGGTCGTCATGCGGCCCGTGGGTCCCTCTTTGCGGTGGGAAAAGAACAGGTCGGTGCGGCAGGCGGTGCAGAGGTCGGCGAGGTGAACATTTTCCTGACGGAGCCCTGCCGCTCGAAGTTGATCGACAGCGGCGGCAACCAGGTCGAGGTAATAACGGGGAGTTTGTCCGGGACGGGGTGGGGCAGGGATGAAGTAGCGCTCAGCGTCGGGCAAACGGTGGGAGAACGCTTCCCGCACGTCCTGTCCTACCTCGTAGCAGCAGGCGTGAATGCACGGTCCGACGGCGGCAAGCAGATCGCGCGGATCGGCGGCAAACTCGCGGCACATCTCCGCCGCCGCGCGTTCTACCACGCGTGCCAAAGTACCGCGCCACCCGGCGTGGACTGCGCCGATGCAGCGCGCTTTCGTGTCCGCCAGCAG
Source organism: Acidobacteriota bacterium (assembly GCA_902812465.1). Taxonomy (GTDB): domain Bacteria; phylum Acidobacteriota; class Terriglobia; order UBA7540; family UBA7540; genus CADDZE01. Next base: position 17,720 of record CADDZE010000006.1, on the reverse strand, counting down.
GATAGGCATGCAATCAGCGGTACGGACCGAAAGCACGATGCCCGCTTGGGCGGTGAGCAGGGCATCGCCGGCGAGTGATTCGCCGTTCTGCCTCACGCTGACTCTGCTGCCGGCAAGCCTATACTTGAGCGCTGTATCGTCAGCGCTTACCACGTATACGTCCGCTGAGTGCACTTGACGGAGTGAGGCCAAGCGCAACCCGCTGGCTCCAATCGCGTCGAGAAGCAGAGCTAGGCCGGATGATTCGCTGGCCGAGGCGCCACCGCCAGAGGAGGCGGCCCCGCTGGGGAAACGCAAACCAAAGGCGTGCACGACCCAGGGAAGACCGCCTAGCGGCTGGCACTCCAGCCATTGGGCGCCGAAGCGACGGAGAATCTGGAAGGTGGACTGGACACTCAAGGTGATAACGTGGCGCATCAAGGGCTCCGCGACCCGACGCCTGGGATGCAGGAGCAATGATGCAGCCCTGGGACCTGCTGTCGCTCTCTTGCGTAAAAGGGGCAGGTCGGAACCGCTGTAATCCTGGTTGTTCGCCGAATGCTCCTACAACGACATAGCCAAGGCCAAGCCACCGGCCAAGCTGCTGGAAACGAAATTGACGACGCCGTTGGTGAGCTGGCTGCGCCGCTCGAGCGTTGCACCCAGCACGCTGTCCGCCAGGTTGCCCGCTAGAGCCGCCAGCAGGGCCAGTGTGGCACCCCGCAGGCTGCACAGGCGCAGAGCGTAACCCAGGCCCGCTATCGTTGTAGCCGCCAGCACCCCGGCGAGGCTTCCGGGAAGCGAAACAGCGCCGTGTTGGCCCGCCGCCACCGGCGCTCCAGAGGTCAGCAGCCAGGCGCGCGGAGAGAGCCACTGGCCGATCTCGCTGGAAACGGTGTCTGCCGCGGCTTCGGCAAACGCTGCCACCAGCGCCAGCAAGAAAGCGCGCTCGTGCGGGGTGGTGATGACCAGCAGGGCGAAGAACGCTCCCGGCAGTACATTCGCCACCGCCTCACGCCAGCTCCGTGCGCCGTGCCTGGGCTCCGCCACGCCACGCTGGACTTTGGTCGCATAGCCGAGGCGTGTCGCCACGGAGCCGAGCAGGAAGAAAACCACGAGTAAGAGAAAGCTTTTGTATCCATAGCCCATGTAGACAGCAAGTCCCAGCACGAAACCGGCTGCTGCGCCTGAGCGATCGGCCAGCCCCATACGCCAGGCAAGCACAGCGAGAGGCCCGTTGGCGGCTATGGCCAGAACGACCCGAAGCTTTAAGTAGGGCAAGTTACTGTGCAGAGCAGCAGGTTCGACGAGCGAAATGCAGAAAAGAAAGCCGCTCGTGACGGCCGCCAGTAGAGCCGGGTTCTCCGGGACGTTCGGCAGGGTCTCGATGGTTGCCGCCAGGGCCGCTGCATCGAGTGAGAGCCACCAGACCTTGGCTGGGGGAAGCCACGGGGCCGTCCAGCGAGTGACGGCGTATGCGGCGAGAGTGCCTGTCAGCACGAATGCAGTCCAGCCGCTCCACCTCCGAGCGGGATTGTAGAACAGCCGGGGTCCGGCCCAAAGGGCGCGGCGGGAGGCCGTCAAGCCACCCACAGCCGCTAGCGTCCAGACCGCAGCCGCCACGTGCATGTGATAGCGGTAAACCAGCGGCAGCAAGAGAAACGGTGCCCCCTTTCTCAGGTGGTGCCCAAGAGGGGAGGATGTCGCTTCGCCTGGAGTCACGCCCTCAGCCTTCGCGCTGCAGGCGAAAGGCAAGATCAGTGCCGCAGTGAAGACGGCCAGCAACAGGCCGCCCATCAGCTGATACCAGGAGACGAAAGGTAACAGCAGGGCGAATCCCAGGGAGGCTGCGAGCAGATAGCGTTCTGTGCAGTCTGGATATCGAGAACTCATGGAGGCAGGCTGGGGATCACCACCCGGCGAACGAAGCGCGAGGCGCAACGCCGCAGGACGAAGAATCATTCATCGAACCTTCCTAGTTGCGGTGCCGGAATGGTTCTGGGCGAGTTCGGGCCCCCAAGTTAAGTCTTTAGCCCGCTGACGTCCTGGGGAGCCAGCAGCGAGCAGAACGGCGGGCTCGCGTTAGGGGAGCCTCGCCGCGAGCACCTCTGCAACTGCTTCGAGTAACTGGCGATCCTCTGGTGCAAAGGCTGCCGGTGCGTCACTGTCGATATCAATCTCCCCCAGCACCCGGCCGTCCCGCATAATCGGTACGACGATTTCGGAGCGCGTCTCGAGGCTACAGGCAAGGTATCGCGGGTCGGAGCGGACGTCGTCCACGACGATGGTGTTGCCGCTGGCCGCCGCCGCTCCGCAAAGGCCGCGACCCAGCGGGATAAGTGTATGCGGAGTCGGTCTGCCAACGTATGGGCCGAGCACCAGCTCCTTACCTTGCAGGAGGTAAATCCCGACCCAGTGATAAGAGGGGCGCTCGCGTTGCAGCAGCGCCACCGCTTCGCTCATCAACTCCTGCGCACTGGGCGCACTGGCAGCTCGCTGCTGGAGAAATGAGACAATCTGTTCGCTGGTAGCCATTCGGCAAGTTCGGAGGCTATGGCGGGTGCGGGCTCCCGCTCGGCGAATAAAGCGCCTGGGCGTATTCGGGATTCAGACGGACTGCCTGTTGGTACTCGTCCGACGCCTCCCGCCAGGCTCCTGTCTGGTAGAGCGCACGGCTGAGCGCGTAGTGGGCATCGGCGTTGCGGGGATCGAGCTGCACGGCTTGGCGATATTGCGCAATCGCCCCCTCGCGGTCATTCTGGGCGCCGAGAATCAAACCGAGTGTGTAGTGCGCCAGGGCACTGTTCGGGTTCAGGCGCGAGGCTTCGCGCGCTTCCGCCCCAGCGCCCGCCAGATCATTTTTAGCATAGAAGGCCAAGGCCAGATTAAGGTGGGTGTCTGCGTCATTCGGATTCTGGCTGAGTCCCTCGCGGTATTCCTCAATGGCTCCGGCCAGGTCATGGCGCTGATAGAGAGCCAGCCCCAGGGCGACATGGATCTTGGGATTGTGGGGCTGCAAGCGAGCTGCTTCCCGATACTCGGCGATGGCGCCTTCCAGGTTACCGGCCTGCCGGTTCAAGTTGCCGAGGTTGAAATGAGCCGAGGGCGAATCGGGCGAGAGCCGAATGGTTTCCTGGTATTCGGCGGTCGCCTCCCGGGTTTTTTTCTCCTCCTGCAAGGCGCGCCCCAGGCCGAAGTGGAGGGCCGGATTCTCAGGGTCGAGGTGCAACGCCGCCCGGTACTCCTGCTCAGCGCCAGGCCAGTCCTTTCGGGCCATCAACTCCTCTGCCCTCGCCAGGTGTTGCGCCACGGCCGCGATCTTCGCCTGTGCCTGTTGCATGTGGGGGTTCTCGTACGAGCGGGAGCTGGGGGCATTCACCGCGGGTTTGCTCTTGGCCGCCCGCAGGGCTTTGATAAGCGAATCGTCGGCCCCCGACTCCTTCAGTAGCTCGAGGTAGGGCTCAGTCGGTTGGAAGTCAATGCCGCGCTGCCGGACTAGCCACGCCAGGCGCTGGCTGGCCACTCCACCGGCCAGCAGGCCGGAAATCTGCTTTTGGTTGAGGGGCCGCTGGGATTGCGATGCGGATGCCGCCCGGCCGGGCGTTATGAGTAAAGCCAAGGGAAGCGCGAGCAAGGACAAACCGCCGGAGGCTGCCCCGCCTAGCCTCCGCCACCCTCTTGCTAATGCTGCCTCCTTCCCGCCCCCCTGCCAATGACATTTCCTCAGGTTCACACCTTCCTCCGGAGTCACTGGTCTCCGAGGTACTTTGCTTCGGCGGCTTTGGCGCTGCGCGCCCGCGCAATTTTGCGCCGCAATACCTCATTATTGGGATCGGCGGCGAGAGCGGCCTGGTATAGGCTAATTGCCTGGTCGTACTCCCCCGCTTGAAACAACCGGTCCGCCTCCGCCACACTTTCTGCGGAAGACTTTCTCTCCCCCTCTGGAGACGCGGTAGGTGTCACCGCTCCCCGCCCAAGGCCTCCTGCGGCTTGTGATGCGCGGCTGGATTCCAAACCCGAGGCCCGCCCGGCGGTCGCAGCGGGTCCCAAGGAAGGCGCTCGCGAGCCGGAGGGCGAGGTGAGGTCGGAAGGACCCTCTGACCATAAACCCGTTCCCGGGGACGAAGTTGCGTGGTTCGCGGCAGGTACGGCCGAGGGGCTTCCGCCAGAAGCCGCCGGTTTAATAGCCTTGCCCAGTGGCGCAATATTATTCCACGCTTGCCCCGCTGCGCTGGAAAGAGGCCCGCGATAGTACCAGCCCGTCGCCGCTGCCGCAATCGCCACCATGGACCATGCGATGCGATTAATCCACTTGTACTCCCGCACCCCCACGGTTTCCGTTGCAACGGGTGGCCCAGCGTAGTTCAGCGCTAGGATGCTTCCCGGCACGCGAGTTTCGGTCCCACGCCGAACCTGGGAAGCAGGAGTAGCACCCGCAACAGCAGCCCGCACGGGGGCCAGCGGGAACTCGTCCACTGAAAGCCCAGCCTCGCCGGGCGGCGAGCCGCGCGACGGGCTAGCCGGCGCCAGCCGTTTTTCCCCTTGGTCTCCGAAAGCCGCAACCGGGCTCGGAACTGGAGGGGTCCGTTCAGAGAACGAAGCAGGTGAGCCCGCCCCTGCCTCTTCAGCGACCGTCAAACTAGCCACCTCACCCGACGCAGCCATCGAGGGCACGCTGGCTCCTAGGCCGGCCCAGCGCTCCAACTCCTCCATTACAGCGGCGGCCGTGGCCGGGCGGGAGGCCGGATTCTTGGCCAAAAGCCGCAGAACCAAGTCATTCAATTCCTCTGACACAGTTGAAGTTGCGGCGCGCAGGGGTCTTGGCAGGTTGAGCAGGTGGGCCAGCAGAGTCTCCATGGGTGGGCCGTCAGGGAAGGGCAGTGCACCGGAGAGCATCTCATAGAGCAGCAAGCCAAGAGAATAGAGGTCGGAGCGCCCGTCGAGCTCGCTCGCCGTTTTACCCACCGCCTGCTCGGGAGAGAAGTAGCGTGGATCTCCCACCAGGTTGCCGCCATCCTTGAGGCTGAGATGGCCGATGTCGCGGCGGCGAGCCTCCGGCACAGCGCCCAGTCCGCAGTTGAGGACCTTGACCACGTCGCCGATTCTCTCCCGCCCGACAGCGGGGTTGGCTCCATCCCCTGGCTGGCGCTCTCCGTTGCCGGCCAACCGGCTGGCCTTAGTTGCCTCAGAAGTGCCCAGCTGTCCTGCCAGCGGGGTTACCACCATCACGCTGGCGGGCTTAATGGCTTGGTGAACTATACCCACTTCGTGGAGGGCGGAAAGGACGGAGGCCACCTGCCACGCGATCGAGCACGCTCGCTCCACCGGGAGCCGTCCTTCGCGGACCAGCAAGTCTCGCAATGTAAGGCCATCAACGTACTCGGCAACGATAACGGGCCGCCCGCCATCGGCCTGTTCGAGCCCCTCGATTCGGGCAGCGTGCGGATGAACGAATTCGCGCGAACGGAAGGCGGCCTCCTTCAAGTTGCGCACCAGCGCCGGGTCGTCCATCCATTCCGCCTTGAGCACCTTCAAGGCATAGGTCTGATTGGACGCAGTGCGAACCGCTTTGTACACGTCACAAAGCTCGCCCTGCCCGGCGAGTCGGATGACCTCGTAGCCGGTGCAGATGCTCGTCGCGGATCCACTTACTTCCTCCAGGCGGACGCCATCGGACGGGCAGATCGTCTGGTCAGCGGGATAGGCGTTCTGGCAGACGGGACAAGCCTTCATGGCAGGCAAAGCGGGCCAGTGCACCAACCGCCTCTATCATAACGCGGTTTCAGACTATTGTCTGATGCCAGCCATCATCAGGACGGCGGGCGCAAGGCGTTTCCTACTGCGACTCTTCCGCCGGATCGGGATGCTCGAGAATATTTCGAGCCTGTGTTTCCCGGTAGCGTTCAACTGCCTCCCGGATATTGGGATGCTTGCGGGCGAGAATCTGCGCTGCAAAAATCGCTGCGTTCACTGCCCCAGCCTTGCCAATGGCCAGCGTTCCGACGGGCACGCCCGCGGGCATCTGCACGGTGGAAAGTAGCGAGTCCAGTCCCTTTAGCGCCTTCGACTCCATAGGGACGCCTAGGACCGGCAACAGCGTCTTGGCTGCCGTCACCCCTGCCAGGTGAGCTGCTCCACCCGCCGCGGCGATGATGATCTCTAGGCCACGCCCTTCCGCCGAGGCCGCGTACTCCATGAGAGCATCCGGGGTGCGGTGAGCAGAAAGCACACGCGCTTCAAAGGACACCCCTAGCTCCTTCAGAGTCTCGGCCGTGTGAGTCATCGTTTCCCAATCAGATTTCGATCCCATGATCACGCCGACCAGCGGCTTCATTCCTACCTCCTGAAATTGAAGTATTCGGCTTTGCCAAATTCTCGGGCTGCCAAAAGATCTTGCCGGCCTCAGCCAGCTAGCAACACATAGCACAGTCCGATGAAGCTTATCAAACCGGCAAAACGGAGGCGACTGGATCATTCGCTCGATAACAACTCATGAATAAGTAAGGCGGAGAACTAAAGGATACGATGAAAAAATAACTGTAGGCTGACTGAGCGCGCTATTGGTTCTAGCTCCAAGAGGCGAACTAGGCGGTAGGCGGGTGCGGCTTGCAATCGCAGGCGGCGGGCGCTAGGATGCTGCCGTTTCAACCGGGTTCAGGGTGGTGAACTATGCTCCGCATTATTCACTCCTTTGACGTCAAGCCCGGCGTGGTGGAGCGCTCGTTCATCGAGTGGCTGGACGCCCGCCTCGATGAGGTGACCCGCCGGTTTGGCTGCCTCGAGCGCAAGACCTGGGTTTTTCTGGACGGCATCCGGGGCGATTACGAACACGGCGTTCCCGAGCAGCGGCCCAAATACCTGAACGAAGCCTTCTGGCCTGACCAGGAGCACGCCGACCGCTTTCGGCAGTGGCTGATGTCGCCGGAAGGCAAGGCGCTGCGCGAGGAATGGTTCAGCTCCGTGCGGAACCATACCGTGCTGCGTTACGTGGAGGCCCCAGTCAGCGGCCCCGCCACCGATGATTGACGGCGCCGGGCGCCGTCATGGCTCCCGCAGGCGGCGCATGAGCTGCTCCGCCTCAGAGCGTGAAAGCAGGGGACCGCGAAGCATTGGGTCAACGTCGGCATCGGGGAAGCCGCGCCGCGTGAGCCGCGCCGGAAGCTGCTCGCGGATCAGTTGCGGAGAATCCGTGGGCAGACTCATGACAATCTCGAAGATCACCTGGTGCACCGGCTCCAGCCACTGATAGCTTGCCAGATAGCGGCGCGCCAAACTACGCACCGGGCCTTCGAGCGCTCCCTGGCACAAGGCGCGCAGCACGAGCCGTTCGCTTTCGAGGACCGTAGCCTTCATCAGCTCTGCCGCATCCGGATGGGCTGGCGTCATTTCACCTGCATCTAAGCCCCAGGGCGTTGCACCCGCTGGCAGGCACCTTAGATTTTAGGCAGCACGATGCCCTGCTGCGCTTGATACTTACCCTTCTTATCGCGATAGGAGACCTGGCAAACTTCGTCCGACTCGAAGAAGACGATTTGGCACAGCCCTTCGTTCGAGTAGACGCGCGCCGGCAGAGGCGTCGTGTTGGAAATCTCGAGCGTCACGTACCCCTCCCATTCTGGCTCGAGGGGCGTGACGTTCACAATGATGCCGCAACGCGCGTAAGTTGACTTGCCCACACAGATGGTCAACACGGTGCGGGGAATCTTAAAATACTCCACCGAGCGGGCCAGAGCGAAGGAATTGGGCGGTATGATGCAGACGGGTCCGCGGAACTCAACGAAGGAGCGATCATCGAAGTGCTTCGGGTCCACGATGGTGCTGTTAACGTTGGTGAAAATTTTAAACTCGTTGGCTACTCGTAAATCATATCCGTAGGAGGAGACGCCATAGGAGATGACGCCCTCGCGCACCTGGCTTTCGGCGAAGGGGCGGATCATGTCGTGGTGGCGCACCATCTCCCGGATCCAGCGGTCGTTCTTGATGGACATGGTATAAAGCTCCCTGAAGTGGCCGGTGGCAGGCTCAAGCCCGAACTCAAGGCGCGGCATCATATTACAGACGAAGGGCCTTGACAACTGAAAAGGTGATTCTCTAGGATTTAAGCCTTTGTTTTTGAGGAGATTAAATTGATCAAGCTGGATCTCGTTAACGAAGTTGTTAAGCGCACGGGCATTACCAAGACCAAGGGTGAAATCGCCGTCGAGAGCATCTTCGCCGCCATGAAGCGGGCTTTGGCGGCCGGGGACCGCATCGAATTGCGTGGGTTCGGGGTGTTTAACGTACGGCCCCGCAAGACGGGTATAGGGCGGAACCCGCGGACAGGCCAGGAGGTGAGCATCCCTCCAGGGAAGGCGGTGCGCTTCAAGCCCGGCAAGGAACTTCAGTCGCTCACCGAATGACGTGCTTCCTTTGAGGTTCGCGGCACTTGGCTTCCCGGACGCTCACGGCGTGGCCTCCCGCCAGCCGATCACTACCCGGCCCTGGGGAGGTGCCGGGCACCCTTGCCGGGTCCGCCAAAGCCGTTAGGATTAGGCACTCCCCGGAAAACGCCCCGCTGACTGTTGTTGGACGACCCGGGCGAGTCGCGTTCTCTCGTGTATGCAATCCAAGGAGAGGGTGTGAACAAGCTTACTATTCGTGATGTCAGCCTCCGGGGAAAGCGGGTCTTCGTCCGCGCGGACTTGAACGTGCCGCTGGACGAGGCAGGTGAAATTACAGATGACACGCGCATTCGCGCGTCGTTGCCGACCATCCAATACGTGCTCGAGCAAGGCGGGCGGGTGATCCTGGCCTCCCACCTCGGCCGTCCGAAGGGCAAGGTGAATCCTCGCCTGAGCCTGAGGCCGGTGGCCGCAAGGCTTTCGGCTCTGCTGGGCAAGCCGGTGGCATTCGCGCCAGACTGCGTGGGTCCGGAGGTGGAAAAGCAAGCGCAAATGCTGCGCGACGGGGAAGTCCTCCTGCTGGAGAATCTGCGCTTCCATCCAGAGGAAGAGCAAAACGATCCCGGCTTTGCCAGGGGGCTGGCAGCGCTGGCGGAGGTCTACGTGAACGATGCTTTTGGGGCTGCCCACCGCGCCCACGCCTCGACCGTAGGTATCACACATTTCCTGGCGCCCTGCGTGGCGGGCCTGCTGATGGAGCGCGAGCTGGAATACCTGGGCAAAGCCCTTCACGACCCGGCGCGGCCTTACGTTGCGATTGTCGGCGGCGCCAAGGTGTCAGACAAGATCACCCTGTTGCGTAACTTCCTTAAGCTGGCGGACACGTTACTGATCGGCGGCGCTATGGCCTACACGTTCTTGAAGGCGAGCGGAACCGAGGTGGGTAAGTCGCGGGTCGAGGAGGACAAGCTGGAGCTTGCGCGCAACTTGATGAGTGCGGCCGAGGCACAGAACAAGGTGCTGCGCCTGCCGGTGGATCACGTGGTGGCGGACCGACAGGACGCTTCGGTGCAGGCCGAGGTTACCAGCCGCATCGCCCCTGACCGTATGGGGCTCGACATCGGCCCGGCCACGCGCGACCTCTATTGCCGGGACATCGCCCGGGCCAAGACCATTGTTTGGAACGGGCCCATGGGCGTCTTCGAGATTCCGCAATTCGCCGATGGGACGCTGGCCGTGGCGCGCGCCGTCGCTCAATCGGGCGCCGTCTCGATTGTCGGCGGCGGCGACTCGGTGGCCGCGGTCAACCAAGCGGGCGTCGCGGACAAGATCACGCACATTTCGACTGGCGGCGGCGCCTCCCTCGAGTTTTTGTCGGGCATGACTTTGCCCGGTGTGGAGGCGCTCCACGAGGGGAGGCGGCAGGCAGCGAATGGCAATAAGCCGAAATTCCAGCCATGGGGCTGAACCGCCGTGAAGTGTTGGCAATCCGTCTGTTTCACCCTCTATGAGGAAGCCTGTCATCGCTGGTAACTGGAAGATGTACAAAACCATCGCCGAGGCGGTGGAATTCGTCAAACGCCTCCGGCCACTGGTGGCCAGGGTAGAGCACTGCGAAATCGTCGTGGCGCCACCTTTCACTGCATTGCGCGCGGTATGCGACGCCTTGCGCGGCAGCAACATTGGCCTGGCCGCTCAGGATCTGCACTGGGAGCGCGAGGGCCCGTACACGGGCGATGTTTCCGCGTCCATGATCCGCGAGGCCGGCTGCACCTACGTCATCATCGGCCACTCGGAGCGCCGTCATGGGCACGGGGAGACCGATGCGATGGTGAACCGCAAGGTGAAGGCCGCGGTAGCGGAGGGCCTGACGCCCATCGTCTGCGTGGGGGAAACGCTGGCGGAGCGCGAGGCAGGAAAGACGCTTGAGGTGCTGGCGCGCCAGTTTGAGGGCGGGTTGGCCGGTTTGACCGCTCAGGAGTTTTCCCGTATCATGATGGCGTACGAGCCGGTTTGGGCCATTGGAACTGGACGTACTGCGACCCCCCAACTGGCGGCCGAGAGTCACGGTGAGCTTCGCCGCCTGGTAAGCTTGCGCTTCGGAGAGGCGGCTGGGAAGCAGGTCAGGATTCTGTATGGGGGAAGCGTGAAGCCGGAGAATATCGGCGGGCTGATGGCTGAGGAACAGATTGACGGGGCACTGGTGGGCGGCGCGAGCCTGGCGGTCGACTCGTTCACCGCGATTGTGAACTACCGACTTTAAACAGCCAGACTGCTGCCCGAGCAGAAGAGCTAAGGAAGGCGCAAGTTGATCACCGTCATTACTTTCTTCCATGTACTTATCGCCATCTTGTTGATCATCGCGGTGTTGATCCAAGGCGGCGAGAACGTGGACATCGCCGCCGCCTTCGGAGGTACCAGCCAGGCGGCGTTTGGGCCGCGCGGTGCCGTATCGACGCTGGCGAAGATCACCTGGGGCCTGGCCGCCTTGTTTATGGCCACCTCGATTTCGCTGTCGGTATGGGCCACTAAAAGGTCTTCCGGCTCGATCCTAGAGAACTCATCGGGGCATCCCGCGCAAAAGGTTCCAGCCCCGGCGCCTCCGGCTCCGAAAAGATGAGGTGCTGGGGGCCGCGTTACAAATCGCGGCCTCAGTTGGTGGAGACGCGGAAGTGGCGGAATTGGCAGACGCACCAGCTTGAGGGGCTGACGGTCGCAAGACCGTGGGGGTTCGAGTCCCCCCTTCCGCACCATCCTCAGAACTTCTGCCGGCTACGGGCAGGCTTTTCTGCAACATAGGTCTAATTCCCAGACGGAAGCGGGCGGTTCCGGGCAGCCTTCTGTGATAAACTCGCCTTCGGTTGGCGGGCATGGGGGATTCCAAGCAGAAGCTGCGGGAGATCTGCCGCGTAGCCGCGCGTATCTTCTATGAAAAAGGCTACGACGGCGCATCGATGCAGGACATTGCCGCGGCCGTTGGGCTAACGAAGGCGGGTTTGTATCATCACGTTCGCAGCAAGGACCGGCTGCTCTTCGAGATCATGAATTACGGCATGGACATCCTGGACGAGACGGTGTTGGCCCGGGTGAAGCAGGTGAGCGATCCGCAAGAAAAGCTCCGCCAGACCCTGGCCGGCCACATCGACCTAGTAGTGCGGGCACGCGACCTCGAGATCACGGTCATCCTCCATGAAAACCGGTCTTTGAAGGGGCCGCTGCGGCGCAAGATCAACGAACGGAAACGGCGCTACATCGACTTTCTTGAAAACCTGATTCAGCAGGTGCAGGCGCAGTCCGGCATGAAACCTCTCATCCCGGCCAAGCTCGCCGCTTTTGCACTGCTGGGGATGGTCAACTGGCTCTACCAGTGGTATCACCCCGAGGGCGCTATCGGCGAGCGAGAGCTAGTGGGTTATTACACCGACTTCTTCTTTCGCGGGTTGCTCGGCACCGCCCACTCGGTCGGCGCCGATGCCCCATGCAGAGCCTGACAGGCCAGGTGGTGCGGGAGGCGCCTGGTAGGGTTTGAAAAGGGCTGGCTGAGGGCGATCCGCGGCGGCGAATCTGGGCTCGCCAGCGCCACCCTACCCGGAGCAAGCCGCCAGATGTATGAAAACGATCGCGTTTCAGGGCGAGCGTGGCTCATTTAGTGAGGAGGCAGCGTACAAGCTGCTGGGGAGGAGAATTCGACTGCGTCCCTGCGAAACATTCGCAGCGACCTTCCGGAGTGTTGCGCAGCACGAGGCCGATGCCTGCCTGGTGCCGATTGAGAATACCTTGGCGGGCTCGGTTCACGAGAACTATGACCTGCTGTTGGCCAACCGTTTGCACATCATCGGCGAAGTCAATCTGCGCATCGTGCATAACCTCATCGCCTTCCCTGGAACCACGCTGCGGTCTCTCCGTCAGGTGTACTCGCATCCGGTTGCCCTGGCGCAGTGCAGTCGGTTCTTCAGCCGCCACCGCCAAGTGGAGAAGATTCCGCACTATGATACGGCGGGCAGCGTCAAGATGCTGGCGGAGCGCCGGATTCCTGGCGCGGCGGCTATTGCCAGCCGGACGGCCGCCGAAGTGTACGGGGGGCGCATCCTGCGGGCTCACCTCGAGGACCATCGTGCCAACTACACGCGTTTCCTACTCCTTTCGCGGAAGCCGGCACCTTCGAAAAAGGCCAACAAAGTCTCCATTGTGTTCTCCACGCGGAACGTTCCGGGTGCTTTGTTCAAATGCCTCAGCGTTTTCGCTCTGCGCGACCTGGACCTCACCAAGATTGAGTCGCGTCCCCTGCGCGGGCGGCCCTGGGAGTACCTTTTCTACGTCGACTTTGCCGGAAATCTCGACGATCCGCGCTCCCGTCACGCCTTGGCCCATCTGCGCGAAGTCACAAATTTCCTGCGCGTGCTGGGAGCTTACGAGGCTGACCGCTCTACCCCAGAATGAAGCGAGGTCTGCAGATCCATGCGGACCGCGCGTGCCGGGCTTTTCACTTCGGCTTCCCATCCGGAGTGCTGCGGAGCTGGCTTCTTCAATTGCCAATGACGGGTGCCAGTGCGACGCACGTCAGGCCCAGAATGAAGAACGCGAACATCAAGGCAAGGTAGCGCCGGGCGGCGGGTTCGGCGCCCCGAAACTCTTCCCACACGAAAACGCCCCAGATGGCGGATATCATGGTTGCGCCCTGGCCCAGGGCGTACGAGATGGCAGGGCCTACCATTCTGGCGTAGGAAGCCACGAAGTTCGAAATGGTCCCGACGCCCCAGATCAGCCCGCCCAGCATCCCCCAGAGGTGGAAGCCACGGCCGACGAAGTAATCGCGAAGGCTTAGTGGGCTCCCGCTAATGGGACGGCGCATCAAAGCCAGGTTGAGGGGTACATTCGAGGCGAGAATTCCAAGCGCGAAGACGAACGCCACCGTGTAGGGTCCCAGATGGCCAGGCTCTTCGGGTTTGAGCGTGCGCGCCACCAAGGGATAGAACAAGCCGATGCCTACTCCACACAGCAGACTCAGGACGATGCCCTTGGTGCTTACCTGAACATCGCCTGAGAGCTTGCGGTAGGCCAAGGCATCGAGCACGATGGCCAGGCACACCAGGGCAATGCCTCCGAATAGCAGGAAAGGATTTCCCTTCGGTGTGATGAGGTAGTTGAGCGTTGAGCCTATGACCAGGGCTAGCCCGATACCGATAGGAAAGGCCACGGCTAGTCCAGCCACGGCGATGGCGGCCACCAACAGCAGGTTGCCCAGGTTGAAGATTGCGCCGCCCGCTAGAGCGTAGCCAATATTGCGCGCGCTGGCCGCACTCAGGTTCCTGAAGAAACTCTCCGGACTCGAAGCGTCGGTGCGGCCCAGCGTAAGTCCGACGATGATAGCGCAGAGCATAATGCCCCACACGTAGTCCCAATAGAACAGCTCGAAGCGCGAACCCTGGGCTGCCTTCTGCGTATTGGCCCAGCTTCCCCAGCACAGCATGCTGAGGATCATCATTAAGAGGGCCGCGGCGTAAACTTGGGGAACAAACATAATCTACCCAGCGCTGCCGAGGGGCTGTAGTTCTACGTGGCCGGTCCGGTTTCGGAGCGGCGTAGAGGAGACCGAGAGCGGTCCTACACGGCGGCGGGAAAATTACTCCTCTTCTTCCTCCTCGCCGCGACCGGCCGCCTTGGCCGCAGCGATGATCTTATCGGCGATCGGCTGGGGCACGATATCATAATGCGAAAATTCCATCGAGTAGGTCCCGCGCCCCTGCGTCATGGACGTAAGGTCGGAGGCATAGGTGAGCATCTCGGCCAGGGGCACCTGCGCCTTGATCACGGTGGATCCCCCCTTGGGGTCCATACCTTGAACGCGCCCGCGGCGCCCTGTAAGGTTGCCCATGATCTCGCCGGCGCTTCCTTCGGGAACAATCACCTCGACGTTCATGATGGGCTCCAGCAGGCAAGGCTTCGCCTTCTCCATGCAGGCCTTAAAGGCCTTTGATCCTGCCAGCTTAAAGGCAAGTTCCGAAGAATCGACTTCGTGATAAGACCCGTCGTACAAAATAACGCGGAAGTCGACGACCGGATACCCCGCGAGGAAGCCCTTCGCGGCCGCCTCGATGATCCCTTTCTCCACTGCCGGAATGAAGTTCTTGGGAATGGCGCCACCGAAAATGTGGTTGACGAATTCGAAGCCTGCGCCGCGCGGCAGCGGCTCCATCCTGATCTTGCAGTCGCCGTACTGGCCGTGGCCGCCGGTCTGCTTCTTGTGCTTGCCTTGGGCTTCGGCCTTGGCCCGAATGGTCTCGCGATAGGGCACCTGCGGCGCTTTGAGGGTGACCTCCACGTTGAACCGCCGCTTCAGCTTCGAAACGGCCACTTCCACATGCTGCTGTCCCGAGCCGGAGATGAGGAACTGCTTGGTCTGGGGGTCGCGCCCGAAACGCAGGAGCAAGTCCTCCTCCAGCATGCGGTGAATGGCGGTGGAAAGCTTGTCCTCGTCGCCGCGCGACTTGGGTTCCACGGCGAAGGAGATCGAGGGTTCGGGCAACTTCACCTTAGGATAGATGATCGGAGAAGACTTGTCGCCCAGGGTATCGCCGGTGAGGGTATCTTTCAGCTTCGCGACCGCGCCGAGGTCACCGGCGCGCAGTTCCGCCACTGGAATTTGCGTTTTGCCCTGCAGCACGGCGATGTGGGACAGGCGCTCTGTGGCGCCACGATTGAAATTCGTCAGGGTGGCTTCGTTCTTCACCACGCCGGACATCACGCGAAAGTAGCTGACGCGCCCTGCAAAGGGGTCGGCGACGGTCTTGAAAACAAAGGCCGAGACAGGCTGGTCATCGGCCACTTTGCGCTTCACCGGGGCGCCTCCTTGGTCCGTCCCCTCCACCTCGCCGCGGTCAACGGGCGACGGCAGATAACCAGTGATGAACTCGAGCAGACCTTGGCTGCCAATGTTGGGTAGGGCGGCACACGCCAGCACGGGGTAGATCCGCCGCTCGGTCACGGCCTGCCGCAGCCCCTGCTCGAGATGTTCGAGTGGAATGGTTCCCTGGTCGAAGAATTCTTCCATCAGCTTGTCATTGCCCTCGGCCACCATCTCCACCAATGCTTCGTGCGCTCTGCTCGCCGCTTCCTGCAGCTCGTCGGGGATGGGGCTTTCCTGTGCGCGGCCGGAGGCGTTGGAGTCGTAGACCAGAGCTCGCATCCGGATCAGGTCGACGCATCCGCGAAAACCGCGCTCCTCGCCGATCGGCAACTGCACGGGCATTACCTGCCGGCCAAAAGCCTCGCGCAGCGCTGCCAGCGTGCGATCGAAGCTGGCGCGCTCGCGGTCCATCTGGTTGAGCACGAAGGCACGCGCCAGCCGATAGCGTTCGCAAAAGCTCCAGGTCTTCTCCGTTTGTACCTCCAGGCCGGCTACCGCGTGCACCAGCAGCAGGGCACTGTCCGCGGCTGGCAGGACCGCTTCCGTCTCGTGCAGAAAGATATTGAAACCGGGTGTGTCGATGAAATTGATCTTCGTCTTACCCCATTCGGCGTGAGCCAGTGCCGCGCTGATCGAAAACTTGCGCTGGATTTCCTCTTCGTCGTAGTCAGTGATGGATGTGCCGTCATCCACTTTGCCCAGGCGGTTCACCGCGCCGGCCGTATAAAGCAGGGCAGAGACGAGCTGGGTCTTGCCAGTGTGGCCGTGGCCGAGCAGCGCAACATTGCGGATGTTCTGGCCGTCGTAAATCTTCACGCCTACTCCTCCCAAAGCTGGAAAATGGGCTGCCTGCGGTGCTGGGAAGCGGGCAAGGGGGCATGCTAGCAAAACCGGTGGTGGCTAGCTAGTGGCTAACCGGGCCGCTCCCCAGCTGCGGGCAGCGAGGGCTAAGCTTTCCAGGTTGCGGGTGGTCGGTCCTGGCCGCCTGTTCGTTCGTGGTTGACCACCCTCTGTCTCATACATTGAGACTATGGCACCGCACATCGAATTGTGGGAGGGCAGACCCGTCGTGCTCATTTCGCGGCCGGTCCCGGAAACTGCACCTTCGGCGCCTGGCGGGCTGTCTCGGTCGCCTCGAAATAATGATTATTGCGCTGAAAACCAGCCCACGCTGCAAACAGATTATTGGGAAAGAGCCCGATGTACGTGTTGTAATCTTGGATGGCTTCGTTGTAGCGGCGCCGCTCAACGGAAATGCGATTTTCAGTGCCCGCCAGTTCATCCTGCAGGCGGAGGAAATTTTCATTGGAACGCAACTGCGGATAATTTTCCGAAAGCGCCAGCAGGCGTCCGATAGCCGCATCCAGCTGCCCGTTGGCCTTCATCTTCTCGTCCGGCGTGCGGGCGTTCAAGAGGGCGGCGCGGGCGTTGGCAATTTCGCCGAACACCGTCTGTTCCTGGGCGGCGTACCCCTTCACCGTTTCGACCAGGTTCGGGATCAGGTCGGCGCGGCGCTGCAAAGCCACGTCCACCTGCGACCACGCCGCGTTGATCGCCTCGTTCTTCCTCACCATTTCATTGCGCCGGCTGAAGTAGCTGCTCGCGATGATCAAGCCGAGAACCACAACGACTCCTAGCTCCAGCAGAAGCTTTTTCATCGGCTTTTCTCCATTCATCCAGGATGGTCCCACCGCCCTCGCGATCAAGCATCAATTCGCCTCCAGGCGGCGGTCAACCTCCCGGGTCACGTGTTCGATGGCTTGCAAATAAAATCGAAAAGTATGGGAGACGTCCACACCCTTCTCCGGCCGCTTGCCGGCTCGCACCTCCAGCAAAGTGTGGCAGGCGCTCGGGTCGAAGCCGAGCAGTGCTCCCAACCGATCTACCACTGTCGCGCCGGACTCCGGTACTGGATGCCCCAAGGCCAGCAAGGCGTGCCGGAACAACGTAAGAAAGCTCGAGAGCGATCGCAGCATCAATAGAAGAGCCGCGCGGCTGTCGCCGCGAAGGCCGAGATACCGCTGCCGCAGGCGGACCAGGTTGGTGCGCAGCTCGCGTTCCACCTGGATGCGGTGCAGGCTCATGGGCACCTCGAGGTTTGCGAGGAAGTCTTCGCCGAACAGCACACGATGGCGTGCCTTCATGTCCAGGAGCTCGATAGCGAAGAGGTCGGCCGCACGCCGCAATTCCTCGAGCGTGAACACCAGGGGAGCTGGATGCCCTTTCGTTTCCCACCACCTCGCTGCCGGGCGGATTCGCTCCAGTTCATCCGCGCCCAGTCTCTCTAGGACACAGAGCACATTAAGGTCCGAGTGGCGGGGATGGAATTCGCCCGTGACCGCGGAGCCATACAGCACGGCAGACTTAAGGTCGGAGCCCAAAGCCGTCGCCAGACGGTCCACCAGCTCCTTCAATAATGAGTCAGCCCCTTTCACGGGTACTCCTCCTGTGAG
>CADDZE010000005.1 GCA_902812465.1 Acidobacteriota bacterium | reverse complement strand
AGCCCCACTTCTTGAGAAAGGAGTCCAAAATGCGCCGTGAGACCGGGTCATCCTCGGCAATGAGAATTCTCACCCACTCTCTCCTCCCCAAGGCCACGCCCCCCTAACCCCGTCCGGTGGTTACTAGCTTTATATCATCATTAGAGATCATACGCAAGCCGCCCCGGTACTTCCCCTTCTCCCCTCGGCTTGCGGCGCTACCCCCGGCAGCCGGACGACACCTACCAGCATCGAGGCACTTGCATCTCCGCCACGCACTCCCAGCCGAAAATCCTGGGATAATGTTCGCCATGTCTACCCGCACTATGGACGAGGACCTGCTGCAGTGGCGCCGCGAATTTCCCATCTTGAACCGCACCACTTATCTCATCTCCAACTCGCTCGGTGCCATGCCCCGCGGGGTCCATCAAAGCCTCGCGGAGTACGCCCGCACCTGGGAGGAACGCGGCGTCCGCGCCTGGGAAGAGGGATGGTGGGAGCTGGCGTCGGTGGTGGCCGATCGCCTTGGCGGTCTTGTGGGAGCCGGTCCTGGCGATATCTCCCTTCACCAGAATGTCACGCTCACGCAGGCGGTTATCGCCTCCTGTTTTGACTTCGCTCCGCCGCGCAACAAGGTGGTGATGGTAGATATGGAGTTTCCCTCGATCCTCTATTTCTACCTCGAACAACGGCGGCGCGGCGCCCGCGTAGAGATCGTGAAGAGCGAGGACGGGATCGGCGTCCCCCTGGACAGGCTACTCAAGGCCATCGATGAAGAAACCCTTCTGGTGCCCCTCTCCCTCGTCCTCTTCCGCAGCGCTTACCTCATGGACGCCCGGGCCATCATCGAACGGGCCCACCGCGTGGGTGCGCTCGTGGTTTTGGATGTGTTTCAAGCGGCGGGTACGGTACCGCTGGACCTGCGGGCGCTGGCAGTGGACTTCGCGGTGGGCGGCGTGCTGAAGTGGCTATGCGGCGGGGCAGGCGTGGCGTACCTTTACGTGCGGCATGATCTCCGCAACCGGCTCGCGCCCGCGATTACCGGCTGGCTAGCCCATAAGCGTCCGTTTGCTTTCGAGGCTGGGCCCATCGATCGCCGTGAAGACGGCTTCCGCTTCCTGAATGGCACGCCGAACCTTCCTGCACTCTACGCCTGCCAGCCAGGGCTCGAGGTGATCCGCCAGGCGGGGGTCGAGCGGATTCGCCAGCGCTCGCTCCACCTGACAGAGCGCCTGATCGAGGGTGCCCTGGCTCGGGGCTGGACGGTGAATACTCCGCGGCAGCCCGCGGAGCGCGGCGGAACGGTCTCCATCGACCTTCCCCACGCGCGCGAGGTGGCGCAGGAACTGGTGGCTCGGAACATCCTGGTGGATTACCGTCCCGGGGCAGGCATCCGGCTATCGCCCCATTTCTACAACCACGAGGAGGAAATCGATTTCGCGCTCAGCCAGGCGGAGGAGATCGTTGCCACCCGCGCCTGGGAACGCCGGGTGTCGCGGTAGAGGTCCTCTCCGCCCTTGGAGGGCAACGCCGCCAGGCAAGGGCTATTTGGGCAGCGTGGCATTGATTAGGAACATCGCCAAAGCAGCCAGTACCATGACCAGGAGCAACAAAAGAATGAAACGGGTCACTGGACCCGGCTGGCTCTCGACGAAGGGGCAGGGAGCGCGGGGACGCCTACGCCGCTCGAGGTACCAAGGGAAAAAGATCAGCCAAAAGAGCAGAGAAGCCAGCGCCCAGCGTAGCGGCTTGGGCACTCCTCTCCGGCGCGCGTCGGCTAGCACCCACAGCGACATCACCACCTGCGAAACCTGCGCCCCCGCCACGAACTCCTGAACTTTCGTCGGCCCGAGGTAGTGGTAAGCGATCTCGGCCACCACCAAATAAACAATCAGGACATAGAAGAACAGGGACCAGGAGAAACGGACGGGCAGTTCGAAGGCCGGTTGGAAGGAGGGCTTCGCGGGGGATTCGGAGGGGCGAACGCGGCTGAAGTCAATGGGTACGTGGCAGGCCACGCAGACGCGGCAGGAGGGTCCGAGCATCTGCCCGCAGTTGGGGCAGGCAAACGGCTCGGTGGGATATTCGACCCCAGCCTTGTCTGGCGCGGGGGTGCGCGAGATGGGTGTTTCCTGGGCCATAGGACGCTCAATCACGGGTGGCGGTACGGATCATTGTTTTCATTCCAGCCCTGATGTTCGTTCCAGTCGAGGATCTGCCGGAAGGTCTCCTGGCGTTCCAGCTTGCCAAAGGGCTGCAGGTCACCTTGGGCGCGATTGCCGCCCTGCGACTGATAAAACCATCCTGCTTCCTGTGCCAGCGCCGCTACTTCGCCCGAGACGAAAAACTTCTGTTCCTGGTAACGGTAAGGGGTGAGGGGCTGCTGTTGGGGATCCCTGACCTTATCCACCAGGAGGGTGAGAGCGGGTGACAGCGTGCCTTCGCGCACCAGCTCTTGCAAGGCCCGGACCACGAAATAGTTGTTCACAATGTGGTCGATGTGGCTGACGTTTTGCGGGTGCGCCGTGCAGATCATCTCTGGGTGGAAGCGGCGGACGAGCTCTTTGACGGCGTCCACCACCGCGTCGCGCGCATAAGGCAAGTTGGGATGCACCAGACCGGCGAACGGCGCATGGTCCGTGGCCAGGAGGACGTCCAGGAAGGGAGCAGAAGAGCCGCGGTGATGGTACCAAATCTGGCCACTGCCGCCGTCCGGCAGCCCCAAAAAGAAGATCGCATCCGGGGGCACGCCCAAGTGCCCGAGCGCGGCCCGCGTTTCATCCATGCGCAAGCCGCCGAAATCCAGGGCCTCCGCCGGGCCACAGGAGCGTCCGAAATATATGTCACAGGAGCCAGCGTCGCCACTTGTGAAATAGACGTAATGGAGGGGGACGTGGTTTTCCACCGCGGCGCGCGCCAGACCAGTGTACCCGCCTTCATCGTCTTCGTGGGCGCAAAAGATCATGAGGGACTGGGGCAGCGGGTTTACGCCGAGCTCCAAGGCATTCGATGCCAGGAGGGTGCCGTCCGGCCCAACTAGGTCCACCTCGGCGCGGTAGATCCCAGCCGGTTGCGGCGGAAGTTTGAATCGGGCGTGATGCAGCGCAGGGGGGTGGCCCGGAGGGAGATTCAGCGATTCGAAGACGGACCCGCGGGCCGCTTCCGAACCATCCGGCCGGAGCAGCCGGGCCCGAACTGCCACTCCCCGCCAGGCGGCCGCTGTGGGATTCGCCACGGAGAAATGCAGCTCGGCGTCGGCGCCCGGCGTGAACATGGTCCGGCTGGTGTCAAACTGGATTGCCGGAGAGGCAGTGGGCGGATAGAAGTGGCGGTAAGCCGCGATTTTGAATGCACCGAGATTCGGATACACGTAATAGGAAGGGTAAGGCCGGGGCGCGTCGGATCCCGCCGGGCGCACGAACGTAAGGGGACTGAAAGCGATGTCGAGAACGTTCTGGTGGGCGGCGTCCCAAACGCTGACCGCATACTGATGGGTGGACGGTTCCTGGACCGCAGCCGCGCGGGCAGCGTAATCGTTGCGCAGCTCGCGGCTGGCGCCCGCGGGCAGGTCCAGCTTGTCGGCGAGCACGACCATGCTGACCTGCGCCTTTTGCGCCGGGCCCGCGATCCAGGGCCAGTAGCGATCCGAAAACTCGACGCGGAGTCCACGCAGCGAACGGCCGCTGATGTTCCTCACCAGCACGCGGCAGCCGACGAAATCGCCGGGCACATAGAAGGTTTTGTCCAACCGGATATCTTCCACGCGCACCAGTTTGCGGTGCACTACGAAGGAGGCGGTCAGGGGCGCGGAGCCTCCAGCCGGTGCATTCGAAAGGGGTGAATCTTCTCGCCGGATTTCGATCTCATAGCGGCCGGTAGCGGCCGTGGCTGGTATCTTCCACAGGGGAACGTAAGGCCCGTCACCTTGCAGCGGAGCAAAGGGGGCGGGAATCGCCACTCGGGCAACGGCTCCTTCGGAACCAGCATAACGGATCAGCGCCCGATAGGTTGCCAGCTTGCCGGAGGCGGGCAGCTTTCCCACCAGCTTCACGCGAACCAGCGATCCCGCGTTGTAGCTGATCCGGTCGGTGACCACGCGGGCGGTGGCGGGGCCTGCCTCGGGGAACGCCGCGGCGGCCGTCAACACCACGGCCAGCCCGATGGCCAGCACCCGAGCCGGCAGACGAAGCCTTGCCAGCGTTGCACGGGCCCTCGATTCCGCGCGATTCTCACACCAACGCCACATGGCCAATCGCCCATTGTAGTCTGGGAGAGCAACTCTGGGAGGGCAATGGCGGATCTAGCGCGAAGCACGGCTTGACTTTTCTCACTGGCCGGCGTAAATGAGATGGTAGGCTGCTTCTGGTGCTAGGTTGAGAGCTGAAAAGGGAAGCCGGTGAGAATCCGGCACGGCCCCGCCACTGTGATCGCGGAGGATTGGCCAGGCAGCCACTGACCCGGAAAGGTTGGGAAGGCGGCCAATCCGTGGAGGCGAGAGTCAGGAGACCTGCCAGAAGCTGGATGGTGAGCCTTCGCGGGAAGGTAAGCAGTGAGAACCCGGCTAACCGATCGTCTTTCAGGTCGATCGCAGTTCTGCGGTTTGCTCCGTCTCTCGTACGTACCCCGCCAAGGCGTCGCTTCCACCACCTGCCTTCAGAGAGGAAACAGGAGGAACTCATGTACATCTACCTGATTGTGGCGCTGGCCGTTCTGGCCCGCTTTATTCCCCACGTCCCCAACTTTTCGCCGGTGTACGGCGCTTTGCTGTTTGGCGGAGCCTATCTGAGGAAACGTGATTCCATCTGGTTTCCGCTCGTCCTTTTGGGGGCCAGCGACTTCGTCCTCACCGAGCTGGTTTACCACATGCGGATCGGCTGGGGAGAGGGCATCCAGATGGCAGCCTTTGCCGCCGTTGCCATGATAGGGTGGCTGCTGCGTTCCAAGGTCACGCTAAGCAGATTAGCGTTGGCGTGTGCTGCCGCGCCGACAGCCTTTTACTTGATCAGTAATTTTGGCGTGTGGCTAGGCTGGCGTGCGTATCCGGCAAGTTGGGCAGGCCTGATGGAGTGTTATGTAGCCGGCATCCCCTTTTACGGGTATTCCCTCGCCTCCACCTTTGTGTTCGGGGGCGTGCTGTTCGGACTCCACGAGCTTTACCAGGCCAAGCGCACCCAGCAGCTGCGCGCGCAAGCTGGAATCAGCTGAGGAAGGCAGGTCATCGGCCTTCCTTCAAAGGCGGAACCCAGGGGATGAGGATCTGCTCCTTCCTGCCGTCAGGCACGGAAATATTGTTTGCCCTGGGCCTGGGTGATTCGGTCCTGGGCGTCACCTACGAGTGCGACTATCCGGCCGAGGCGCGTAACAAGCCCGTGGTGGTCTACAGCCGGCTCCCACCTGGTCTCTCGCAGCAAGAGATCGACCATCGCGTCAAGGAGTCCTTGCCAGCCGGCCAGAGCCTCTATGGCTTAGACGAAGAGAAACTGCAGCGGATTCGACCCGATCTCATCATCACTCAAGACTTGTGCCGGGTTTGCGCGGCTTCCCCAAACGACTTCGGCGCTGTGCTGGCGCGCCTCCCTTCCGAACCGAAAGTGTTGGCCCTCAGCCCTCGAACCGTTGCCGATGTGTGGGACAACATCCTGGAAGTGGGCGACGCCACCGGGAAAGCGGTGGAGGCGCGTGACCTCGTGGCGCGCCTCACGGCACAGGTCTCGTCCGTGGCGAGTCAGCCGGCTGGCGAACCGCCGCGAGTTCTCTGCCTGGAATGGCTTGATCCTCCCTTCGTCGCCGGCCATTGGGTACCGGAAATGGTGGCCCTGGCGGGGGGCGTCGACGTGCTGGGGAAGCCTGGAGAGCCAGGCTACGAGGTCAGCTGGCAGACGGTGCTGGAGAGCGACCCGGACATGATTCTGGCCATGCCCTGCGGCTACCACGCTGCAGAAGTGGAGGAGGAGCTGAGGAAAGTGCCTTTTCCCCCGGAATGGCACGCTCTGCGAGCCGTACGCGAGGGCCACGTGGTGGCCATGGATGCCAGCAGCTACTTCTCGCGCCCAGGACCCAGGATCGGGGAGGGAATTCAGGTCATGGCTGAACTGTTCCGCCACCACAAGGGAGCCCAGTCGGCACGCTCCGAGGTGGCAGGTGCCGAGCCGGTCCAGCAGCCATGACGCGCATCCTCCTTTCCTGGAGCAGCGGCAAAGACAGTGCGTGGGCTCTCCACGTTCTTCGCAAAGATCCGGCCTATGAGGTGGTCGGATTGCTGACCACCTTGAACCAAGCGTTTCAGCGCGTCGCCATGCATGGGGTCCGCCGC
Organism: Acidobacteriota bacterium; assembly: GCA_902812465.1. Taxonomy (GTDB): domain Bacteria; phylum Acidobacteriota; class Terriglobia; order UBA7540; family UBA7540; genus CADDZE01. Next base: position 76,806 of record CADDZE010000005.1, on the reverse strand, counting down.
CAGCTGGTGGAGAGACAAGCGGCGGCGGCTGGCATCGCGCTCTGGACCGTTCCTCTGCCCTGGCCCTGCCCCAATGAACAATACGAGAGGCTGATGGCTCAAGCGTGCGCTCTGGCGGTAGCCCGGGGCATCGAAGGCATTGCCTTTGGCGATCTGTTCCTGGAGGATGTGCGCGCCTATCGGGAAAGACGGATGAAAGGCACGGGATTGGACCCGATCTTTCCCTTATGGGGACGTCCAACCCGGGAGCTGGCCGAGGAGATGATTGCCTCCGGACTCAAAGCGAAGTTGACCTGCATCGACCTGCGGAAACTCGACGCGTCTTTTGCTGGCCGGGAGTTCGATGAGGCGTTTCTCGCAGATTTGCCGGAGGGCGTGGATCCTTGTGGCGAGCGGGGCGAATTCCACTCCTTTGTCTACGCAGGTCCGATGCTGGAGGCGATGGTTCCGGTGGTGGTGGGGGAGACGGTGGTCCGCGACCAGTTTGCCTTTGTGGATCTTGTTGGCCAACCGCAGGCCTCGGCTATCGCCAACGCCGACGAACCCGCACTTGGCGTGTAGGACCCGCACCGCCGGGCATTGCAAAGCGTCGCCCCCAGCACTTCACGTCCGAGAGCCGGCCAGAGGGCGACCAACCGCCAAAAGCCGCTCTCCAACGGCGAATCTCGCCCCTGGTATGCCGGCGTCTACCCCGGGACAAGGCCACTCTTGCGATTAAAGTCATGGATCGCCCTGGCGATACTGCCCAGGCAGCACTTACCCGATGGATTTTTCCACTCGCACGCGCAGTTTCCAGCCTTGACCTCTGCCCTGATTCGCTCCAGCACGGTGCACTTGCCGTCTTTCCGAAGTTCCTCTTCAACCTGCCCGCGGGTGACACCGAAGCAGTAGCACAGCAAGCCGGATGCGCTTGGTTGCTTGGCGCCAACCGGCACCAGCAGGTCACGGCAGCGGAACACCGGCGCGCTGGTATCCAGGGGAAAGTAAACAATGTCGCAGGCCGGGGAGTCGCAGAAGAAATACTGGGTACGCGGCATCCCAAAAGGAAGCTGCCGAACCAGGCTTTTCACTGTAACCAGGCCGACCTGCTTCGAGGGCGTGCCGGAACTAGGGCAGGCCATCGTGGGCGGAGCAGGTGGCGATGAGCCGTCGCAACAGGTTGCCATACGATGGTTCCCGTGCGTCCCTCTCGAACTTTAGCCTCCGGCGAGGGGAGCCGCCTCGCTGGACCGGACCCCCGGGAGGTACATGGGAAAGAAGGCGTCCGTCAACCGCTGGAAGGCCTGGCGGATGGCCTCCTTCGTGCCGTCGATGGACTTGACCACGGGCGTATGCGCGTAGAGCGGCTCAGGAGGTGCCTCCTTCCAAAGCGCCCCGGGCGGATACACGGCTACGTAATCCCACACGATCGAGCGGTGGTCCCGCTCACCCAACAGACGTGACACCAAACGTCCCTTATCCCAATATTGGGAGACCCGGTGATCCCGGAGACGCTTCAAAGTGGCCGTCGAGGGAGCCGAGAGGTCCGTAGGCAAGACGGGTTCCCACACCACAAACACGCGGATCTTGGGGCTGGGTTGGCTGCCCAGAACCTTCTCGATTGCAGAGGCCCCCTGCAAGCAAATGATTCAAGTGGGCGAGAGCAGAATCAGCAGCCGCACCGCATTGGCCGACTGATTGAAGCCGTCCCTCAGGGCGGAGAGATTGGAATCGTCGAGCCGGACCAGTGGTGCTTGTCCCGCCGGAACGTCGCTTCCACCATAAAACTGGTAGACCAGCAGTAACCCCAGCAGCGCCAGCGCCGCGGCTAGGAGGGGAAGGGTCTTGCGCTTCATGAAGCTCCTCGCGTGTCAGCCCGCCAAAATATTCGCCAAGAGATTGGCGATGGCTTGCGGAAACAAAAGAAAGACCAGCACCACCGCGAGAGAAAACCAAAGCAGGATGGTACTCAGCACACTGGGCCGGCAATGGCACTTCTTCGCCCGCCAGGCTTGGTAGAAACCGAAGGCTACGGAGATGACGGAGGCGGCCATCAGGAAAGGCCTCAGCCGGACCAAGAGGAGTGAACTTCCTGCAGCCCCGGCGCCGAATAAGAAAGGCAAGAGCGGCAGGCAGCAGCTCGATGCCAGGATCACGCCGCCGAGGGCCGCCAGACCAGCGAGTAAGGTGCTCTTGGTGGCTGAGCTAGGGCTGTTTTGCGTCATGCCGAACCTACCGTGGCCCTGGGTTGGGCCGGCCGCTTCTCCCGGCCACCCATAGGATGCACCCTAGACACGAGTCTAGATTCAAGAGCTTTTGGGTGACCGCTTCTCCAGAGGAGAGCAAGGGATGGAGGGCTGGGATTTCACCGGCTCGGTCCCATCGAGTTGTTCGAGCACGGGACAGGTTCTCTCGGCTCTGGCTGGCGAACGCTTCCGATCGCGCTCGCATTTCTGCAGACTGTTCCTGAGCTCACGCCGCAACCGCGCCAAGTCTGCAACCTTTTCCTCGACGCGCCCGAGGGCTTTCATCAGCAGGTCCCGCACGTGCGCGCAAGCTTGCGGGCGGGTGCGCCGCAGAACCAGCAGCTCCCGAATCTCGGTCAGCGAGAACCCCAGCTCCTGGGCCCGGCGGATAAACTTCAAGTCGCGCACTTCCTGGCCGCTGAAAATGCGGAAGCGTCCCGGGCTGCGGATCGGCACCTTCAGAAGCCCTTGGCGCTCGTAGAAACGTATGGCATGAACGCTGAGGCCGGTCTCGGCCGCCACGCGGCCGATGTAGAAGGTCTCGGCCATCGGGGCTCACCTCCCGGGCCCATCATACACCCTAGAGCAGGGTCGAGGTTCATGGAAGGGGCACCGGCTCCGGCTTGCTTCCTGAGACATCGCCTGGCCTTGGAGGATGGAGCAGGGCAACCTGGGTGGGTAGCGCTACCGGGAATCGAACCCGGGTTTTGAGATTGAGAATCTCACGTCCTAACCCCTAGACGATAGCGCCGTGAAGGCCCGCGATTGAGGCGCGGCAGCCAGTCCCGTCACCGACGACAGCCTAACCAGATTCAGCCAAAACTGTCAACCGCCGTCCCCTGGGCGGGCCGCGCCACGACGTTGTCCTTCCTGCCCTGCGGGGGAGGAGGCTCTAGGTAGCGAACAGCAGACTGGCGGGGTCCTCCACCAATTCTTTCACCCGCACTAAGAAGCGCACCGCTTCGGAACCGTCGACAATGCGATGGTCGTAACTGAGGGCCACATACATCATGGGCCGGCTCACCATCTGACCTCCCACGGTCACCGGCCGTTCCTGGATCTTGTGCAGCCCCAGGATGCCTACCTGCGGCGGATTGAGGATGGGCGTGCTCATAAGTGAACCATAGACGCCGCCGTTGGAAATGGTGAATGTACCGCCTCGCAAGTCGTCCAGCGAAAGCTTGCCCTCCTCGGACTTGCGCACAAACTCCTTCACGGCCAGCTCGATTTCGGCCAGCGACATGCGATCGGCATCGCGCAGCACGGGCACCACCAGCCCTTCAGGAGCCCCAATCGCCACGCCGATATCGTAATAATATTTGAGCACCATTTCCTCGCCGTCGATTTCCGCGTTGAGGCGGGGAAACTCGCGCAGGGCGCCAATGCACGCCTTCACAAAGAAAGAGACGATTCCCAGCCCCACGCCGTACTTCTGCTTGAACGAGTCCTTGTGGCGCGCCCGCAGCTCCATGACCGCCGTCATATCGACTTCGTTGAACGTCGTGAGCATGGCCGCCGTGCGCTGGGCCTCGACGAGCCGCCGGGCAATCGTCAGACGCCGGCGCGACATGCGGATGCGTTCCTCGCGCGGCGCTTCCCTTGGGGCTGATACAGCCACGCTTCCCTCAGCTTCACCCCGTCCCCGCGGCATTTCCACCAGACCGGAGGTCGCCGATGAAGGAGTCTGAAGGCTGGGGCCCGATGGGCTCGGCATAGTCCCGCCTGGCCATGCACCTAGACCGTGTTCGCGCGCGTAACGGCGCGCCGAGGGGGTGGGCCGAAAAGGAATGGGAGGCTCCGAAGCGGCCGGTTGGGTCTTGCCTGGTGGGACAGCCTTTTCTTCGGAGGGGGGCGTCCCCGCTTGAGGGGGAGCGGGCACGGCAGCCTTTTGCTCACGAACCTCGGGCGCCTTCGCTTCGAGTCCGGTCCCCTTTGCTTCCTGCCCTTCGGCCAAGGCGGGCGCTACTTCCTCGATGATCGCCAGCTCCTCACCGATCTTCACGTCCTCGCCCGTTTGCCGCTCAATGCGCGCCAGCACGCCGCCCCGCTCCGCGCCCACCTCCAGGTCCACCTTGTCGGTTTCCAGGGTGACCAGTACGTCGCCGGGATTGACCCAATCACCCTCCTTCTTCAGCCATTTCCCGACCGTGGCTTCCAGCACCGACTCACCCAGCTCGGGCACCACCACTTTCGTAGCCATGGAGGCGATCCTCGCGTTTGAAATTCGCCCTTTCCGTGTGGGAACGGAGAGCCAAGCAGAGACAGAATCGAAAGCAAAGAGCCCAGACACCAAGCCGAAAGCTTGGCGCACTCGGAAAGCCGTCCGCTAGGCGCGACCCTTCAGCAACACGCTCTCCTCGGCACGAATCTCGGCGAGGTCAAAGGCATTGCGCAGCAGCGCCTCCTGGTTCTGCGTGTGCCAAGCTGCCGAGCCTTCGGCCGGGCTCGAGCTGCGCGGCCGCCCGATGTAGTGCAGCGGCCAGCGACCGTCAATGAGGCGGGCGAGCTGAAGGCGCAGGAATTCCCACGCCCCCATATTCCGCGGCTCCTCTTGCATCCATACCACCTCCTCCAGCCGGGGATAACCTTGCAGAACAGGGCGCAAGTCGTCCCCCGGGAAGGGATAGAGCTGCTCAAGGCGAGCAATCGCCACCTCGGGCGTTTGCTCTCGCCGCCCGCAGGTCACCAAGTCTACATACACCTTGCCCGAGCAGAGGATGAGCCGGCGCACGCGTTGGCGGTCGGCTTGCGCGTCGTCGATCACGCGCTGGAAGCGTCCTTCGGCCAGCTCGCGCAACGACGAAGCCACCCGCGGATGCCGCAGCAGGCTCTTGGGCGTCAGGATAATCAGGGGCAGCGGGTCCGTCTTTAAAAGGCTCGCCTGCAGACGCAGCAGGTGGAAGTACTGCGCAGCGGTAGTGCAATTGGCCAGGCGCAGGTTGATGGCCGCCGCCAGTTGCAGGAAGCGCTCGGGACGCGCACTGGCATGGTCCGGCCCTTGGCCCTCGAGACCGTGGGGCAGCAGGAGCACCAGCGAAGGCGTGAGCCCCCATTTGGCGCGCGCGGACACGATGAATTCATCCACCACCGTTTGCGCGCCGTTGATGAAGTCGCCGTACTGCGCCTCCCAGATCACGAGGCGTCCCGGCTCCTGGACGTTGTAACCGTATTCGAAAGCCAGGGCGGCATTCTCGGTCAGCGGACTGTTGTGAACCTCGAAGGCGGCGCGCGCCTGGGGGAGGGCCTGGAGCGGCACGAAGCGCTCGCCCGTCTTCACGTCGAAGAGGACAGCATGGCGCTGGCTGAAGGTGCCGCGCTCGGTATCCTGCCCGGTCAGGCGGATGGCGATGCCGTCCTCAAGGATCGATGCCAGCGCGAGTTCCTCGGCGGCTGCCCAGTCGATGGTCCGGGCCTCCGGGTCCGCCAGCATCTCTCGCCTTCGCGCTCGCGGACGCTCCAGCTTGCGATTGAGGTTGAAACCCGGGGGCAGGTTGAGCAGGGCGGCGTTCAGCTGGCGTAGCCTCTCGGCGTCGACGGCCGTGTGAGCCTGGCGAGCCGCCCCCGGCGGCGGCGGCGCGGGCTCGGGTTCAACCAGTTGGCGTTCGGGCTCCACCGTCTTCAGCACTTCTTGGATATAATCCATGTGCTTGCGGACCAAGGCGTCCGCCTCACCCTCCTGGATTACGCCGCGTTCGAGCAGAGTCTTAGCCCACCGCTGCCGCACTGTGGGATGGGCAGCGATCTTCTGGTACATCAGCGGCTGGGTGAAGCTAGGCTCATCGCCCTCGTTGTGGCCATAACGTCGGTAGCCCACGAGGTCAATCACAAAGTCCTTCTGAAAGCGGACGCGGTAAGCCAGGGCCACCCGGGCGGCCTCAATACACGCTTCCGGATAGTCGGCGTTGACGCGCACGATGGGAATGCGGAAGCCGCGCGCCAGGTCGCTGGCGTAGATGGTGCTGCGACCATCCTCTGGCTCGGTCGTGAAGCCGAGCTGGTTGTTGGCGATGATATGAATGGTGCCACCGGTGGTGTAGCCGGGCAAACGATAGAGGTTCAGCGTCTCGGCTACGACACCCTGGCCGGGAAACGCAGCATCGCCGTGAATGAGGAGGGGCAGAGTCCGCGTCGGATCGAACCGTGGCGGCCCGCCGCGGTCGACGAAGGTTCCAGCCGCCCGGGCCATGCCCTCCACTACCGGGTCAACCGCCTCGAGGTGGCTCGGGTTGGGGGCCAGCGAGACCACCATGTTCACCTCGTGCCCGTCCCGCACGGCGCGGCGGAAACCTGCGTGATACTTCACGTCCCCGGTCCATCCCAGATCACCGCGAAGCCGGCTGGCACGCGCCGGGTCCTTGAACTCCGCAATGATCTGCGCGTACGGCTTGTTCAGCACATGCGCCAGGACATTCAAACGCGCGCGGTGCGCCATGCCAATCAGCACGTTGCGGATCCCGGCGTCGGCCGCGTCGCTGATGATCTCGTCGAGCATGGGGATCAGCATGCCCAGCCCTTCGATGGAGAACCGAGTCTTGCCGGGAAACGTGCGGTGCAGGAAGAGCTCGAAGACGCCCTCCTGCGTCAAGCGGTCCAGCAACGCCACCTCGTCGATAGGATCGGCGGGGGGGCGGTAGAGCCCGCGCTCCACTGCCGTCTGCAGCCACTCGCGCTCCTCGGGGACGCGCAGGTGGGCCCAGTCCCAGCCACTCACCGACGAATAGACGCGGCGCAGCTCCTGAATCACCTCGAGGGCGTTCCGCTTGTCCTGAGCGATCGGCCCGACGATCAGGCTGGCCGGCAATTCTGCGAGCTCGGCCTCCGTGATCCCATGAAACGCCGGGTCAAGCGACGGGTCGCCCGGCGGGTCACTGCCCAAGGGATCAAGCTGAGCAGCCAAGTGGCCGAATTTGCGGATCGACTCCGCCAGATTGACTGCGGCAACGACCTTGCCATACGTGCGAGCCGACTCTGCTGTTCGCGGGAGCGTCGCGTCCGCCTCGGTTACCAGCCAGCCTTCCGGGGGCTTCCACTGGCGAAAGAAGGCTCGTATGCCCTCGTCGACCGAGGCGGGGTCCGCTTGGTAGCGCTCATACAGGTCGAGAACCCACGCTTCGTTGACACCCTGAAAGTGGTCGCGCATCCCCATCGTTCCCTATAGTACTCGAACCCTCGCACAGCCGGCAGGGGAAGGCTGATCCCTCTAGGCAGAGAGAGAGAGGGGCCGGGGGCTCGGTTGACCGTCCGAGCGGGGGCGTAGTAACATAGCCAGCGTGCTGCGCAAGATTCAGGCTTGCTTCCTGCTGGTCTCGCTGGGGCTTCTCAGCCTGTCCAGCCTTCTCCCGGGCTGGTGCGAACCTTTGGCCGCTGGCCCTTCAGCACCCTCATGCTGCGGCAAGCATTGTCCGATGTCAGCAGCGCAGCGGACGGCGCCGCACGCCTGCGGCAGGGAAACGGCAATGCATCACGGTGCTTCGCCAGCTGAGCAGATGCACTGCTCCTGCCACCTGTCGCGCGGTAGTGCTCCGCTGCCCGGGGTAAAAGCCGACCTGCGATTTAAGCTGGCTTCCGCCCTGGCATGGTTCAGGCCACCGACAGGCGCCTTTCAGCCTGACGTCCTGCGGCCTCCCGCCCTGGCGGGCTACGTCCCCAAGCTCGATCACCCTCCGCAGTCTCTCCTCAGCCTGTAACGGGCGAAGTTGTTCTCAGAGCCGCTTGCCCGCTGGGGCATGCACGTTGATCGACCCGGCCGGCGGATGGCTTTTACCCGACTCCGGCAGCGCTCGCATCACCGATGTTGCGGTGACGACAGCAGCGCTGCGGACGCGTGCCAGCGAGCCAAGAGGCATTCGCACCTATGAACTTGGGAGGAGAGGCATCATGAGACTCAGGCGTGCGTGTATCAGTTTGCTCGCTTTTCTGGTCTTCACTCGGCTGGGGTGGGCCACGATCTTCGGCAACGTGCGCGGCATCGTTCATGACCCGCAGCATCGGCCGATTTCGGGCGCGGAGGTAACCATTCACGCGTTAGCATCTGCTTGGTCGCGCCATGCTCAAACCGACGCCAGCGGAGAATTTCAGTTCAGCAGTGTGCCTCTCGGCCAATACACCGTGACCGCCAGCGCTCCTGGCTTCCAGGTGCTCGAGCAGACAGTCGAGGTGACCGCTGGTTCGGCTCCGGTCCTGCACTTTCTCCTGGCGCTGGCAACCCAGACCGAGAAAGTGGAGGTTATCGCCCCCGCCGGATCTGCCAATTCGGTCGCCTCTGCGCCCGCCACGACTCTCAGCCGAAAGGATATTAGCGAGACGCCCGGCGCCGATCGCACCAACAGCCTGGCCCTGATCACCGATTACCTGCCGGGCGCGGTGATGGTTCACGACCAATTGCACGTTCGCGGCGGGCATCAGGTCAGCTGGCTGGTGGACGGCGTCCCCGTTCCTAACACGAATATCGCCAGCAATGTCGGCCCCCAATTCGACCCTAAGGACATCGACTACATCGAGATGCAGTCGGGAGGCTACTCGGCGGAATACGGCGACCGCACGTATGGCGTGTTCAACATCGTGCCGCGCACCGGCTTCGAGCGCAACAACGAAGCGGAGCTGGTAACGAGCTACGGCAACTTTAACGAGAGCAACGATCAACTCAGCTTCGGCAGTCACACCGAGCGCTGGGCTTACTATGGCAGCGTCAACGCCAGCCGCACCGATCTCGGGCTCGCAACGCCTTCCAGCTCCGTCATACATGACCTGGCGAGTGGTGTGGGCGGATTCGGGTCACTGATTTACAACGCCACGCCTTCTGACCAGTTGCGTTTCGTGATGTCTTTGCGCAAGGACCACTACCAGATTCCTAATACGCCCGAAGACCAGGCCGCTGGCTTTCGCGACCTCGATCGCGAAAGCGACGCCTTCGCCAACGTCTCCTGGGTGCACACCTTCAGCCCCGCCACCGCGCTCCGCGTGTCACCCTTCTATCACTTCAACCGGGCCGACTTCGCGGGCTGGCCGGGTGATCCCATCGTCACCAACGACAACCGAGCCTCGAGCTACTTCGGCCTGCAGGGCACGCTTTCAGCCGTGGCTGGGAGGCACAACGCCCGGGGTGGATTCCAGGTCTTTGGCCAGCGCGACCACACGAGATTCGGGCTTCAGTCTGGCAATCTCTCCTTAAGCCAGCAGCAAAATGCCTCGGGCAACGAGGAAGTACTCTTCCTCGAAGATGAATTCCGGCCGGCCTCTTGGCTGACGCTCAACGGCGGCCTCCGGCTGACGCGCTTCGCCGGCCTGCTGACCGAGCATCACGCCGACCCTCGAGTCGGGGCAGCGATCCTGATCCCACGGCTGCACTGGGTGCTGCGCGGCTATTACGCCCGCTACTACCAGCCACCGCCGCTCGACACGGTTTCCGGTCCGCTTCTGGAGCTGGCCGTCCAGGAGGGCTTCGGATTCCTGCCGCTGCACGGCGAGCGTGATGAGCAGCACGATTTTGGCTTGACGGTCCCGTGGCGCGGCTGGAACCTGGATATCGACAACTTCCGCACGGGCGCCCGCAACTTCTTTGACCACGACGTACTCGGCAATTCCAATCTCTTCTTGCCGCTAACCATCCAAGAGGCGCGCCTCCGCGGCTGGGAGGCTGTGCTGCGCACACCCCAAGTCCTCCGGCGAGCGGACCTTCACCTGGCCTTCGCACACCAATACGCCGAGGGGAAGGGTGCCGTCACCGGCGGCCTCACGGACTTCTCTCCTCCCCCCTGCTGTTACTTCTTCCTGGACCACGACCAGCGTCATACCCTCAGCGGCGTGCTCCGCCTGAGGCTACCTTGGGGTTCCTGGTCGACCGCCGCCGTTCAGTACGGCTCCGGATTTTTAGATGGTAATGGTCCAGGCCACTTGCCGGCTCATACCACGGTGGATCTCTCAGTAGGAAAAGCGCTGGGCGAAGACTGGTCCATCGCCCTGACGGCGCTGAACCTCGCCAACCGGCGTTTTCTCATCGATAACAGCAACACCTTCGGCGGCACGCACTACGCCTATCCCAGGCAGCTGTTCGTCGAAATTCGTTATCGCTTCCACTACTAGCTGCAGGCCGGCGAGACTGGGTTAGTGGCCGGTCACTTGACTCGCAGGTCCTCCTTCGAAGCTTGACGGCAGCCGTGAAGAGCTGCCGCTCAATCGGCGCGGTTGTTATAGTCCTCTCAGGAGTGTGCCGCTTGCTGAACCACGCCCGCCTCGCGCATGGCCGCCTCGGCCGCAAAAGCCTCCTCGGGGATTCCGCCGAGCGAATCCACCCAGTTCAGGAAATCGGCGAAAATATCATCGAGTGTCCCCTTGGGCTTCCAACCGAGCCGCTGCAGCTTTTCAATGCTGGAGACGCTGTGGCGGTTGTCGCCGACGCGGTATTCACCCCTTCTGATCGGCCGGAAGTCCATTTGCATCGCCTGGCAAAGCCGCTGAGCGTAATCGTTGATGCTGACGGCGACGCCGCTACCTACGTTGAACGCCTGGAAATCCGCCGCTTCTTGAACCAAAACGGTCCAGTTAGCTTCCACCACATCGGAAACATGGACGAAGTCGCGCGTCTGCCGTCCATCCTCGTAGAGGATGGGCTGCAAACCCTTCCGCAACCGGCTCACAAAGATGCGGCAAACCCCCGAGTAGTGGTTGAAGAGGGACTGGCGCGGCCCCTGGGTGATCGAGTATCGGAGGGCAACAGTGGGAATGCCGTGAAGCCAGCCGAGGCCAAGGGCCAAACGCTCCCCGGCATACTTCGAGACGGCGTACTGATTGAAGGGATTCGGATAAGCCTCGTCCAGTAGCCGCGGCTCGAGCGGCCTCGAGCACACCGGGCACTGAACTTCCCAGTCGCCCCGCTGAAGCTGCGTGCGGCTTCGAGGCTGGGGAAGCGTGAAACCATGCTCCGGGCAGTCATACTGACCCTCGCCGTAAACCGCCTGCGAGGACGCCAGGATCACTTTCTGGACGGGGACGTGGTCGCGAAGGATCGTTTCATATAAGAGCGCGACGCCTGTGACGTTGACCGCCGAATACTGGCTAAAATCGAGCGTATAGTCCTGGTACGCGGCCTGGTGGAAAACCACGTCGACGCCCTCAAGCGCCTGCCGCACCGTAGGCGGATGGGTAACGCTGCCCAGCACGACCTCGGCCCGTGGGTTGACCCAGGCAGGCAGTCCCCGGGGATGGACGCGCGGTTGCAAGGAGTCCAAGATGCGTACGGTGATCCCTTCCGCGACCAAGCGGTCGGCCAAGTGCGATCCGATGAACCCGCAGCCTCCTGTGACCAATGCCCGCATGTTTTGTTCACCTCGATTGGGACCCTCGCCCCCCGGGCCGTACCTCAGGGTGTCCACCTTCTGAGAAGTATCGAAATCAGGAGGCACCTCGCCCGGTCAGAATAGCTGGAACTGTTTGAAAGAGAATCTTGAGGTCCAGCCAAAAATTCCAACGCCGGATGTACTCCAGGTCCAAATTCACCCATTCGTCAAAATCCTGGATCTTGTTTCGCCCGCTGATCTGCCAAAGACAAGTCAACCCCGGCTTCACAGAGAGCTTGAGTTTTTGCCTGTCGGTAAAGCGAACCCATTCGGTCTGCAAAGGCGGGCGGGGTCCTACCAGGCTTAGGTCGCCCTTCAGGACACTCCAGAGTTGAGGAAGTTCGTCAAGGCTAAACTTGCGCAGAAAGCGGCCGATGGGCGTTACCCGTGGATCGTTGCGAAGCTTGAAGACTGGACCCTTCATCTCGTTCTGTTCCTGCAGCAAATGCTTTAATTGATCCGCGTTCTCGATCATGCTGCGAAACTTGTAGCTAGTAATATAACGGCCGCCCTCTCCGACCACCTTCCAGCGGTAGAAGACAGGCCCGCGGCTCGTTGCTTTGATTAGGATCGAAATCACCAAGTAAAGGGGCGAGAGAACGACAAGAGCGAGACCTGAACCCACGACATCCAGCAGCCTCTTCGCTGCGCGATGGTGCGGCAGGTAATGCGGGTCAGCAAGGCCACCGAGGGCATACCGCATGTCAGAGGCTTCGCGCGCGCCGGCCGGGAAAGCCTTCGGCATGGTGGTGGCCGCGTCGGAATTGCCGGCACTGATGACCTTTCCACTCTCCGGTGTTGACGTGAACATGCTCGACTCGCACCTCTCTGCCCGGCTGGGCCGTTAAACGGCCGACTTGGTTCGCTCGGCTTGAGGCGGATCTGCGGGCATTCGATCCGTGTTGGGCCCGGCCGCCAGTCTCGGCTGCGCACGAAAAGCGGCCACTTTTTCGGAGATCAGGGCGCGCATCGCTCTCTGGAAGCGCTCACGACCGAATCTTTTCGTGCGGGACTGGATGAAGGACGGCGAAAAACAGGCCTCGGCTGCCTCAAACCTCTGCATGGCGTGCACCAGGGACTCAACAGACTGCTCGGGAAAAAAGATACCCGTCCACGTCCGACCGTCCATCGGTTGCCCGGGGAACACGCCGTCGATCGTTTCCAGTGCCCCCCCACGGCCATAAGCGATCACCGGGCGGCCGAAGGACTGGGCCTCAACGGGAACTATGCCAAAGTCTTCCTCACCGGGGAACAGCAGAGCGCGGCAGTGTGCGTATTGCCGGTGCAGTTCCTCGTCAGGCAGAAATCCTAGGAAGCTCACCGTCGGGCCGGCGAGGCGGCGGAGCCGCTTGTACTCCACGCCGTCGCCAACCACGCGAAGCGGCCGCTTTAGCCGGTTACACGCTTCGATCGCGAGATCCACTCGCTTGTAGTCCACCAGCCTGCTGACCACCAGGTAGTAATCTTCAACCTGATCGGCAATGTAGCCCGAAGCAACCGCAACGGGTGGGTAGATGACTGTGGCATCGCGGCGGTAGTGCTTTTGAATGCGCGCCGCGACGTTGAACGAGTTGGCGACAAAGCAGTCCACGCGTGCCGCAGTGGCAAGGTCCCACAGCCGGAGATAGTGCGCTCCCAAAGCTAGCAACACAGCGGATAGCGTATTCCTCTGGCCGGGCTTACGGTAAAGATGATACATGTCCCAGAGATAGCGCATCGGCGTTTCGCAGTAGCAGATATGGTACGATCCGGCACGCGTCAGGACACCTTTGGCCGGTCCCGATTCGGAGCTGATGATGAGATCGTAGTCATCTAGCTGAAACTGTTCGAGGATGACCGGGAAGATGGGAAGGAGCTTGGGGTAGTGGCGCAGGATGCCCGGAACTTTTTGCAAGAATGAACAGCGGACGGGCCGCGAGCGGAGTTTGGGGGGTAGTTGGTCCGGGTCCAGAAATAGCGTGAACAAATCTGCTTGGGGGAAGAGTTCGGCGAGCTCTTCAACCACGCGGTCGCCGCCGCCGAAATTGGTGAACCAATAATGCACGATGGCAACACGAAGATTGCTCTGGCAATAGGTTGGTTCTTGAGATCGAACTTCGGCCGGCGAATTGCTTTCTTGCATCGCAGCTTCCTTGCAAGAGGGTTGGGCTAGGGGACTAGCCCGCGGCAGCCGCGCACCCTCACGTTCTTTCCGGACGAGGGGCACGGTTCCGCTTAGCCGCTGGTCTGACTGAACTGAACTACGCCATTTGGCGATGCCCTTGCCGCACTAACCATTTCTCCAGCCACGTCCAAAACCTGGGCTGGCGAGACCTCCTTCAGGCAACGATTGTCGGGGCACGGGGCGTAATTCTTTCCGTCGTAGCAGGGCCTGCACGCTAAATGCTCGCCCCCCCAGATGACCCGCACCCGGGGCAAGTCCGGCAAACGAGAACGCGGATCAGTCGGGCCGAAGAGGCCCAGCACAGACGCCGAGGTCAGCAGGGCTAGGTGAAACGGGCAGGTGTCATGGAAAATCAAAAGATCGCAACTGTTGAAGAGCGCGATGGACTCCACAAGGCTCAACTGGCCAATCAGATTTTTCACCGCCAGACCTTCAAAACCCTTCAGGGTCCAGAGATCCTGAGGACCACCGGCCAGGACGACTTCCCATCCCTGGTCCAGCAGCGCAGACGCCCGCTCCCGGTAATGAGCGAGCGGCCATCGGCGCAGCGGGTCATCCCGGAGGATATTGCGCGAACCCCCGGCACCAGGGCAATGCGAGGCTGAGCGCCTCGGGGTAGGGGTGACGCCGGCAGCCGGACAACTTCGTCCAAGCTCTCAACCAAGCGAGCGACCTCGAAGTTGGCGTCGATTGCGCAAAGGATAATCCGTGCTCCCGGGAATCGTTTCTTCATGTCGGCGATGAGACCGCTCAAGAGAACCGTATCCCCAATCGCTATGAGCGAACAGCGGAATGCCGAGGTATCGGTCCGCCAGCCTTAACCGAGGGTTTAGATTCGCGCCACTTCGCCCTCAATGCCCACCTCCGGATTTCGCTGCCATCAGCTACGATGACTTTAATGCCTCGCGATAGACGTCTAAGTGCCGCCGCGCGAATGCCTCCAGCGAAAACGCTTGGGCCCTTTCGCGTCCTAGCTCACCCAACCTATGCCGCAGGCTCTCGTCAGCGATTAATTGCTCCAGAGCGGCAGAGAGCGCTTGGACATCATGAGGGTCGACGAGCAGCCCTGCCGGACCGACGACCTCCGGCAGTGAGGAGTTGTTCGCCGCGATTACCGGAACTCCGTGCGCCATCGCCTCCAGGGCGGGGAGCCCGAATCCCTCGTTGAACGAGGGTAGCACAAAGAGCTCAGCCTCGGCGTACAGCGATCGCAGGTCCGCCGCACTTACCTCACCGCAGAATAGAACGCGGTGCGCCAGCCCGAGCTCTCGGGTCAGCCGCTGAAGCTGCCCACCATAGTTGTCTTTCGGACCCGCAATCACCAGTTGCCATGACTGCCGTCTGACTGGCGAAAGGAGAGCGAAGGCCCGAATCAACCCCTGCACATTCTTGTGGGCCTTTAGCCGACCGACGAACAGCACGTAGGGCTTTGTGACACCCGGTGGTAGACGGTTGGGGGAATCCTTGGGCGATGCCGGATAGAGGTCCGAGCGCAACCCGTATGGTACGACTCGAATTCTGCCGTCCGGAACGGCAAAGGCCGTCTGGATCGCGAGCTTCGAGAACGCCGAACCGGTGATGATCCTGGTTGCCCGGGCCGTCACAGAGGCAAGCATCCAGCGTGCATAGGGATAGGCCAAGGGATTAGAAAACAAGTTTCGCCAGGTCAAATGCGTCAGGTCGTGGATGGTGACGACAAGCCGTCCCCGCCAGAAGCAAGGGGCGTTGTAGTGTGGGCAGTGAAGGAGCTGGCTCCCTTGCGCCAGATGGTAAATTTCCCAATGTTCGCGAAGACTGTAGATGGGTGCTGTGGCTCGGACCAAATCGAACCGGTCCGAGGATGGCAATCCTACCCGACCCGGCTCGCGGCAAAGCACGCGAAAGCGGAGCCCATGCTCCAGCCGCGCATACATCTCGAGGAGGCCGAACAAGTAGGTCCCGATACCCGAGGAACCCAGCATGCGGGCATCCAGGGTGACAAGCGGTTGTGAACCCATGGCTTAAGGAACGCGTTGGAATACTCGGCTTCGCTCTTCACCCACCCCCGCGTCTGTGGCAGCCGCGATGCGCTGACAGACGCTCAGGAAAATCATGTGCGCCAGGACGAGATGCATATCTTCAATCTGCTGCATGCTGTTGCTGGGGACGACGATGCCGTGGTCCAGGAGGGCGAGCATCTTGCCTCCCTGAAACCCGGTCAAGCCGACGGTGACGGCCCCCTTTTCTCGTGCCAGGGCCAGGGCCTTCAGCACGTTCGGCGAATTACCGCTGCCGCTGATGGCAAAGGCCACGTCGCCGGGCTGAATGAAGTTTTCGATCTGGCGCGCAAAGATCTCGTCGTAGGTGGCGTCGTTAGCCCACGCCGTGATCATAGGAACATTGTCCGTAACCGAGAGCACCTTGAGAGGCTTCACAGGCCCTCCGTCAGCCCCACACTTCGCCGGCCAGTGAACCCCTTTTCCCAGATCGCACGCCAGGTGAGAAGCAAGGGCCGCGCTGCCGCCGTTGCCAAAAAGAAAAACCGTCCGATCATTCTGATACGCGCGGTGGATCACACCACAAATCTCTTCGACGCGGTCCAGCGGCAGCCGCGCCTGGATTTCCTGCAGTTCCCTGAGGTAACGATGGAAGAAATTCATCCGCCTCCTTATCTCCAACTGGCGCCGAGTGACGATCCTGCCTTGCCACCGCTTCAGCCTCGACCTTGCAGCGCTGGTTCCCTCGCCGCTGGCCGTGGTGAAGCCCGCAGCCGCATGGGGCGCTAATCCTCAAGGGCTGCCCTTAAGGAGTCCTCCAGGCTGTACACTGGCTCCCACCCGCACTCGCGCCGCACCCTCTCCCGATCTGCTACCAGGGCGGGCCGATCGGTAGGCCGTCGCAGGCGCTCCGAAGCAACCAGTTTAACCTGCCTACCTGCCAGGCGCGCCAGCGTCTCAGCCACTTCTCTGACGCTGTACGCTCTTCCGGTCCCAATGTTAAACGTGTGCAGCCCGGGCGGACCGCTGAAGGTCAACTGCACAATGGCCCGCGCGATGTCCCGGGCGTCAACGTAGTCGCGCCGCGAGTCGGCATCCCCCACTTCGATGCAATCGGATTGGCGCAAGCGCCGAACCAGTTCCGGAACCAAGTGAGGATTCCTATCGTGACGCCCCACGGCGTTGAAGATACGGCCAACCACCAACCGTCTCACGCCCGCGGATGCGCAGTCCCGAGCCTGATGCTCGTTGACGAGTTTCGTCAGGCTGTAAATGTCCCGCGCCTCGAGACTGTCGCTCTCGCGATGCGGCTGGCTGGAGCTGCGATAAACGACTGCGCTGGATGCCACGAACACGTGCGGCACCTTGTAACGGACGCAGGCGCCGAGCACGGCTTGCGTGCCGCCCACGTTGACACGCCAGGTTTCGCAAGGATGCCGGTTGCAGTAAGGGATGTGGTGAAGAGCTGCGAGATGAATGACCGCCGTGAATCTTCCTGCCGCAAAAGCTCTATCCAGCTTCGGATCATTGATGTCCAATTGCCACTGCTCCAACTGCCCCTGGCTCTGGTCGCGAGGGATTTCATGCGGGTGCGCGTCAAGAACAGTTATCTTAGCGTATCCGCGCGCGCGCAGCTCATCGATGACGTGGGTGCCAATAAAGCCGCGGCCGCCCGTGATCAAGATGGAGTGAGTGGTGGTCAAAACAAGTGCTCCGGCTACGGCTGGCTTGCGGCACGCACGGTCCTACCCGGGAATCCAGCCCGCTGACCTTCGCGGCAGAATCATTCCCTGCAGGCGGGTGCGCCCCTGCCGAACCGAGGGATTGAACCCAGCCAGCGGCCATGCTTACCGCCGATCCTAGGCGTCCCAGCTCGAAATCCTTTCTGCTCCTCCATCGTGTCCGGTGATCACACTCCGCATCGTCTCCAGGAATGCGGCAGCGGCTGGCGTAACAAACCTCCCGCGCAGTCGCACTACACCCACCTGGCGCGCGGGAGGCGGAGGATAGAATTCTAAGAGTTTCAGGTTAGCATCGCGGTAGTGCTGACGGGCCATTTGTGGCAGCAGGGTCACGCCCGTCTCAGCCACCACCATGGCGACCAGCGTATCCAGCTGGCCTCCTTCGAAGACCACGTTGGGTTTGAGCCGGGCCCGGCGGCAAAGGCCCAGCACATCATCGCGAAAGCAGTGGCCGTCTTTGAGCAGAAGAAAAGGCTCGGCAGCCACGTCGCCAAAAGAGACGCGCTTGACGCCGAGCCGCGCCAGGCGGTGGGTGGCGGGCACGGCCAGCAGCAAGGGATCCTCGATCAAGGTTTCGCTCAACAGGTCGGCGCGGCGGACGGGAAGGCTGAGGATGGCCAAATCCAGCGTTCCCTCCTCGAGCTGAGCCACCAGCGAGTTCGTGAGGTCCTCCCGGACGTTCACCTTAACGGCCGGGTGCCGGCTGGCGAAGGCCGTCAAAACACCGGGCAGAACGTACGGCGCCACCGAAGGAATGACACCCACCGACACATTTCCGGTCCGCAATCCGGTGAGCGCTGCCAGCTCCTGCTTGGCCCCCTCTAACTCCGCCAGGGCGCGGCATGCATGCTGTTCGAACCGCTCACCGAAGGGGGTGAGGGTGACCTTTCTTCCCAGCCGGTTAAACAGCCGCGCTCCCAATTCGTCCTCGAGCTTGCGAATCTGCTGGCTGAGGGAAGGCTGGGCCACGTGCTCCCGCTCAGCGGCTCGTGTGAAGGAACGCAGCCGCGCCACGGCCAGAAAATAGCGAAGCTGGTGGATTTCCATCGTTGATACCTATGGGTCGAATAGGAACTATATATTGGACCTATCAGAGCGCGCAAGAGACACTTGCTCGCTGCGAGCCCGAATTTTTTTCATCAGAAATTATTCGGACTCGACAAGCGATGAAATCTTTGTTACAAAGGAGGATGAGATGGGTCGCGTTGCCCGAGAAGTCATTCAAAAGGCTGGCATTGACGTCGACAAGCTGCTGGATATGTTGTTGCGCAATGCTTCGGCCGAGTTGACCACTTACTATTACTATACCATTCTGAGAGTGAACCTGATCGGCCTGGACGGCGAAGGGTTGAAAGAGATTACGGAAGACGCGCGGATCGAGGATCGCAACCATTTTGAGGCGCTGGTTCCGCGTATTTACGAGCTCGGTGGTAAGCTGCCCGATAATATGAACGCTTTTCATGACATTTCGGCCTGCCCTCCGGCCCGGCTGCCAGAGAATCCGCGCGATATCAATGCGATGCTGCAGGTTCTGGTAGCGGCGGAGCGTTGTGCCATCGGCGGTTACTCCGCCATATGCAACTATACGGCGGGCAAGGATCATCGTACATATGATCTGGCTCTAGCTATCCTGCACGAGGAGGTCGAGCACGAAGCCTGGTTTTCGGAATTTCTCGGCGAGGGTCCCTCAGGGCACTACCGGCGTTCGGGAGTGGGCTCGGAGCGGAACTCGCCTTACTTACAGAAGTTCTTGCCGCATTGAGTTCTCCCCCCTGCTGAGTCGTTCAACCCCCTCCGAGCGACTCAGCCCCAACCCCGGTCGTGAGCAATCGCGGCCGGGGTTGGCCCTTCCTTGTGGTTGGCTTTTCCCGCTGATATCCAGCCGAGCTGTGCCAGCCGGGATGCGCCTCAGCCCCTAGGAGGCGCCGCGGACAGGGCTGCCTCGAGCAGCCTGCGAACCGCTTCACCCGGACTCACGCCGACATCGAACACCGAGGAGCCGGCCACGAGGACATTGGCGCCGGCGGCGACCACGCGCGGCGCGGTGGCCGGCGTGATGCCGCCGTCCACTTCCACGTCGATCTCCAGGCGCCGGCGTATCAACTCCTCCCGTACCGCTTCCAGCTTGTTGAGTGTCCGGGGGATGAACTCTTGTCCGCCAAATCCAGGATTCACGGTCATGACCAGAATGAGTTGCAGCATGTCCAGGACCTCGCCGAGCTGACTCACCGGCGTGGAAGGATTAATGGCCACACCTGCCTTCTTTCCCAGCGAGTGAATGTGCTGCAGGGCGCGGTGCAAGTGGGGCGTCGATTCCTGATGCACGATGAGGGTGTCAGCGCCGGCCTCGACAAACCGATCAATAAATTCCTCGGGCGGCTCCACCATTAAATGGACTTCGAGCGCAAGCGCCGTAAGCGGACGCAGAGCTCGCACCACCGCTGGGCCGAAGGTAATATTGGGCACGAATCTTCCATCCATCACATCGATCTGGATGCGGTCGACGCCGGGTACCTCGACCGCCTTGACTTGCCCGCCGAGGTGCATGAAATCGGCGGAGAGAATCGAAGGGGCAATCTTGATCAAGGGTCGGACCTCACTCCGGTTGGGGTGCGAGCCAGAGACGGGCGCGGCCGTCGAGCGGGCTTAGAGTCGCCGGTCGACCGGGATGCATAGGCCCGGTGACAGGCCCCGCAACGCTGCTCGTGCGCCCGGTGGCGTCTTCCGCAGCAACTCCTGGCAGTTCGCAAGCTCCCCTACGCGTCGAGCGTGGCGGGGCTGAGGCGGCTCGCTGCCGCTTGGTCCACGTACCACCATAACTGGCCATCCCTTGGCCTGACGTCCTGGGCCGGGAACCTCCCCGGCGGGCCTTCCAGCACCTGCTGCAGGGTCCCCGCCTTGTCCTCGCCCGTTACCAGAAAGATGACTTCGGCCGCCGCGTTAAGCACCGGCAGGGTGAGGGTAAGACGATGGGCCTTGAGCTTGTCGACGTAATTCGGGCGCACCCACAGCCGCTGTTCCGCCAAGGCGGGCGATCCAGGAAAGAGGGAGGCCGTGTGCCCATCGGTTCCCATGCCGAGCAGGATCAGGTCAAAGCGCGGCCAGTCCGAGGTGACTTCGACGTGCTCCGCGATCTCCCGCGCATACTCCCGAGCCGCCTCATCGAGGTCCGCCCTTTCGGCTGGCATACGGTGGAAGTGTTGCTGCGCGGTGGGAACCCGTTCGAGCAGCGCCTGGCGAATCATGCGGTAGTTGCTTTCGGGATGGTCCGGCGGCACACAGCGCTCGTCGACCTGGAAAATTTCCACCCCGTCCCACGGAACCTTAGCCGAGAATTCCGGGCTTGCCAGCAATTCGCACAAGCGCTTCGGAGTCGAGCCGCCGGAAAGCGCCAGGGTGAAGGTGCCGCCGAGCGCCGCCTTGCGCATCGCCCGTTGCGCCACCGCCTCCGCCGCACGCCGGCTGAGATCCTCGAGATCAGGGAACGTTTGGACGGTGGGAGAAGGCATCCGGCCGCTGCCTTACAGAATCTGCCACTTCCGTCCGTCGCGCTCAATGAACGCGTCGGCCTCGGGCGGTCCCCAGGTCCCCGCTTCATAGAAGAAGAGCCCCTTGCGTCCGTCTTCCTTCCAGCGGTTGAGGACAGGGTCGAGGAGTTCCCACGCCAAATCGACGAAGTCGTCGCGCGTGAACAGCATCGGATCCCCTAGCATACAGTCGAGGAGGAGGGTTTCATAAGCCGTGGGTGGCGAGGCGGTGAAGACTTCGTCATAGCGGAAATCCATCTTCACGGGCCGGATCTGCATCGTCGTGTCGGGGATTTTGGCGTTGAAGCTGAGGGAGATGCCCTCATCCGGCTGGATGCGCACGGCCAGCAGGTTGGGCTCAATGGCCTCGGTGGCGGTGCCCCGGAAGAGCAAGTGAGGCGCCCGCCGGAACTGGATGGTGACCTCGGAAACGCGCTTGGGGAGCCGCTTGCCGGAGCGGAGGTAAAAAGGGACGTCCGCCCAGCGCCAATTGTCGATGTTAAGCTTCAGGGCGGCGAAGGTCTCGGTGGTGGACTGCGGAGAGACTTTGGGCTCGGCGCGATACGCAGGCAACCTCTGATCGCCCGCCCAGCCCTCGACGTACTGGCCGCGGACGGCGTATTCGTGGAGGCGGTCGAGGGGAAAGGGGCGGATGGCCCGCATCACTTTGGCCTTTTCGTCGCGCACCGCGGTGGCCTCGAAATTAGCCGGCGGTTCCATGGCCACCAGGCTGAGCACCGACAGGACGTGGTTCTGGATCATGTCGCGCGTCAGGCCAACCTCCTCGTAATACGCACCGCGGTTCTCAATACCCAGGTCCTCGGCCACGGCGATTTGGACGTGGTCGATGTAGCGCCGGTTCCAGATGGGCTCAAAAATGCCGTTGGCAAAGCGCAGCACAAGGAGGTTCTGTACCGTCTCTTTTCCCAGGTAGTGGTCGATGCGGTAGACCTGCTTCTCATCGAACACGCTGGTGATGACGCGATTGAGCTCGCGCGCGCTTTCCCGGTCGCGGCCGAAAGGCTTCTCGACCACCAGCCGTGTCCAACTCTTCCCTGGAATTTTCGGCTTGGCCAGCCCGGCGCTTCCCAGATGCGCAACGATTACCGGAAAGAAGCTGGGCGGTGTGGCCATGTAGAAGAGCCGACGGCCCGCCGTGCCGCGTTCCGCGTCGAGCGGCTCGAGGAGCTGGCTCAGCACCTGGTAGGCCTTAGGGTCACTGAAGTCGTCCGCGATATAGAAGAGGCCGTTGAGGAAGCTTTCGAGGAAACTGCCATCTTCCGCTGGAACCTTAAGGTATTTCTTCAGGGCTGCCTGCATCTTTTCGCGGAACCGCTCGTGCGTATAGGGGGTTCGCGCGCAGCCGACTACCGAAAACCCTTCCGGCAGCATGTGCTGGCGGAAGAGATAGTAAAGGGCCGGGACCAGCTTTCTTTCGGTCAGGTCGCCGGAGGCGCCAAAAATGACCATGGCGCAGGGATCCGGCACGCGGCGCGTGGGGGTGGGTGGCGGGGTTTCCGCGGCACGGGGTATCTCAACCACTTTGTTCATACACAGCGGCCTTCAGGCCTCCACGGGTAGCGGCGGCCGGAGAGCGCCGCTGCCATCCGAAACACCCCTAGCGCCGGTCTCTGGCCAGCGCACGCTTCGGATCATCGCCGGAGTCCGCTTGAGCCCGCCCTCGATGCTCCCACATTTGCGGGCTCCATTCAACTTCACCCGGCTGAAGTGAGTGTGCCCCACTTGCGGACCTCAAACCGGCCCGCCTGCTAGCAACTCCTGCGCGCGGCGGACCACGTTGTCCGGCGTGAAGCCGAACTTTTCCGCCAGCACCTTGTAAGGCGCCGACGCACCGAAGCGCCTGATGCCGATCACGGCGCCTCCCTGGCCCACGTAGCGCTCCCAGCCAAGAGGGTTGGCGGCTTCGATCGCCAGCCGTGCCGTAACAGTGGGCGGCAGTACTTCGTCGCGATAGGCCTGCGGCTGCCCTTCAAACAGGTCCCAGCTCGGCATGCTGACGACGCGCGCCGGCACGCCCTGTTGCGCGAGCTGTTCCCAGGCCTCCAGCGCCAGGGATACTTCCGAGCCGGAAGCGATCAACAGGAGCCGGGGCTTGGCTTCGGGCGCCTCCGCGAGAATGTAGGCGCCCCGCTCGACCCCCTCGGCAGAGGCATACTTCGTGCGATCGATCACCGGCAGGGGCTGCCGCGTCAGGATCAGGGCCACTGGGCCGCCGCGCCGCTCGAGGGCGATGCGCCAGGCGACCGCGGTTTCATTGGCGTCAGCGGGGCGGATGAGGCACAAATTTGGGATGGCCCGCAGCGCCGCCAAGTGCTCAATCGGCTGGTGAGTGGGGCCGTCTTCGCCGAGAAAGATGCTGTCATGGGTGAAGACGAAAATCGAATGAGCGCCCATGAGCGCTGCCAGCCGGATGGTGGGGCGGCAATAGTCCGAGAAGATCAGGAAGGTGCCGCCGTAGGGGATCAGTCCGCTGAGCGCCATGCCGTTCAGGATGGCACCCATGGCGTGTTCACGCACGCCGAAGTGCAGGTTGCGCCCCCCGTAGTGGGTCGGGCCGAACTCGCCCAGTCCTTTCAGGTAGGTATCGGTGGAGGGGGCCAGATCCGCCGAACCTCCGATCAGGCGGGGCAGCGCGGGGGCGATCGCGTTCAGCACCTTGCCGGACGCCTGGCGCGTCGCCATGGGCTTCTCGGCGGAGCTGAAGAGCGGCAGCTTCGACTTCCACCCTTCGGGCAACTCGTCCCGCCGGTCGCGCTCCCACTCGGCAGCTAGCTCGGGGAAATTCACCTGGTAGCCGCTCCAAAGCTTCTGCCAGTCCGCTTCCAAACGGGCACCGCGATCGATGGCCTGGCGAAAGTGGGCCAGCGCTGCCTCCGGGATATAGAACTTGGGTTCGAGAGGCCAGCCGAACTTCTGCTTGGTGAGGTTCACTTCCTCTTCGCCCAGCGGTGCGCCGTGGGCGGCAGCGGTGTCCTGCTTGTTGGGGCTGCCATAGGCGATATGGGTGCGCGCGATGATCAGTGAAGGCCGGTGCGTCTCTTCCAGCGCCCGGCGGAGGGCGTTCTCCACCGCGGCCAGGTCATTGCCATCAGGCAGGTCCTGAACAAACCAGCCGTAGGCTTCAAATCGCTTGCCGACATCCTCGGCGAAGGTCAGTTCCGTGGGGCCTTCGATGGTGATGTGGTTGTTGTCGTAAAGGTAGATCAGGTTATCCAGGCGCAGGAAGCCGGCCAGCGACGCGGCCTCCGAGGAGACGCCTTCCATCAAGTCGCCGTCGCTGCACAGGGCGTAAATCTTGTAATCCACCAGCGGATGGCCTGGGCGGTTGAAGCGGGAGGCGAGGTACTTCTGGGCGATCGCCATCCCCACGCCGTTGCCAAAGCCCTGCCCTAGCGGTCCGGTGGTAGTCTCAATGCCGGGTGCCAGGTGGTATTCGGGATGGCCGGGCGTTTTGCTGCCCCACTGGCGAAACTGCTTGATGTCCTCCAGCGAGAGGTCATATCCGGTAAGGTGCAAGAGGGCATAGAGCAGCATGCATCCGTGTCCGGCGGAGAGGACGAAGCGGTCGCGGTTAGGCCAGTGCGGGTTTCGCGGGTTGTGACGCAGGAAGCGCGTCCACAGAACGTAAGCCATTGCCGCCGCGCCCATGGGAAGCCCGGGATGGCCGGATTTGGCTTTCTCGACGGCGTCCATGGCCAGGCAGCGAATGGTGTTGATGCAAAGCTCGTCCAGAGCTGCCTGGTCTAGGGGCAGCTTTTGCGGCACAATTCCAGTTTCTGCAGTCACGACGACTCCTCATCCAGGCTGAGATTTGGAACTCAAGACTCTTGTACTCCTAATCCCGGTCTCTCGCTCCCCGCGGTCAGGTTCCGCACTCACGCCAGGACCGGCCGTCGCGCTCCATGAGTTCCTGGGCCTCTTTAGGCCCCCAGCTTCCCGCAGCATAGTTGGGAAAATTGCGCGGGGGCAGGGCCTTCCACACATCCAGGATGGGCATCACCACGAACCATCCGGTCTCGACCATGTCGGCCCGCTGGAAGAGGGTGGCATCGCCGATCATGGCATCGTAAAGCAGAGTCTCGTAGCCAGTAGTCGGCGAAGTTCCAAAATAGTCCTGGTATTTAAAGTCCATTTTGACGTCGCCGAGGCGCAGCACCGGCCCGGGTACCTTCGCTTCGAAGCGGAGGGAGATGCCCTCATCGGGCTGGATGTGCAGCACCAGAAGGTTCTGAGCGAGGCTCTGCACCGGGGTCTCGCGAAACAGCACATAAGGCGCGCGCTTGAATTGGATGGCAATCTCCGTGACTCGCTGCTTCAATCGCTTGCCCGTGCGCAAGTAGAAGGGTATGTCCGCCCAGCGCCAGTTGTCGATGAGCAGCTTGAGGGCGACGAAGGTTTCGGTATTGGACGTGGGTGAAACCGAGGGCTCGCTCCGATAGGCGGGGACGTGCTGGCCGTCGATCATGCCGGCGCCGTACTGGCCGCGCACGGTTCGGTGCAGTACGTCTTCCGGGCTCAGAGGCTGGACGGCGCGAAGAATCTTGGCTTGCTCGTCGCGCACGGCATCCGCTTGGAAGGAGATAGGGGGTTCCATGGCCGTCAGGGTCATGAGCTGGAACAGGTGGTTGGGAACCATGTCGCGCAGCGCCCCCGCCTCGTCGTAGTAAGCGCCGCGCCGTTCGACCCCCACGGTTTCCGCCACGGTGATCTGCACGTGGTCGATATAGCGGCGGTTCCAGACCGGCTCGAAGATGCCGTTGGCGAAGCGGAAAGCGAGGATATTCTGGACCGTTTCTTTGCCGAGGTAATGGTCAATGCGGTAAATCTGCCGTTCGGAAAGAATCTTGGCGATCTCTTTGTCCAGGGCGCGCGCCGAATCCAGGTCGTGGCCGAAGGGCTTCTCAAAGACCACCCGACACCAGCGCCCGCCCGCTTCTTCACAGACCATCCCAGCCGACCCCAGCTGCCGGACCACTTCAGCGAAGAACTTCGGCAGCGTGGCCAGGTAATAGAGGCAGCTCCCGCGTGTGCCATGATCCTGCTCCACCTTCGCTAGCAGCTGCTTCAAAGCTTGGAAGGCGTTTGCGTCCTGAAAGTCACCCTGCATGTAATAGAGGCGCTGGCAAAGATCCTTCCAGGCGGTTTCCTCCACCGGCTCGCCGGCAAACTGCTGGACGGCTTCAGTCATCCTGCCGCGGAAGGATTCGGTGTCGAACTCCTCTTTGGCAAAGCCCACCACGGCAAAGTTCGGGGAGAGCAGCTTGCCTTTCGCCAGGTGGTAGAGGGCGGGCATGAGTTTACGCTTGGTCAGGTCTCCGCCCGCACCAAAGATCACCATCGTGCAGGGTTCAGCGGGCCTGCCGTCCTGCCAGCCCGTCCTATGATCGGGTGAGCCAGTCATGAGCCGATCGATCATTCAATGGCTGGACGATTCCGCGGCCTGCTCGCGATGGCCGCCAAACTGAAAGCGCATCGCGGAAAGGAGCTTATCGGCAAAATCCGCTTCGCCGCGCGAGCTGAAGCGCTCGTACAAGGCGGCGGTGAGCACCTGAGCCGGGACGGCTTCGTCGATAGCCGCCTTGATCGTCCAGCGGCCCTCGCCGGAGTCAGAAACGCGGCCGGAAAACTTGGTCATTTCGGGGTCGTCGGCCAGCGCCGCCGCCGTCAGGTCCAGGAGCCAGGAGGCGATGACGCTTCCGCGCCGCCAGACCTCGGCAATGTCGGCCAAGTTGAGGTCGTACTGATAGGCTTCCGGGTCGCGCAGGGGAGTGGTTTCGGCGTCCGCGGCCTGCGGCCGCTTGCCAACGTTGGCGTGCCTCAGGATGTTGAGCCCCTCGGCGTAGGCCGCCATCATGCCGTACTCGATGCCGTTGTGCACCATCTTGACGAAATGGCCGGCCCCGCTCGGGCCGCAGTGCAGGTAGCCATGTTCCGCGGTGCCGCCTCGCTTCTCGCGTCCCGGCGTGCGCGGCGCCGACTCGATGGGGGGCGCGAGGGTGGCAAAGATGGGGTCGAGGTGCTTCACGACTTCGGGCTCGCCGCCAATCATCAGGCAGTAGCCACGCTCCAGTCCCCAGACGCCGCCGCTGGTGCCCACGTCGACATAGTGGATCCCCCGCGACTTCAGTTCGCGGCCACGCCGGATGTCATCCACGTAGTAGGAGTTGCCACCATCGATGAGGATGTCTCCCGGCTCCAGGCTTCCCGCCAGCTCCTGAATGGTCGGGTCGACCCCGGCGGCGGGGACCATCAGCCAAGCGACCCGAGGCTTCACCAGCTTGGTCGCCAGGTCCGCCAGCGACGACGCACCGGTCGCTCCTTCGGCAGCAAACTGGCGCACCGTCTGCGTCTGGTGGTCAAACACCACGCAGGTGTGCCCGCCCCGCATCAGGCGGCGGACCATGTTCCCGCCCATTCTTCCGAGGCCGATCATTCCGATTTGCACGCCAGTTCCCCTTTTGTTACCGTTCCGGTCAGTTTCCTTTTTGGACGTCCCGCTTATGATAAACCGGTGTGGCGCCCGCCACACGTCTATGATGCCCGGCGCGGCGGCTGGTTCTCCACGCTAGACGGGAGAGGAGCAGGAGCGAGCGCCCGCCCGTGATGGCTGGCCTGCCGTTCTCGAACGCGCAACCGACCCCGGCACTGCTCCAACCTTTCGCCGGGCTTAAAGGCGCTTCTACTGGGGAGCGCAGATGGCGGCCTCTTCCGCCCGGGGCGCCGTCTGCCGCTGCAGCTTGCGCAGCGGGGCCATCGCATAGTACATGCCGAAGCCCGCCAGGATCAGCAGAAGTCCGAAAAACAGCCCATTGATCCCCAAGACCTCCTCCTGTTGGCTGTGTATGACGGAAAGGCTGAGAAGGACCATCGGGCACACTCCCACCAGGACGGCGCCGGCCAACCCCCCGGGCACGCGAAAGCTGCGGTGGAGGCCTGGCTCACGCAGCCGCAAAGCGATGAGCGTAACAAACTCGAGGCAAAGGCTCCCACCGTACAGCATGATATCCAGCGTGACCAGCCGCTCGAATCCGAGGCCAAGACACAGCGCCCATCCCGTTGCGCAAACCAGGATGGCCACCCAGGGCGCGCGCGTCTTAGGGTGCAAACGTGTAAAGACGCGCGGCAGCATGCCATCTTGAGCCATGGCGAGGGGAAGGCGAGAGTAGCTCATCACCAGCGCATTGAACATGCCGAAGCCGCTCACCATGCCGCCCAGAACCAGGGCAATGCGAAGCCACCGGCCCGCCAGCAATCCGGCCAGGTCAACCCAGGACCCGGTTTCAAACGCCGCGGCTGGCACACCAGTGAGGCGCATGGCCAGGACGGGCAGGATATAGCTCAGAGAAACCAGGATGACGGCGGTGATCATAGCTCGAGGATAGGTCCGCTGCGGACGCTCCACCTCGAGCGCAATGGTGGAGGCGTTATCCCAGCCCATGTAGTTCCACATGGCGATCAGTGTGCCGCCCAGCAGTCCGACCGTCGAGGTGACTGGCGCCGTAGCAGAATGGGCCAGCGCTCCCGCCTTAAAAGGCGACAGAAGGACGATGAGAGCGAAAGGCGCGGAGAGCAGGAAGAAGAGCCACAGGGAAGTCATGCCAACCGTATGAATCCCTGCCAGGTTCAGTGCCGAACAGGTTAACACCACCCCTAGCGCGGCGACCAGCCCGCGGTGCCCCCTGGCGAACCAGGGTACCAGCCGTACCAGGTAGGCGACGAACAGCGTCGGGTAGATCGCCATATCGAAGATGCTGGCTACCAGCGAAAGCCATGCCTCCTGAAAACCCCAGAAATCGCCCATGCCGCGCCGCACCCAGGCGTAGTATCCGCCTTCGGCCGGAAGGGCGCTGGCCAGTTCGCCGATCATCAGCGCCGTGGGTAAGCTCCAGAAGAGCGGGGTCAGCACCAGGATCAGGATCGCCCGGCCGTAGCCGGCGCCGTGCACAATGTCTTCCGTGCCGTAAGTTCCCCCCGATACCATGAAAAAGGTGGCAGCGATCAGCGGCCATAGGGTCAGCTTGGCAAAGCTTCGGCGGGTTTTGGACGGGGCTCGAGATGAGAAAGGGGCGCGTGGCCACAGCGTGCTCAATTCTCTCTTATTCACCCTCCTTGGGCCGTGCGGCCTCGGTCCTTGCGGTCCTGCGCCATTTGCAGGATACAAGTTTCTTCGGCGCGCGCAAGCGAAATTTAATCCGCATCAGCGGAGGGCTCCACCCGGCGGTGGCGCTCACTCTTCCAGCAGAGCCGTCTACTATGCTTGCTGACTCGGTGCTCTCAGGGAAGACCGCGCCGGCTCCGCCGAATCTGGTATAAATCCTTGGCTGCGCCAGTCAGCTCATTTCGTGAAAGAAACCCAGCAATGGGAGGGAGACAGTCCATGCAAAAGATGTGGCTCTCTGGGCTTCTGGCCCTCGTCATGGCCTGTGTGCCGGCCGCGGGGAAGAGGCCGATCACCTTCCAAGACCTGATGAAGATTCAGCGGATAGCTGATCCGCAAGTGTCGCCGGACGGGCGCTGGATCGCTTACCAGCAGACGAGCGTCGATCTGGCGGCCAACAAACAGACCACTCACCTGTGGCTGGTGCCGGTTGAAGGCGGGACCCCCCGCCAGTTGACGCAGGGCGGCGCCTCCGACACGCGGCCGCGCTGGTCGCCGGACGGGCAATCCTTGGCCTTCCTCTCGAATCGCGGCGGTAAGTCCCAGATCTGGATTCTGCCGATGAACGGCGGCGAAGCGCACCCGCTGACGAATATCTCGACCGAGGCCGAGGGCGTGACCTGGGCGGGCAAGGGAGATACCCTGCTCTTCACGTCCCAGATCTATCCCGATTGCCCGGACGATGCCTGCAACCAGCGGCGCCTGAACGCCGCGGCCGAAAGCCCGGTGAAAGCCCGGCTGATTGACCAACTCCTGTTTCGCCACTGGCTCCAGTGGCGCGATGGCCGGTACACCCACCTCTTCGCCGTCTCGGCCCAGGGTGGCACTCCGCGCGACCTGACGCCCGGCGCCTACGACGCCCCCACCTTCTTCCTCGGGGCGCCTGACGGATACGCCATCTCGCCCGACGGGAGCGAAGTCTGCTACACCTCCAACCGGGCTGTGCCGCCGAGCGCCGTCGCCTGGACCACCAATAACGACCTCTATCTCGTCCCCGCCTCGGGCGGCCAGGCGCTCAACATCACGCGGGAGAATCCTGGGTCCGACGCGGCACCGCAGTACTCCCCGGATGGGCGATACATCGCCTACACCTCCCAGGCGCGGAACGGCTACGAGTCCGACCTCTTCCGGTTGCGCGTCTATGACCGCCAGACCCACACGATTAAGGACCTGACCACCGGATTCGATCAATGGGTCGAGGGCTTCGCCTGGGCTCCTGACAGCGACACCATCTACTTTGTCGCGCCCGATCACACCGAGCATCCGGTGTTTAAAACGTCGGTCAGCCATCCGGGCGTTGCGAGAGTCCTGGAAGGACACTTCGACCAACTTCAGGTGACGGGCAAAACGCTGGTCTTCACGGGGACAACGCTTACCCAGCCGGCGGAAATCTACCGCGCCAGCGTCACCGGGGGCCAGCCCACGGCCGTCACCCATGTCAACGATGCATGGCTGGCCGAACTGGACCTTCAGCCCGCCGAGCGGGTGACCACCGAAGGCGCCCTGGGAGCGAAGATTCAAAGCCTGCTGGTGAAGCCTCCGGGGTTCCAGCCGGACCGCAAGTATCCCGGGCTGATGCTGATCCATGGCGGACCCCAGGGCGCCTGGGACAACGCCTGGGGCTACCGCTGGAATGCCCAACTGTTTGCTTCGCACGGCTACGTGGTGATGATGACCAATTTCCACGGCTCGACAGGCTACGGGCAGAAGTTTGTCGAGGAAATTTCCGGCGACTGGGGCGGGGCAGCCTACGAGGACCTGATGAAGGCGGCGGATTACCTGGCGTCCCTGCCCTACGTCGACCGCAGCCGCATCGGCGCGGCCGGCGCCAGCTTCGGCGGATACATGATTAACTGGATGGCCGGGCACACCGATCGCTTTAAGGCGCTGGTCTCGCATGACGGCGTCTATGACAATCGCAGTATGTACGGCACCACGGAGGAGCTGTGGTTCCCCGAGTTCGAGCTGCGCGGCACGCCGTGGGAGAAGTCTTCCCTCTACGAGAAGTGGTCGCCTTCGAACTTCGTTCAGAACATCCGCACCCCCATGCTGATTGTGCAAGGCGAGCAAGACTTCCGCGTTCCCGTCGGCCAGGGGTTGCAGTTGTTTACCGCCCTGCAGCGCCGCGGCGTGCCTTCGCGGCTGCTCTACTTCCCGGACGAGGGCCACTGGGTGCTCAAGCCTCGGAACAGCGAGCTGTGGTACCAGACGGTGCTCGAATGGCTGGACCACTACCTGACGCCTTGAGGCGCTCGCCTCCTGGCGGACGTCCGCGCTTCGGCGCGCTTCTGGAATGGCCCGTAGAAGCGTGTAACAACGCTGCAGAAGCGTGTTGCACTCCCAGGCCTCTGGGTACCACCCGGCGGCAAGGCGCGGCCCTGCGAGCCGCTGGGCGCTTTACCCGACAATCGGCACGTTTCGCGACAAGGGAAACAAGCGTGACAAGGCCTACAGTCGCCGGCCAGGCGACGCTCGCCCAAGACGGCAGAAAACCTGGGGTGGCTGGGCCACCGCCGTAATCGAACACGCGTGCGCACGGTACGAAGTGACGAAATCGAGAAGCTGCAGCGGCGGGTGATTGCCTGCCGGCTGTGCCCGCGGCTGGTCCGCTACTGCCGGCAGGTGGCGCGCGAGAAGCGCCGCATGTACCGCGGAGAAGAATACTGGGGACGGCCAGTGCCCAGCTTCGGCGATCCTGAGGCCGAGTTGCTCGTCGTGGGCCTGGCGCCCGCGGCGCACGGCGGGAACCGCACCGGGCGCATGTTCACCGGTGACCGCTCAGGAGATTTCCTCTACCGGGCGTTGTACGAGGCCGGCTTTGCCAACCAGCCATGGTCACGCCACCGCGGCGACGGGCTCGCGTTGAAGAACTGCTATATCACCGCCGCGCTGCGCTGCGCGCCGCCCAAAAACAAGCCACTGCCCGGGGAGTTGCGCAACTGCCAGCGTTACCTGGAAAGGGAGCTGGAGCTGCTGAAGAACGTCCGCGCCGTCCTGGCACTGGGACGGATCGCCTTTGAAAGCTACCTCCGTGCCCTCTATCAGCCGCGTGCGAACCACGCTTCGAGAGCTGCCGCCCGGCTCACGGCAGCAACCCTGCCCGCAAGGCGAAAGGTGAACCTGCCCCTGCCTCCCCGCTCGGCACTCAAATTCTCGCACGGGGCCAGTTACGACCTGGGAAACGGCCTGCCGCGCCTGTTTGCTTCCTACCACCCTAGCCAGCAAAACACTCAGACCGGGAGGCTAACCCCAGAAATGCTGCGGGAGGTGCTGCAGGCCATCCAGCGGTACCTACGCGGGTCTAGCCTTTGAAGCCCTCCCCCAGGGCTTCCGGTTCGTGTAGTCAGGGCCAGCAAACGTCCAAATCCTTGGGAATGCGGTGAGTACGAGAAGATTGACAGCAGGCAACTCATATTTGATCAGCCGCATCCCGTTGGGGTGGAAAAACCAAAAAGCCGACGAAAGGAGGTGACGTGCTATGGCACTGCTTCGCAAGATCCACTCGATGCTCAGCACCGTGTGGAAACCAGTCAGCTGCCGGGCGCGCACCTTCCGTCTGAGGCAAGCGCCCGGCTGTGGCCGGAGCATGGAGGGCAGCAAGCCTTAGACTCCTGCCCCGGTGAGTCGGGTCCCTGAGCCTTTCCTGCCGAGGCACGGGGCCAAGTTCTCTCCTCCTTCACAGCTTGGTTTCTGGACATCTTTCCTCGGACAGGAGGGGCTCAGGAATCGTGTGGGATCGAAACCTTCGCTCCCCGCGGCCGGCCCTGGGTGCCGGAAGCAGCGGGGGCGCCTGGAAGGAGGTGAGGGAGGATGGCAATCACTCGGTGGCATCCTCTGCAGCTGCGGTCGCGGGGCCGAGGGGGACGCCGGCAGCGCCGGACGCTGCAGGAATGGCGGCCGCTGGCTGAGTTGATCCGCAGCCAACGGCGGTTCGACCGCCTTTTGGACCGGGCGTTGTCCAGCCTGTGGGATGGTGGGCGCTTCTTTGCTCGCCGGGCCACATGGTCCCCGCCTGCCGACATCTACCAAACCGATAACGACGTGGTCATCGCCGTCGACCTGGCCGGGGTGGATCCACAGGACGTGACCGCTCGGGTCGAGGGTCGGACGCTCTTCCTTAAGGGCACTCGCAAGCGCGAAGGGAAAGCGAAGGACTACTACCTGGCTGAGCGCACCTACGGTCCTTTTGCACTCTCCTTCACGCTACCGAGTTCGGTGGATCCCGACAACGTCCAGGCGGAGTACCGCCATGGCGTGCTGACGCTCAGGGTGGCCAAGCGTGAGGCTGCTAAGCCCAAGACCATCCGTATCCAAGTTGAAGAGCAGCCCACGCAGACGGCAGCAGCCCACGCCTAGGGCGTTAGCTGCTGGGATGCCAGAGCCCAGTGTTTTCCGGTAAGGAAAAAGCTGGGCACCATTCTCATGCAAAGGAGGTGAGCAGCTATGACGATGGTTCGCTGGGAGCCCTTCCGCGATCTGATTACCGCTCAAGATCGGTTTAATCGCCTGTTTAATGAGGCGTTTGCGAGCTTCTTCGCCGACGAAGGCCTTAGCACGACCCAAGCCTGGGTGCCAGCGGTAGACATTTATGAAACCGATGACAACGTGGTCCTGACCGCGGAGCTGCCAGGCGTGGACCCCAAGGATGTGGACGTGCGCATCGAGGGGAACACGCTTTACCTTAAGGGCGAGCGGAAGCTGGACAGCAACATCAAAGAGGACCAGTACTACCGCCTGGAGCGCATCTATGGGCCGTTCTCTCGGTCCTTCACTCTTCCAGCCTCGGTTGATCCTGATAAGGTAACCGCCGAGTACAACCACGGCGTGCTTACCCTGACCATGGCCAAGAAGGAAGAGGCTAAGGCGAAGACAATCAAGATCCTTGCCAGCAAGAACTAATCGGCGGCCACTTTACCGTCGTTTTTTGGGCAGGGGCCTCGGTTCGACGGGTCGCGGCGAGCCGGGCCGAGGTCCTTGCCACCTTTTTGCCATACCCGTATGCCTGCCCTCAGGCAGACCTTTGAAGTTTCACTTCAGCAACGAGTTTTTGAAAGGCCGGACGCCGCGGCACACCAACCAAACACGGCGTAGAAAGGAAGCTTTGAAGGTAACAGCCAGTGTTATACGTGATCGAAGAATATCTGGTAATCATCGGTTTAGCCTGTCTGATGGCGCTAGTTTGTTTCGCCGCCGGTGTGGCTTTCATTCTGGCGCGAGCAGGCCTACAACTGTGTTACCCACATCTCAGCCAGAGCTTGCGGGCTCTCTCGGCGCAGGCCCAGTCCGCTTTCGGCTTCAAGGCGTATCCGGCGACAGCGGCAGAGCAGTCACCAACCCAGTAGGCCGAGTGAGGGGCTGGGCCCTTCTGCCGAGCTGAAACCAATTGCTTGAGGACCGTAAGGTCACGAGCGCAGGAGAAGGAGATATGACGGAGCTGGTGGTTCTCTGGGTGTTATGCATCCTCCTGGGTTTGGGGAGCTGGGGTGCAGCCCTTTGGCTGGCCGTTACCGGCCAAATGCTAACCATGGACGGGTTAGCCCTGGCTCTGATTGCTTTCACCGTCGGAACGTTTCTTTTGTTCAACGTGGGATGGGCGCTTCACAAGGGCGAGATCCAAGAGGTCTGGAGCGCGTTTCGGGGTCAAAGTACGAGCCTGAAGCAGCCGGTGGCGCGTCTCGCACAGCACCCCTCACCTGTCATGGCGGAGGCGAAGGCGTCACGCAGCCCGACCACCAGCTCCCCGACAGCGAGGGGACGATCGACTCATGCGGTACTCTAACCATGCACGGACAACGCGTCTTGGCCGGCACACTTCCTGTATCAAATGCGGTGAGCTCGTTTTCGACAAGACGCTGAGCCAATGTCCCAGGTGCAAGGGTCCGGTCAGCTATTTCTCCGATGCCGACCTGACCTTCTTGGGAAGGGTGGCAGCCCGCCCGATGACCGTGATTGTGGAAGACGAGGAAACCCGGCCTGGGGTCTCCGCCGCCCGGAGGAAGGCAGGACGGCGGTCCGGATGTAAGTGACGGAGGCTCAAGCGCGGAGGGTAAGATGACCATCCAAACCGAAACGATCTTGCTGAAAGAAGGCACCGAAACACCCTCAGGAGTCACCATCGAGAGCGTCCGCTACGCGGAGGGGTGGGACCGAGTAGCGAACTTGACCCCTGCGGAACTGGACCGGCGCTTGCAAGCAGCGGGATGGACTTTATTCTACATGGCTGCTGAATGCGGCGCAGCCGCCTTCGCACGAGAGGAAGAAGCGGCGGTTCGCAAGGCTATCCGCCGTCTGCTAAGGAGCGAGGAGGCAGCTAAGTTTAACTGCTTGGAAATCGTGAGCGTTAAGCTATCGAGGTGGCTGGGGATCATTCGCGCTCGTGTTTCCGCACACTGGCGACACATTCAGGAAGGGCCGATCCTTTTTCGGCCGGCAGCGGAGCGGGCGACCAGGCTGACGTTTGGCAGCCCGATCGCCGTCGCTTCGCCCCGGCCGGAACACACGCCGCTTCCTGGAGCGATGCTTCAGAATCGAGCCGCGGCCTAGCTTCAATCCATCCACATCCCGCCATTCACTTCGACCGTCTCGCCCGTAATATAGCGAGCCCCTGGTGAGGCCAGAAAGACGATCACCTCAGCAACTTCGGCTGCGGTTCCTGCGCGTCCCAAGGGAATTGTGCTGATCATTCGCTGAAGCAAATCGGGCGGACTGTACCGTTCATGGTACCGGGTAGCGATGACGCCCGGGGCCACGGCGTTCACCCGGATGCCCTGCGGCGCCAGCTCCTTGGCCAGCGCCTTGGTGTAGGTGATGAGCCCTCCCTTGGCCGCCGCATAAGCCGCGGCTCCCGGGCCGCCACCATTTCGTCCGGCGATGGAACTGACGTTGATAATACAGCCCGATCGGCGCTCCGCCATTTGTTCCCAGACGGCCTTCACGCCGAGAAAGGCGCTCTTGAGGTTCAGCGCCATCACCGCGTCCCAGTAATCTTCTGTCATATCGGCGAGCGTACGCCTTGCCAAGAGGTCACCGGCGTTGTTCACCAAGATGTCGATGCGGCCCCATAGATCGCGCACCGACTTCACCATGGCACCGACGTCATGGCTGGAGGTGACGTCCGCGCGCAGCGCTATCGCTTCGGCGCCGGCCTGCCGAATGGCTTCGACCACGCTCTCGGCGCCGGACCGGTTCTGGTGGTAGCCCACTGCCACCCGCGCGCCCTGGCGGCCAAAGGCCTCCGCCGTAGCGGCGCCAATGCCGCTCGAAGCGCCGGTGATAAGAGCGACCTGTCCCTCGAACATAGCCAGCCTCCCATTCTGTTGCAGCGCAAGCTTACCGGGGCGATGGATTAAAACGCAGGAACAATGCCACCCCGGCCGGGTGCGATCCATAGACCGGCTTCAAAAGGGCCGGCGTACCGTAAAGTGTCACCTGGCCACCGAGAGCTGTCGCGAGGCGGGCAATGGCGCGAAACTCGCGATCATAGCCCGCCGTGTAAGCCTGAACACGCGCCAAAAAGTGCTCCTGGAACCCGGGTGGTTCCGTCCTCCCGCCAAGCAACAACTCGTTGGTTCGGTCGACATTTTCGATTCGTCCCCAAACGCCGTGGCCCCGAAACCGCAGCGTCGACTCCGCCAGGTAGCTATTGAACACTTCGCTTCCCGGCAGGTTCAAGTTGCGGCCCCAAACCAGCAGGGATGCCCAGTTGCCGCCCGCCAGGGGCCGATTGTACATAAGGGAGGCGGTCATGCGCAGTGTATCCTCGGAAGGGTTTTGCTGCTCCGGACTCTTCAGCCGGCCTATCGAGTACTGCGCACTCCAATTGGGGCGGGGATTCAGGGTGAGGCGGGCGGACCAGGAATCGATGCGGCCGGAGTCGATGTCCCAGCGGTATTCGTCCGGCTCCCGGCCGTGAAAGCCTGAAAACTCCCATCGCATGGTCTTGTAAGCGAAACCCAGGGTCAGCACGTCATTCGCAATATGAGTCGAATCCTGCAGATGATGGCCCAAGGGCGCCAACGGATTCTCATTGGCCGAGGCGCGATGCGGAAACGCTGGCGGTCCGAGAGCAGGGTCGCCCACCGGTGCGGCATAGAAGGAGATCAGCCCCCGGTCCCCCACCCGCAGATCGTAGAGGATTGCCAACTCCATGAAGAAGTCGTGGGGATGCTGCCCATCCACGATCGGCCGGCCGAGCGCGGTTTCGCCCAGCTGAAAGAGCTCAGGATAGCGGTG
The DNA here is from genome assembly GCA_902812465.1 of Acidobacteriota bacterium. Taxonomy (GTDB): domain Bacteria; phylum Acidobacteriota; class Terriglobia; order UBA7540; family UBA7540; genus CADDZE01. The sequence goes on along the minus strand of CADDZE010000005.1, from coordinate 39,426 downwards.
GCCGGTGACGGTGGGGTCCAGACTGATCATGGTGCGCAGCGTCAGGGTGCCAGGGCCCAGCTGGCGCTGAGCCATCGGCATCCACCAACTCAGGCCAAAGAGCTTGTCGCGACCCCTCGGGCCGCTTTGCTGCACATCCGCCACGAAGCCCGCGCCGTGAAACATCACCATCCAATCGCCTTTCATGCCCGTCAGCATGGGGTGCGGTGTCGAATCGGGCTCGGCGCTGGTGCCGGATGTATTGTGGCGCACGATCGCCTCGATGAACGTCGAGCCGTGAACGGGCATCGGATGATTCGGCATTTCGTGCTGCCGGTTGCTTAGGGCTCCTTTGGTGGGAGCAGGCCGGGCGCCATAGGTGGCCCGCTTGGCTAACGGTTCCTCCGGCAGGATTCGGGCCTGCAAAAGGGGAGTGGCACCTGCCGGCCACGACAGGACGATCATCAGGATCGGCGGACCAGCGGACTGGATTCGCATGAAGCCTCTCCGGCGGGCAAATCCCGCAGCAGCGGTCTGGCGCTGGGGGCCAGGGGCCAGCGCTCACCGGTTAGCGTTGTGGACGCCAAGGCAAGCGGAGGAACGAGGCTTACACTCGGAGGAGGGTGTTCTTGGAACAGATGCGCCGGCCGCTGGTAAATCCTGGCGGAGGCTGCGGGACCGGCGCCACCTTAAATGCCGACGCTAGCGCGGGCGCGGCCAGGTTCACCGTCTGGCTGCCCTGCAGGGGGAACAGGCTCTGTGGCGCGCGCATGAAACTAACAGCCACCTGCCGGTGAGTCCAACAGTCTGCCGGGGCAGGAGCCGGAAGCCGGTGCGAGGAAGTCGAACGTTGATGGCAGCCGCTGGCTGGACTGGATGAGGAGCAAAACCGCGAGGTACACAGCTCCGGGCAAAGAAGGGAGCTACCGGATACGCCCAGGAGCACCAGCACGAGTACCGCTGCCCGTCCCGTGCCCAGGCTCTGCCCCCTGTGCCTCATGAATAGCCCGTGCATGGCAAGGAGTATAAGTTGGCGGGAACGAGTGCGTCAAGCCAGAGCCTGACGCCGGACCCGGACGTGGGCCTGTGTTCGGTGTGCCACCATGTGCGCCGCGTGCGCTCCGACCGGGGCTCCCTCTTCTATGCGAGCGCGCCCGCACTGATCCGCGCTTGGCCCCCTACCCGCGCCTACCCCTGCTTCAATGTCCCGGCTTCGAGAGCGATCCGAATAAAGGGACGCCTGCTCCGCCGCAGCCTTAACGACTACAGTTCGTTGACGGGCCGCGACGGCCGCCATTAAAATCTCCCAAGGTTTGAACGCCTTATGGCGCTGCGCTTTTACAACACGCTTTCGGGGCGGGTGGAAGAGTTTGTTCCGCTCGAACCGGGCCAGGTGGGGATGTACACGTGCGGCCCGACCGTCTACGACTACGCGCACATTGGCAATTACCGCACCTTTGTCTTCCAGGACGTCCTGCGCCGCTTTCTGAAGTATCGCGGCTACCGCGTTCGCCAGGTGATGAACCTCACCGACGTGGATGACAAGATTATCCGCGAGGCGCGCGCCGCTGGCCTTTCGATTCGCGACTACGCCGCCCGGTTCATCCGCGCCTTCGAAGTCGACCGCGAACTGCTCAGCCTGGAGACTCCCGAGGTGGTGGTGCGGGCCACGGACCATATCCCGGACATGGTCCAGCTGATTCAGACGCTCGTGGAGAAAGGGTATGCCTACCGCAGCGAAGGCTCGATCTATTTCCGCGTCGAGGCTTTCAAGGACTACGGCAAGCTTTCCGGGATGAAGCTGGCCGGCAACCGCCCGGGAGCCCGCGTGGATTCGGACGAGTATGAAAAGGACGACGTGCGTGACTTCGCCCTGTGGAAGGCAGCCAAGGAGGGCGAGGAAGCCTGGGAGACGCCCCTCGGCCGCGGGCGCCCGGGCTGGCACATCGAGTGCTCCGTCATGGCCATGAAGTACCTGGGCCCCACCTTCGACATTCACTCGGGCGGCAGCGACTTGATCTTCCCCCATCACGAGAATGAGATTGCGCAGAGCGAAGCGGCCACTGGCAAGCCCTTTGTCCGCTACTGGCTGCACGCCGAACACCTTATGGTGAACGGCGAGAAGATGTCGAAATCGAAGGGCAACTTCTACACCTTGCGCGACCTGATTGGCCGCGGACACAAGCCCACGCCCATTCGCTACCTGCTGGCATCGGTACACTTCCGCAAGCCGCTGAACTTCACCTTCGAGGCCTTGCGCCAGGCGGAGCAGTCGGTCGAGCGCCTGCGCAACTTCCGTTACCGCCTGGAGCACGAAGCGTTCGCGGCGGGCAGTAACGCGGCGCTCGAGGCGCGAGCCGCCGCGGCGGCCCAGGCATTTGAAGCGGCGCTGGACGACAACCTTAACACGGCCGAGGCGCTGGCCGCTATCTTCGAGCTGGTGCGCGAAGGCAATACGGCCATGGACGGCGGTGACTTCCGCGAGGCGCAGCGCGCTAGTTTCCAGGATGTTCTACGGCGCTGGGACCGCATCTTTGCCGTCCTCGAAGACCGGGATTACGAAAGGCTGCGGCGGTTTGGCTTGCTGCGCGAGGCCAAGCCGGACGCGGCGGCTGCCGGGCGCGCCCCCGCGGCGTTTGACGGCGATCACGACGCCGGCGCCGCCCTGGCGGAGGTACTGACCGACGCCGAGATCGAACAGCGGATTGCAGAACGCAACGCCGCACGCCAGCGCCGCGACTTCGCCCGCGCTGACCAGATCCGCCAGGAGCTCTTGCGGGCCGGCGTGATCCTGGAAGATACTAAGGCAGGGACGCGATGGAAGCGAAAATAGGCTGTCAAGCTTTTGACTTCGGACGCCGGACCCCGGACCCCCCAAGTCTCCGACTGCCTTGCGTGGCCCGCCCCAGCCTGTTTGGTGGCGACTAGATTCTCCTTCCCCGGTATCCTCATCGCAAGTTGCCTGCGACCCAGGCCCAAGGAGAATCATCATGGAGAAGAAGCTCCCGCACATTCAAACACGGCTGCCCGGCCCGGAGGCGCAGAAGGTCCTGGCGCTGGATCACCAGTTCGTTTCGCCTTCCTACACGCGCGACTATCCGCTGGTGGCGCGGCGCGGTGAAGGGATGATTGTGGAGGACGTGGATGGGAACCGCTTCTTGGATTTCAGCGCTGGCATCGCCGTCGTCTCCACCGGCCACTGCCATCCGGAGGTAGTCCGCGCCATCCAGGAACAGGCGGCCCAGCTCATCCACATGTCGGGCACGGACTTTTACTATCCCCTGCTGGCCGAGCTGGCGGAAAAGCTGGCGGCCCTTGCTCCCGGCGACTCGCCCAAGCGCGTGGCGTTCGGCAACTCGGGCGCCGAGGCCATGGAGGCGGCGCTCAAGCTAGCTCGCTATCACACCCGGCGCCACCGGTTCATTGCCTTTCAGAACGGATTCCACGGCCGCACGTTGGGCGCCCTCTCGCTCACCGCCAGCAAGGCGGCGCAGCGCCGGGGATTTGGACCGCTGCTGCCGGGCGTCACGCACGTCCCTTATCCCAATCCGTACCGCTGCCCGCTTGGCTATCCCGCCGAAGCCTGCGACTGCGCGTGTGCCTGCTTGGACTATCTCGAGCGCCAGTTCAAGACCGTGGCCCCGGCCGAAGAGGTGGCGGCGATTGTGATTGAGCCCATTCAGGGTGAGGGCGGCTATGTGGTGCCCCCGGCTCCCTTCCTCAAGCGGCTGCGGGAGCTGGCCGATCGTTACGGCATCCTGCTGATTTTCGACGAAGTTCAGTGCGGCATGGGCCGGACGGGCAGGATGTGGGCCTGCGAACACTTCGACGCTGTCCCGGACATTCTGATTACCGCCAAGGGCATCGCTTCCGGCATGCCGCTGGGAGTTACCATCGCGCGCGCCGATATCATGAAATGGGAGCCCGGCGCCCACGCTTCGACTTTCGGGGGCAATCCCTTGTGCTGTGCCGCGGCGCTGACCACCATCCGCCTGCTGGAGGAGAAGTACATCGCGAACGCCGCCCGTATGGGCGAGTACCTGCTGAGCCGCCTGCAGGACTGGCCCCAAAAACATCGCATCGTGGGCAACGTGCGCGGCAAGGGGCTGATGATCGGGATCGAGCTGGTGCAGAATCAGCAGACGAAGGAGCCGCATGAGGCAGCGCGGCAACAGGTGATCCGCAGCGCTTTCGAGCGCGGCTTGCTGATACTGGGCTGCGGCGAGAGCACCATCCGCTTGATGCCGCCCCTCATTGTCGAGCCAGAACAGGCCGACTTTGCCCTCGACGTGCTCGAGGCCTGCATTGCCGAAGCCGAGAACTGAGCGCTGGGGTTCGGCTCTTGGCCGATACGAGGGGCGAATCCCCGTCGTGTAAAGATGTCTCTCCTGGCGCGGCTGATGTACCGATCGCTGGTGTGGAAGGAACGCCAGCGGGCCCGGGCAGCCTCCCGCCTCGCCGGGCCCTCGGATCCAAGAGGGAGCACCGCGGCGCATCTGGACACGGGACGGCGCGGCGAGACGCTGGCCTACTGGTACCTGCGGCAGGCGGGATATACCATTGTGGCACGTAACCGGCCCGGCCGAGCCGGCGCGGGAGAGGTAGACCTGGTGGGCTGGGACGGCCCAGTGCTGGCCTTCATCGAGGTGAAGACGCGCGCCTCCGATCAGGCGGGCCCGCCGGAGGCAGCGGTCAGCCGCCAGCAGCGCCAGCGCATCGCCCGGGCGGCGAAGCGATACCTTCAGCAACTGGGAAGAAAGGCGGTGCCCTATCGCTTCGACATCGCTAGTGTCTCCTGGGACGAGGAGGCCGGCTATCAGGTGCGGCTGATCAAGGATGCGTTCAAGGGATGAATTCCACTAAGGAGGTTTGGCCTTGCCTGAACTGCGGAAAGACCCCGTCACCGGCCGCTGGGTGATCATCGCCACCGACCGCGCGAAGCGGCCTACGGATTTTGTCCGCGAGCACGTGCAAATCCGCGGATCGGGTTTCTGTCCCTTCTGCTATGGCAATGAGTCCAAGACGCCGCCGGAGATCCTGGCTTATCGGAGCGACGGCTCAGCGCGCGACACGCCCGGCTGGAGCTTGCGCGTGGTTCCCAACAAGTTCCCCGCCCTGGGCATTGAGGGATCGCTCAATCGGCAAGGCGAGGGCCTGTATGACAAGATGAATGGCATCGGCGCCCACGAGGTCATCATCGAAACGCCCGATCATAACCTGACTCTGGCCACCATGCCCGTCGACAAGGTTGAAGCGGTGCTCTGGGCCTATCGCGATCGCATTCTCGACCTGAAAAAGGACCGGCGCTTTAAGTACATCCTCATCTTCAAGAACCATGGCGAGGCCGCGGGCGCCTCGCTCGAACACACCCACTCGCAGCTCATCGCCCTCCCCGTCGTTCCCAAGCGCGTCCTCGAGGAAGTCACCGGCTCGCAGGACTACTACCACTACAAGGAACGCTGCCTTTTCTGCGACATGATTGCGCAGGAAAAGGAAACCGGCATCCGCGTGATCGCCGAAAACCCTGACTTCATCGTGCTTTCGCCGTTTGCGCCGCGTTTTCCCTTCGAGATGGCAATCTTCCCCCAGGCTCACCGCTCCGCCTTCGAGGAATCGCAAAGGCACGAGTTTGCCAACCTGGCTCCCATCCTCAAGGACATGCTGATGCGGCTGGATAAGGTGCTGGAGTATCCCGCCTATAACTTCATCATTCACACCTCACCCTTCCCCGACGTCTCCAATGATTACTACCATTGGCACCTGGAGATCATGCCTAAGCTGACCAAGGTGGCCGGCTTCGAATGGGGCACCGGCTTTTACATCAATCCCACTCCGCCGGAAGAGTCAGCCCGCTTCCTGCGGGAAGCCGCCGTGGCGACCGCCACGCTGTGAAGGTCCCTCCAGCCTCCCGGTCTGCCGAAGCGGGGCTGGGCCCGTCCGATGGCCCACCCGCGGCAGACCGGGGTGTCCGCCATTCTGCCGAAACCCTCCAGCGTGCCTATCGCACCGCGGGAGTGGTTAAGACAAACCACCCGCAGGTAAGCGTTGTGCACGCGGTAAGCGTCGTAAACGTTGAAAGGAACGTAGCGACGCCTGTCGTCCACCCGCGCCTGGGCGCGTGCAGCGATATTTTTGACGAAACGAACCGGATAGGTTGTTGAAAAATCGAAGCCGGACCCCGCGCTGCTCGCCTCGCCACCGATTTCTGGACCTCCGCCGCTATTTTGACGTTTGAGCGCCGCGTAGCGCACGGACAAAGATTGCCGATCCTGCGCTGACACCCCGCCCTCAGGACGCAGCTCGGGACTATCCGCCACCGCCGGTTGCTCCTCCTGCCCAGCCCGGGAGGTAAAGAAAGGGGCGAGCCCGGGGCCGGGCAGAAATTCGTTGACACTCTTCCGGCGTTTTTGCTACGTTACGTCGCGATTCTTGGTTCGCCGCATCGCGGCGGAGGGGGGCCTGACTCTGCCCCAGTGCGTGCGTCCCAGCCAGCCCCGAACCAGGTCGCACCCGAGCCACTGCAGGTGATACGGCAAAATGTTCGTACCTAAACGGATGTTCCTGACCAAGGGAGTGGGCAAGCACCGTGAGAAGCTGACCAGTTTTGAGCTGGCGCTGCGCTCCGCCGGCATTGCGGCCTGCAACCTGGTGCGTGTGTCGAGCATCTTCCCGCCTCGCTGTAAAATGATCTCCCGGGCGGCAGGCATCAAGGAATTGAAACCCGGCCAGGTGACGTTCGTGGTGCTGAGCGAAAATTCCACGCGCGAGCCGCACCGCCTCATTGCGGCCTCCGTGGGTGTGGCGATGCCGGCCGACCGCAACACCTTTGGCTACCTCTCCGAGCACCACTCCTTCGGGCAAACCGAAGAAGTGGCGGGTGAATACGCCGAAGAGCTGGCGGCGGAGATGCTGGCCACCACTTTAGGAGTCGAGTTCGACCCCGATCAGAGTTGGGACGAAAAGAAGGAAATCTACCGGATTTCGAACAAGATTGTGCGCACGCTCAACATAACCCAGTCGGCGGTCGGCGATAAACGCGGCCTGTGGACCACGGTGCTGGCCGCTTCCATCCTGCTGGGAGTCGATGAGTAAAGCGTGCCGGGGCTGGCGGCCGGTGCGTTTGACGACAGCCGCCCAGACGTCGACGGCGGAAGGCTTCGAGAGATGAAGAAGAAAGAGCTCCTTTCCACTCCTACTCGCCCATTTCAGATTGACCGCCGAAAGAACGCCGCGGCTCTGCTGGAGAAGATGCAGGGTATCTCCTTCCAGGGGCGCAGTCTGGCCACGGCCTATCACATCTGGCGACGCATGCTGGGGGATCGGGTGACGATCATGATGGGCATGGCCGGCGCCATGGTGCCGGCCGGGATGCGGCGTCTCGTTGTCTACATGATTAAAAACCGGCTTATTGACTGCCTGGTCTCGACGGGCGCCAATTTCTTCCACGACATCCACGAGACCCTCGGCCGCTATCACTTCCAGTGCTCGCCCCAGGTCGACGACGTCGCCCTGCAGAAAAACCTCATCGACCGCATGTATGACGTGCTGGCCGACGAGGAGGAGTTCCGCGAGGCCGACGAGATGATCGGCGCCTTTGCCGCCTCGCTGGACCAGTCCCGCCCCTATACCACGCGGGAATTCCTCTACCTGTTGGGCCAGCACCTCATCCCCCGCGCCAAGGAAGACGGCATCGTCACGGCGGCCGCCAAAGCCCACGTCCCGCTCTATTGTCCGGCCATCGGCGATTCTTCGATTGGCATTGGGATCGCCGAGAACCGTTTCGTGGGCAAGAACCGGTTCATGTTCGACGTGATTGGCGATGTGCTGGAGACAGCCAGGCTGGCCGCCGAGTCGCCGGCCACGGGTGTCATCTACTTCGGCGGGGGAACGCCCAAGAACTTCGTAAACCAGACAGAAGTGACGGCCCGGTTCACGCGCGACGACCACCGGGGCCACAAGTACGCCATCCAGGTGTGTACCGATCCGCCGCACTGGGGCGGCCTCTCCGGCTGCACGTTTTCCGAGTCCCAAAGCTGGGGCAAGATCGCCCACGACGCGGCGATGATCGATGTCTACTGCGACTCTACCATCGCCATGCCCCTCCTGGTGACCGCACTCTCCGAGGACGTCCAGCTGCTCCGCCAGCGCAAAAAACCGGCCTTCCGCATCGGGCGCGAGCTGACGTTCACCTTTCCCGAATGACCGGGGCGGCTCAGCGCCTCGCTTCGCCCCCTTTCTGGAGTTGAGCCACACCTTTCTCGTTCCCCGGCTTTGGACGCGGGTCCGGCCGAAGGGCCGGGCAGGCAGAGCGGAATGGCCCACTCTTTCATCACGCCTCAAACAGCGAAGCGACAAACTCGCGGGGATTGAAAGGCAGGAGATCGTCGAGCTTTTCGCCCACACCCACAAACTGGATCGGCAGGCCGAGCTCGCGGGCGATGGCAACGACCACGCCACCCTTGGCGGTACCGTCGAGTTTAGCCAGGATGATCCCGGTGGCGCCGGCGTGCTCCAGGAACTGGCGCGCCTGCTGCAACCCATTCTGGCCGGTGGTGGCGTCGATGACCAAGAAGACCTGATGGGGAGCGCCAGCGACCTCGCGCCCGGCGATGCGGCACATCTTCTCAAGCTCCGCCATCAAGTTATATTTCGTGTGCAGCCGGCCCGCCGTATCGACAATCACCGGATCAGCGTGATGGCGTCGGGCGGCCGCCAGCCCGTCAAAGAGAACGGCGGAGGGATCGGCTCCCGCCTTCTGCTTCACGATCTCTACGCCCAGGCGGCGCGCCCAGACTTCTAGCTGCTCGATGGCAGCAGCGCGAAAGGTATCTGCCGCGCACAGCAGCGGACGCCGGCCCTGCTGCAGGTAGAAGTTGGCCAGCTTGGCGATGCTGGTGGTCTTGCCGACACCGTTGACGCCCACGGCAAAAATCACCTCCGGCTGTCCCGCTGGCGGCTGCTGGCGGGCAGCCGCAGAGGCGGCGGGCTTTTCCAGAATAGCCAGGATCTCCCGCTCGAGGGCGCTGCGGAGTTGCTGGGGGTCGCGAATCTGGCGGCGGTCAACCTGATTCCGGAGGTGGTCGAGGATCTCCGTGGTCGTCTTCACCCCCAGGTCGGCCCCGATCAGCACGGCTTCCAAGTCATCCAGCACCTGGCGGTCGATGGCCTCGCGGCCTTCGACGATCTGCTCGATGCGCTCCACCAACTGCGCCTTGGTGGACGCCACCGCCTGCCTGAGCCGGTCAAACAGACCTGCCTTTTTCTCGCCCTTCTCGGACGCGCCCAATAAGGTCATTGGCATGCGCTTCGATTCTATCGTGAACCGGCTGCATCCCGCACGCCCAAAACGGCCCGTGTTATACTGCCACTGGATTCTGAGAATGGGCGGAGGCAAGGAATGATGTATCCCGAAGAAATGGTGACACCCATGCGCGAAGAGCTGACGCGCCTGGGCTTTCTCGATCTGAGGACGCCGGAGGAAGTGGACCGGGTGCTCGGGCGCGCCAAGGGCACCACGTTAGTGGTGGTCAACTCGATCTGTGGCTGTGCGGCCGGCAAGGCCCGGCCGGCGGTAGCGATGGCGCTGGCAGGCCGGGTTCGCCCGGAAGTGCTGGCCACGGTTTTTGCCGGACAGGACGCGGAGGCGACCGCTCGCGCGCGCAGTTACTTCACCGGCTACGGCCCTTCATCGCCCTCGATTGCTCTGCTGCGGGATGGTCAACTGGTGTTTATGATGGAGCGCCGCGATATCGAGAGCCGCGACGCCTATGCCATCGCCGAAGAGTTGCGCAACGCCTTCGAACGGTTCTGCGGCGAGGCAGCCGCCCAGCCGGAATCCGTGGCTGCCACTTCCTAAATGCCGGCGATAAGGGCCCTCGCCCGCGCCCGCCCACACCGAGATGATCCTAGCTAGTCCTGGCCCAACGGGCTCCTCAACCCTTGATCCTTCTGGGGTGCGACGCCCGGCCCCCGGCAGGGAGTCGTGACCCTTCACGGCGAACTGCCCACCGCGGCCCGGGAAGAACGCGCCAATCAGCGCAATGCCCTCATCGTCGGGTTCCTCGGCTGGACGCTGGATGCTTTCGACTTCTTTGTCCTGACCTTCGTTCTGGCTCCGGTCGCGGCCGAGTTTCACCGCTCCCTGCCGGATATTGCCCTCACCCTTACGGCCACCCTGGCGATGCGCCCGGTGGGTGCGCTGGTGTTCGGCCTCCTGGCGGACCGTTACGGCCGCCGCCTGCCACTGATGGTCGATGTCCTGTTCTACTCCGGGATCGAGATCCTGTCCGGCTTGGCCCGCAGCTACCACGTCTTCTTCGTGCTGCGTCTGCTCTACGGTATCGGGATGGGAGGGGAATGGGGCGTCGGGGCGTCGTTGGTGATGGAGTCCGTCCCGGCACGATGGCGCGGCGTCCTCTCGGGCTTGCTGCAGGAAGGATATGCCCTGGGCAACCTGCTCGCCGCGCTGGCCTACTACGCGATCTTTCCCCGATGGGGATGGCGGCCGCTGTTCTTTGTCGGCGGACTGCCCGCCCTGCTGACGCTCTTCATTCGCGCGCGGGTGAAGGAGACCGAGGTCTGGCGCCAGTCGCGCACGACCTGGCAGGAATACGCGGCCAGCATCCGCCGCCATGCGCGCCTGTTTGCTTATCTTGTGGCGCTCATGGCCATGATGAACTTCATCTCCCACGGCACCCAGGACCTCTATCCCACCTTTCTGGAACGGCAGCGCGGATTCAGCACCCATGCCACAGCAGCCATCACCGCGGTCTCCATGGTGGGCGCTATTGCCGGGGGTTTGGTATTCGGCCTCTGGTCGGACCGCCAGGGGCGCCGCAAAGCCATGGTGACTGCCGTGCTGCTCGCTGCGGCGCTCGTTCCGCTATGGCTCCTGGCCCCTTCGGCGTTCCTTATCACTGCCGGAGCCTTCCTGATGCAATTCATGGTTCAGGGTGCGTGGGGAGTCATCCCGGCGCATATCAACGAGCTCTCCCCGAACGAACTGCGCGGTTTCTTTCCCGGTTTCGCCTACCAATTAGGCGTCCTCATCGCTTCTTCGATCGCCTACGTGGAAGCGGTGCTGGCCCAGCATCTCAGCTACACTCAGTCCATGGGCGTGCTGGCGGCCGGTGTGCTTTTGATTGGCGCCACCGTGATCGCCGCCGGCCCGGAGGCTAAGGGCGTCGCTTTCAGTCAGAAGGAGGTGCAAGCGTGAGATTGCCAACCGCGACGGCCATCGTCCTGTTGTTTTCCGCCCTCTGCCGGTCTTTCGCGCAAGAGACTCCTACGCCGCCGGTTCGCAACGTGGCAGGGATCCGCGCCGTGCTGAACGCCCAGGTGGAGGCATGGAACCGGGGTGACCTCGAGCGGTTTATGCACGGATACTGGAATTCGCCGCACACGGCGTTTGTCAGCGAGGACGGCATGCGCCGAGGATGGTCAGCCTTGCTGGAGCGCTACCGCCGGACTTATCCTGACCGTCAGGCGATGGGAAAGCTCCGCTTTTCGGACCTCGAGGTTCGCCTTCTTTGCCCCCGCATCGCCCTGGCGATCGGACGCTTCGACCTCGAGCGCGCCCAGGATCACCGGCACGGTTTCTTCACCCTGATCCTGCGGCGGCTCCCCGAAGGCTGGCGCATTATCCAGGACCACACGTCTGCGGCTGCACCGGGTCCGTGAAACGCCTCCCCGCCGTGGGTGCTTCATTTCCTGCGGCGGCTCTCAGCTGATCGTTGGGCTATACTGAATCGGCTTCAGGCGTACGCTCCCTCTGTGTGCGAGCTTGGCGAGCGATCGCGCCCGGGCCAGAGAAGCGGCTTCACATGCGGCAATTGATTGCAGGCATCGACATCGGAGGTACCAAGGTGGCCGGTGGCTTGGTGGATGGAACGGGCCGGCTGCTGAAGGACGTCTTTGTTCCCACCCGGGCCCAGGAAGGCGTCCGCACAAGCTACTCCCAGATACTTAAGGTGATTGATCGCCTCATCCGTGCTGCTGGCGGCAAGCAGAACCTCGCTGGCATCGGGCTGTGCGCTCCGGGTCCGGTGAACCCCAAGACCGGGACGGTGATCAATCCGCCCAATCTGCCAGGCTGGAAAGACTTCCCGCTGGAGCGGAAGATCGCCGAACGCTTCGGCCTCCCGGCCAAAGTGGAGAATGACGCCAACGCGGCTGGCCTGGCAGAGGCCCTGTTTGGGGCAGCTTGCGGCTATCGCCACGTCTTCTATGTGACGGTCAGCACCGGCATCGGCACGGGCATCATCATCAATCGGCGCGTCTATCACGGCAAAAACGGAGTGGCGGCGGAGGGCGGACACGTTTCCATCGACTACCGCTCGCCCTACCGTTGTGGTTGCGGGACGCTGGGGTGCATCGAGGCGCTGGCGGCTGGCCCGGCCATGGCCCGTCGCGCCCGGGTGCTGCTCGAGCAGGAGCACACCAAGCCCAGCCTGCTGCGCACCATGAGCGGCGGCCATCCCGAGCGGATTACGCCGGAGATGATTGCCGAGGCAGCCGGCCAGGGCGACGAGGTTGCCCGGATCATCTTGGATGAAACCGGGTTCTTCCTTGGCGTCTGGCTGGCTGGCATGATCACCCTGCTCGACCCGGAGGCCATCGTGATCGGAGGAGGCGTTTCCCGTATCGGCAAGCCTCTGTTCGACAAGATTCGCGAGACGATTCCGGCCTACACCATCAACCGCGATTTTGCCGTCAAAACGCCTATCCTGCCGGCGAAGCTGCAGGAGAACGTCGGCGTGTTCGGCGCCGCCGCTCTCTTGCTGCCGGCGGGCGAAGAGGTCGAAGGATCGTGGACCGGTGGTCCGCTGCCAAAACCCAAACCCTGCGACGCGCACCTAACGGGACGCAGGGGCTTGCGAGCGCTGAACTCAGGAACCAGCGCCTAGACCAAAGCGAGGAAAGAACCCAGCGTGGCGGTGAAAAAACACTTCTATACGGCGACGCTTCGGCGCGCATGGTACACCAACGATCGCACCAAGCATTTCGAGTTTGAGATTGGCGATGGCCAGCCCTTTGACTATCTTCCCGGGCAGTTTATCTCCATGGATGTCATCGTGGATGGCCGCGAGGTTCTGCGTTCCTACTCCCTGGCTTCCTCCCCGCACCACGATCACCGCTTCGACTTGTGCCTGAACATTGTGCCCGATGGCGTCGTGTCGCCCTGGCTCTTCCACCTGAAGCCGGGCGACCAGATCGAGTTCACCGGCCCGTGGGGGTCTTTCATCCTGCGCGAGCCGATGGACCCGGTGTCCGCCTTCATCGCTACCGGAACAGGGATCGCACCGATCCGCGCCATGCTGCAATACGCCTTCCGGGAAGGCGGACCGGCCGCGGCCAGCCACGAAGTATGGCTGATCTTCGGCGTACGCAGTGAGGCGGATATCCTTTACCGCGAGGAGTTCGAGCAGCTCGCGCGCGAGCACGCCAACTTCCGCTTCGTTCCCACGCTCAGCCGCCCCGGGCCGGGCTGGCGCGGTGCCACCGGCTACGTCCAGCAGCAGATCGTCCACCACCTCGGCCAAAAGAGCGGATTCCACGCTTATATCTGCGGCCTGAAGAAGATGGTGGATGACGTGCGGCGGCAGCTCGAAGGCATGGGATATCCCGCCTCGGCGCTCAGCTACGAGAAGTACGATTGATCCGCGGTCAGGAACAAAAAGAGGGGAGGCGGAGCAAGCGTTTCGGACGAAACTCGAAGCTCGCTTTACTGCTACCGTTGGCTGATGGGTACGTACTTTTGGTTAGTGGGTCCGACGTATTCGGCGAGGGGGCGAATTAATTTGTTGTTGGCATACTGCTCGAGCACGTGCGCCGTCCATCCGGAAATGCGGCTGACTGCGAAAACCAGCGGGTAGAGATCGACGGGAATGCCCAGCACGTAATACGACGAAGCCGAATAGAAATCCACGTTGGCATTGATCTTCTTCTCGCGGATCATTAGGTCTTCAATCTGCTTGGACATTTCAAACCACTTCGTCTGCCCGGTGCGCTTCCCCAAAGCTTCGGACATCCGCCGCAGCACGGTGGCCCGCGGATCCTCGGTGTGGTAAACGCGGTGGCCGAAGCCCATCACTTTCTTCTTTTGCGCCAGCAGGTTGTGGATGTACGGCGCCACGTTTTCCGGGGTCTGGATCTCGAGCAGCATCCGCATCACCTGCTCGTTGGCACCGCCGTGCAAAGGCCCCTTCAGCGCACCAATGGCCGAGGTGATACACGAATGCATGTCCGAGAGGGTGGAGGCGGTCACGCGGGCGCAGAAGGTCGAGGCATTGTAGCTGTGGTCGGCGTGCAAGATCAGCGCTACATCAAACCAGTGGGCGTCCTCAGGGTCGGGACGTTCCCCCTTCAGCATGTAAAGGAAATTGGCGGCGTGGCCCAGTTTGGGGTCGGGGGGAACCGGCTCCTTGCCTTCACGGATGCGTCCGAATGCCGCCACCAGTGTTCCCATTTGCCCTGTCAGGCGCAAGGCCTTGCGGCGGTTCGCCTCCTCGGACATGTCCTCCGCTTCCGCATCGTAAAGCGAAAGCGCAGACACCGCGGTTCGCAAGGTTTCCATAGGATGCTGAGGCGGCGGCAAGCGCTTCAGCAGGTCGATAATTTCCGGCAAGATGGGCCGGTTCTCCGCCAACTGCTGGATCAGTTCATCTAACTCGTGTTGGCGGGGCAGGCGGCCGTACCAAAGCAAGTAAACGACCTCTTCGAAGGTGGCATGCTCAGCGAGGTCGTGAATATCATAGCCGCGGTAGGTGAGAATCCCTCGCTGCCCGTCAATCGAGCAGATGCTGGACGTGGCGACCACCACATCCTGGAGCCCTACCTTCACCTCGGCCATGCGAAGTCTCCCTCAGCCGGAACACCGACCGGCCGGCTGCGTTAGTCCCCATCATACAGGACGCCCTCCGCTTAAAACAAGGATCGCCTGTGGCCGCCGGGCGCTGGCTGGAGGCGCGATTGGTCGCAATTTGCCCGCCCAGAGGGGGAGGATGGCACGGGAACCGCCGTCATGCGATCATTCGTAGCAGCCTTCGTTATGAATGCGCTTCAGGAATATCGCCGCAAGCGCCGTTTGGATCAGACGCCGGAGCCGGCTGGCGACACCGCACCACGTCCTTTCGGCGGCCATCGCTTTGTCGTTCAGAAGCACGACGCCGCGCGCCTGCACTACGACTTTCGCCTCGAAATCGACGGCGTACTGAAATCCTGGGCCGTCCCCAAAGGCCCATCCATGAATCCCGCTGACAAGCGCCTGGCGATACAAACCGAGGATCACCCGCTCGAGTATGCCACCTTCGAGGGTGTTATTCCCGACGGGCATTACGGCGCTGGTCCCGTCATGGTGTGGGATGCGGGCACGTTCGAGACGGAAGGCACCCTGGCGCCCCGCCAGCAGCTCGAGCGAGGGGAAATTAAGTTTGTGCTGCACGGCCACAAGCTGCGGGGAAGCTGGACCTTGGTGAAACTGCGCCAGGCGGCGGAAAAGGGGAAGGGCAACGCGTGGCTGCTCATCAAGCACCGGGACGCCGCGGCGGACCCACACTGGAACATCGAGGAGCATGACGGCTCGGTGCTGAGCGGGCGCCGGATGAAGGAGATTGAGGAAGGGGTGTCGCCTTCCGACGCTCCCCCCGCGGCCACTCTGCGCCCCGCGGGCCTCCAGGGTGCGCGCCGCGCGGCCATGCTCGAACGAGTCGAGCCCATGTTGGCCACGGCCTTCGATAAGCCGTTCTCCCACCCCGACTGGCTCTTCGAGATCAAATGGGATGGTGTGCGCGCCCTGGCCTGGGTCGACGAGGGGAAGCTTCGGCTTCAGGCGCGCACCGGGCGCAGCATCACCAGTTACTATCCGGAGCTGGCCGAGTTGCCACAGCACGTGCTGGCTTCGAAAGCGATCCTGGATGGTGAAATCGTCGTGCTGGACGAACAGGGCCGCAGCGACTTCGAGCGCTTGCAGCAGCGTATGAATGTTGACCGGCCGCCGGCGGCTTTGCAGCGCCAGGCCCCGGTTGTCTACTACCTGTTTGATCTGCTTTATTGCGACGGCTACGACCTTCGCCAGGCCTCCCTCATCGAGCGTAAGCGCTTGTTGCGGGCGCTGCTGGAACCCGGAGGTTCCTTCCGCTACGCCGATCATGTCGAGGAGAAAGGGCGCGAGCTCTTTGAGCTGGCGCGCAAGCAAGGTCTGGAAGGAATCATCGCCAAGCATGCGCGGAGTCCTTACAAGAGCGGGCGGACGAATTCCTGGCTGAAGCTGAAAGTGGTAAACGATCTTGATGCCGTCGTCGGGGGATGGACGGCGCCCCGGGGTTCACGCGAGTTCTTCGGCGCCCTGCTCGTGGGACTCTATGACGATCAGGGAAGGCTCCGCTTGGTCGGTGGCGTCGGAACCGGCTTCAACGGCCAGAGCCAAAAGCAGCTACACGATGAACTGCAGCGCCTGTCATCCCCACGCTGCCCGTTTGACCCCGTTCCCGCGACCAGGGAGAAAGCTTTCTGGGTGAAGCCCAAGTTGGTGGTGCGGGTGAAGTACAGCAACTGGACGCGCGAAAGGCATCTGCGCGCACCCGTCTTTTTGGGGCTTCGGCCTGACCGGAATCCCAAGGACTGCCGGTTCGACACCCAGGCGCCGTCACCTCACAAGGCGAATGCCGATCCGCCTCCGGCTCCCCCGGGCCCGGTACTGGCCAGCCGGGTGCTCCGGCGGGAGAACGACATCGCGCGCGAGCTCAAGGAAGGCCGGACGGACAACCTAACCTTGGAATTAGAGGGCAAGCAGTTGCAGCTGACCAATCTGAACAAGATGTACTTTCCCGAGTCGGGATACACCAAGCGAGATCTTCTCAATTTTTATTACCTTCACGCAAAGTACATTCTGCCGTTCCTCCGTGAGCGGCCGCTAGTCCTCAGGCGCTATCCGGACGGAATCCATGGCCCTTCTTTCTTTCAAAAAGATGCGCCCGAGTCGATTCCGCCTTGGATTCCCACGGTAGAAATCGAGTCAGAAGAAAAACGCGCGTCGGGTTCACCGCGAACCATCCGGTATTTCCTGGCCAACGATCGCACCGATCTGCTCTATCTCACCAATCTGGGCTGCATCGACCATAACCCTTGGTCGAGTCGCGCGTCCGATCTCGAGCATCCCGACTACCTGTTCTTCGATCTGGATCCCAGCGCGGGAACCAAATTTGATGTGGTAGTGCAGATCGGACGAGCTGTGCTGCGCCAGCTGCGGGCGCTGGGGCTCGAGGTCTTCATCAAGACTTCCGGAGCCACGGGCTTGCACTTCTACGTGCCCGTCGCGCCCGGCTACAGCTACCAGCAGGTGCGCACCTTCGCCGAGATCGTGGGCAGGTCGGTGGCGCACGAGGAGCCCCAAAAGGTGACGCTGGAGCGCTCGGTCAGCAAGCGTAAGCCTGGGACGGTCTTGATCGACGTCGCCCAGAACGCGCTGGGCCGGCCACTCGCCTCCGTTTACAGCGTGCGCGCGTTTCCCGGGGCGCCCGTCTCGACTCCCATCCGGCCAGCCGAGTTAAAGGTCACCTTGCGGCCGGAGCGATTTAACATCCAAACCGTGCGCGGCCGGCTGGCAAGACTCGGCGACCTTTGGGCTCCATTTTGGGACCGCCGCCAGCAGCTCGAAGACGCCCTCGAGCGCCTGATGGCCTGGCGGGCCAAAACCAACCTGCGGTGAAAGCAGCTGCTTCCTGCCTTTGGAAGGGCGTTAGATGTTCAGGTGCTCAGCAACCGCAGGGCGATGCGCTCGGCATCGTGCTCAGCAAGGCTAGCGCAACGGAGAGCCACCATCAGGCGGCGCTGCAGCTTCAGCCGCGCTCGCAGAAGGCGCGACTTCACCGCCGGCAACGACAACCCCAGAATTTGCGCCACCTCGATCGCCGAATGCCCCTCCACATTTCTCAGCACGAAGGCAGAACTCAGGCGCGGTCCCAGCCCTTGCAAGCTCTTGCGCAGAATCCGCCCGAGCTCCGACTGCTTGTAAAGCTGCTCGGGATTGCTGCTGTGGTCTTCCACCTCGCGCGGAGCCGGATGCAGCGTCTCGGCCGCCTCACGATGCTCCTCTAGAGAGACCTGCTGATGGCAGCGCGCCCGGCGGAGTTTCATCAGCGCTTCGTTCACCGCAATGCGAACGAGCCAAGTGTAGAAGCGGGAATTGCCGCGAAACTGAGCAAAATTGCAGTAAGCTTTGAGTAGGGCGTCCTGCGTGACGTCCTCGGCGTCCTCCGGGTTACCCGTAATGCGAAACGCAATGTGATAAATATTGCGGTAATACTGCCGAAACAGGACGTCCAGCGATTCAGTGCTGCCCGCCCGCGCCCGACGCAAAAGTTTTCGTTCATCCGTTCGATGGACCGCCATGATTCCCTCGCCAATGAAACAAATGAGTTCATGACATAACGTTCGCGCCTGCCCTCCGACAGAACTTCGCTATTCTTCGCGGGCGCCTCGGAGACCGGTTGGGCCGGCTGGATACCCGCGGAGGCCAGGCCAATCAGAGGCTGTGCAATCAGTAGGCCAAAATCGGAAGCGATCTTAACTTCCTTGACGCGAGCGAGATCGAAGAGAACCGGACACCCACGGATCAACCATCGCGTGTCAAAGAGCGTAAATATTTCCGGACCGACCGCACTTTCGGGAGCTTTTCATGGCTGACCACCGAAATGGTAACGGTTGGGCATGGCAGATCCCCATGACAGGAGACGGATGACGGACCGCGCAAACTTCAGCGACGACGATCTGTTGCGACGGGCAGCAGCCGGCGATGAGCAGTCGTTCGCTGCCCTGTACCCGCGATACTCAGGGCGCGTCTATCGCGACGCCCTGCCAATGCCCGGAAGCCCCAGACTGGCAGAGGAGGTAAGCCACGAGGTGTTCCTGGTCCTGATGCGGGAAACAGCTGGCTTTGAGCCCGCAAAGGGCTCGCTCAGCCTTTCTTGACGGGATCAGCCGCAAGTTCGTTCTGCGGTGCCTGGATCGGGAGGGCGCCTAGGTGCCGATGCGAACGAACGGCAACGGGCAGGAAGACGAAGTGGCCGACCACGCACGGCTTGAGCTTGGCGCCGCCTCCTCGGCGTCCGATCCGCTTGAGGACCGGACCCGGGGCCAATCCCTGGAGCGCCTGAGGCGAGCCGTGCTGGGTGGCGCCGTGAGGACGGTGCGGTCAGGCTTGCACCGCGGCAGGGCGCTGCTGCTATGCAAACGGCGGCCGAAACCGGCTTCCGTGGCGGCAGAACGCGGCGCCGAGCCGCCCGCCCCAGGGTGCAGAGCTGGAGGAGCTGCATCATGAACTGCGACTTGTTTGAACGGTCGGACGGTTGCGGGTTGCCGGTGGGAGCCTCACAAGCGCCGATATCGAAACGCTGTCCTTGCGGAATAGGTGTACCCCAGAAATCGCGGGTACCCACGTCGATACCAAACTCGGCGGGCAAATCCAATCCGGCATCGATCAGAGGGGAATCCGGCAGAAGACGATAACTCTGCAGGGTGGAGAGGGAGGCCTTCGCCGCCATCGTTTGGCCATCCCCTAGGCTCGTCAGGCGGGGCGCCGTCGCGATATCGGTGGACCGGCCGGCAAGCTGCTCCTGTCCAGTAGCTTTTCTCCACTCATCCAGGCCGTGGTAGGTTTTGCCCCGGTCAAGAAACAGGAAGTTTCCGCTGCGCGCCCAATAGGCGTTGCCTTCGAACCGCACATCCTGCTGGTTCGGTTCTATTTCCACCAAAGGCACACTGGCCTCCGAGATCAGCAGATTGTTGCGAAAGCGAATGGCGCGATTCGCCGCTCTGCCTCCCACCCATACCACCACGGGCGTTCCCGTGCTGCTGGGTGCCGTGAAGATGCTATTGTTGTAGACCTCGACATCTTCTACGGGCGTTCCCAAGGTGCCGACACCGATCCCGGCATAATGGTGCTTGCGGCCGTCGTTTTCGCTGATGTTGTAGCGAATGACATTGTGGGCCAGAGGATGGATAGCGCCGTAGTTCCACACCAGGTAGCCGGCACCGTCGTTGCCATGGCTGTAGTTATACTACATCACTGAATTTCGTCACTCCGCCATCGAGGTCGAACCCGCCGCCGTCGGCGGCCCCACCGGTTCGATTGCCGAAGGATTCGCAAAACTGGATAGTCACGTCGTTGGACTCATCCGCCCAGATACCCACAGGCCCGCCCTGGCTACTTCCATTGGCATACCCATTTTCGTAGGCGGTGCAACGCTCGATTCCGCCGTGGTCGGTGTCGTCGAGCAAAATTCCATCGCCACTGTGGTTCTCTTTGTAAGTCCTGTCGCCTGGATTCTGATACGCGACGCACTCACTGATCGTCACCTCCCGGTTGGCGTACTCTTTGTGGACGCGGACCCAAGGCCCGCTCACCCAGATGCCGTAGTACATGTTGCCGTGCACCGCGCAGCGGGAGATTCTCACGTTCCGGAAGCCGTAGCGACCAGACTCGGGCGTCTTGATTCCGGGCAGATCGGGGGCGCCACCCACGTAGATTCCCGCCCAGTGGAAGCCGCTGGCCTCAACATGGTCGATCCAAACAGATTCAAGTTGTGCGGTGCCCCGTTCATTCACCACGGCGACACCAAAACCGCGGTTCGTACCAGCGTTCTCTCCCTTCAACACAAGGTCGCGAATTACCACGCCGCCCAGGTTCCTTATCAGGACTCCCGTGCCTTTCCCGGCATGAATCCGGGCTCGCCCCTGGCCATATGACCCGATGATTACGGGCCGCCGAGGGCTGGCAGTGGAGCGATCGTCCAGAATAAGATTTCCTTCAAACGTCTCTCCACCCTCCAACAGGATTCGGTCCCCGGCGGAAAACTTGTTGGAGTTAACCCTTAACAGGGTGCGCCAAGGACGGGAACGGGTGCCGGGGTTCGCGTCGCTGCCGGTGGGGCTAACGTAGTAGCTGGCAGCCCGCGTTGCGGAGATGGGCAGCAGCACGGTTCCAAGCGTCACTAATAGGGTGAGCAGGGATCGCGTCCGAAAAGTTACTGCGCGAATGGCTTCGAGCCTCTGCTGCTTCGGTCGGCGACGCATCACCACATTTTTGCCCCTCCTCGGAAGCTGACGTTGCCGCGAACACGGCAGCTCGGCCTGCTTCGCCGTCCTGAAACGTATCGGAAACGCTGCGATGCGAACGGTTTCAGCGACCTGGCAGCGATTCAATGACTTGTGAGTGGTCTGGGAGCGCGAATTGTTGCAAGCCAGCAGCGACGGAGTGCGCTCCCTCGCCGGGGACTATTCGCGATTAGGCCCCGGGTGAAGTTGCTCCTGGGTCCGCTGCGGGATAGTTTCCACATATCTCCTTGATACGCACCCACTACTCATCTCAGACAGGGGCCAACTGGTCCCCGCTTGGTTCGGCTCAACAATACCAGGGCTCAGTTAGATAGGGCACCGCCGCGCGAGCCGGTCCGACGTCTTCCTGGGGAATTTCGCGGCCGGCGAGCCCGGCCAGCTCGTGCGCTAGGCGCCAGACGCTCTCGAAGATCGCCCAGCGCGTCTCGCCATCCCTCAGACCTCGCGCCACTCGGAACTGGACGCGGCGCGAGAGTTCGTCGACGGCCGGGTTGGGGCTTTTCCACGGATAGACCAGCTCCGCCTCGCAGAACGGTCCGGCGAGGGCGCGTACCTCGTCGAGTTCGAGCAGGTGTGAGCCGGCAGGAATCAGCAAGCGTATGGCAAGCTGAATGGGCGCCACGTTCTCGACCAAGTCCATCTCAGCCAGGGACCTGAGCAGCTGGCAGTACCCGGCGAGCGTGGTCCAAGGCGTGAAGGGGACGAAGGTGGGCGCCAGGCACAGCCCGGTTTCCCGGAAGAGACGAACGACGCGCAGGAAATCGGCGAAGGTGTGGCCCTTCTCGAGTCGTGCAAGGATCGTATCGTCCACGGACTCGACCGCGCTGGTGACGAAGAGGCATCCCGTGTCGCGCAGTGTCGCCAGGTGCCCGGCGTACCGCAGCAGGTGTTCGATTTTGATGGTCACGTCGTAAGTCAGGCGGGGATATTCACGGTGCAGTTGAGCCACGATTCGTAAGGCGTGCCCTATCCCATTGAAGAAGTCGGGATCGCCAAAAGTGATGTGTTCGGCTCCCGCCTCGACCTGCTGCCGGATGTCCGCCAGCACCACCTCCGGCTGAACGATGCGGAAGCGCCCCTGGTAGATGGGCACCACCGGACAGTGCCGGCAAAGGTGCTTGCAGCCGCGCGTCGCTTCCGTGTAGCCCACGACGCGCGGCCTCTGGCCGGCTTGGTTCAGATGGGCATAGCTGGAGAGTGGTGGCAGACCTTGACGGTCAGGCGTCAGAAACCTCTGGCGCGCCAGAGAAATAACTGGCTCCGCTTGCTTGCTCAGGTTGCCTCGCGCCTTTAATCGTTCCACCAGCTCCACCAACCCTTCCTCGAATTCACCACCGAGGAGGGCATGCGCGCCCAGCTTCCGCAGGAAGCCCTCGTTAACCGGAGCGTAGAGCCCGTAAAAGCAAAGGCAGGCGTGCGGATTCAGCCGGCGCACCTGGGGCACTACCTGGGCAGCCAGGCGCGTGGCCGTATGCATGGGCAGGTAGAAGGCGACCAAGTGTGCGCGGCGGACAGCCTCCTCGTCCAAAGGCTGCCGGGAAAGGTCCACGCAGGCGACCGAGGCGCCCGCCCGGCGCAGCCATGCTGCGGGCGACGCTAACCCAAAGGGCTGGCGCCCCAGTTCATAGGTGGAGATGAGCAGGACATGCATGGCTGGTCCTGGCATTCAAAGAGGTGCGGCATTGGCCAGATGGGATGATAGCAAAGCTGGGGAACGCCAGCACCTGCTTGAATGCCCAGGCCCGAGATTGTCTCGGCGCGGGATCGACCGCATCCTGCGCGCACAACCACCCATCACCCAAGTCCGGCTGCCGGATAGTAGGGCGCTGTCCGTTCGGCCCGGGGCGCCGGAGGACTTTTCACGCAGTGGCTTTGAAGGCCGTGCTTGGTTTTGACATCGGTTTACCGCACGGTCTAGAGTGATTTCGGAGCCGCCGCCGGCGCGGGTTTTAAGCAATGGACAAGGCTTCTCTCAGCGTCATAATCCCTATGTACAACGAGGCGGAGAATGTCGCGCCGCTGGTCGAAGGCCTGAAGCGCGCCCTGGAGGGCTGGCACGGCTTCCTGGAGATCATCTTCGTGGACGATGGCAGCACGGACGGCACCCTTGAAGCTCTGAAACGTGCCCAGGAGTGCGAGCCTCGGATCCGCATCGCGCGCTTTGGAACTAACCAGGGCCAGACCGCCGCCCTGGCAGTAGGATTCCGGCTGGCACGGGGAAGCGTCGTGGTCACCCTGGACGGCGATCTGCAGAACGACCCGGCGGAAATTCCACGGCTGGTGGAATTGCTGGATGGCTGTGACGTGGTTTGTGGCGTGCGGCTCCGGCGGCAGGACAGCTGGTGGAAGCGGGTGAGTTCCCGCATCGCCAATGCCTTCCGCAACTGGGCCACCGGGGACAACATCATCGACACCGGGTGCACCCTCAAGGCCTACCGCCGGGAGTACCTCGAGGGCCTCGAACTGTATCGCGGCATGCACCGCTTCCTTCCCACGCTGCTGAAGATGCGTGGCGCCCGCGTGATCCAGGTTCCGGTCAGCCATCGCCCGCGCCTGCATGGCAGAACGAAGTACGGCACGTGGGACCGTCTCTGGAAAGGCTTGGCCGACGTCTGGGCGGTGCGCTGGATGAAGAAGAACCACATCGACACCCGCGCCACCCTGGAGCTCATTGAGAGCCCCGCTGAGCTGAGGCGGACGACTTCATGACTGCACCGAGCCCCCGCCTCTTTCGCCGTTCGCCCGGATTCGACCTTGCCATCGTGATCGCCCTCGCGGCCTGTTTGTTTTTCCCAGGGCTTGGCCGACTGCCGTTGATCGAGCCAGACGAGGGGCGCAACGCGGAAGTGGCCCGGGAGATGCTCGCCACCCAGGATTGGCTCGTGCCACACTTCGACGGCCTGCCTTACCTCGATAAACCCGCCGCCTTCTTCTGGGCGGTCGCCGGCTCCTTCCGATTGTTCGGGCTCTCGGAATGGGCCGCGCGCCTTCCCGCCGTGCTGTGCGGCGTCGGCACCTGCTGCCTGGTCTGGCTGCTGGCCCGGCGATTATTCGACCACGGTACCGCCTTGCGGGCCGGCATCATCTGGTCGACATCACCGCTCGCCTTTGCCCTGGCACGAATCGCCGGCCTGGACATGATGCTGACTCTCCTGGTGACCCTGGCGATAGTCTGCTTCGTCCTGGTTGAAGCGAGCGGCTATCGGCGGCCGGGGCTCCAGGCGCTCATGTTTCTCTTCATGGGTTTGGCGACGATGACCAAGGGCCCGGTCGGTTTTCTGCTTCCCTTGCTCTCGATCGCTGCTTACCTCGCGCTGCGTGGCGAACTCCATCGACTGAAGCGGCTGCATTGGGGGGTGGGTGCCCTGGTGTTTTTCATCGCCACCTTGCCGTGGTTCATCGCTGTCTCGATTCGCCACCCCGATTTTCCCCGCTACGCCTTTTGGAACGAAAGCTTGGTGCGCTTTGCCACCGGCGGCCAGCTGCGGCGCCGGGCCGGGCCGCTCTACTATGTCCCTGTCTACCTAACGGGCTTCTTGCCCTGGAGTTTCTTTCTCGCCTTTGCTGCCTGGCGCAGGCTGGAGTACTGGCGGGCCTTGCGTGGCAATCCGCGCCTGGCGCTGCTGGCCTCCTGGAGCGGGGTCATCTTTCTCTTCTTTTCGATCTCGCGGTCCAAGCTGCCGGGCTACTTTCTGCCGTGTACGGTTCCCCTCAGCGTCATGCTGGCGCGGGTGTGGTCAGAAACGAGCCAGGGGGGCACGGGCGCCCGGCGACCGGACTGGGTGACCGCCGGATTCGCGGCCTTGGCAGGCCTCGGTCTGCTCGTGGCCGCAGCGGGACAAGCGTTCCGCTTTCGCAGCGCCCAGCAGCTCGTTTCGAGCAAGTTGCCCGACCAACTGGTTGCCTACTTGACGCCCCATCTGGTCTATACTGGGCTCATCCTCGCTGGTCTTGGCCTTCTGGGGCGGACACTGCTTGGTCCCGGCCGTCGCACGGCGCCGCTGGCCTTCGTGCTGGCCGCCGCCCCGACACCGCTGCTCGCCCTGCGGTGGATGAAGCCGCTTGCCATCTACGCCGAGACTTTTTCCAGCCGCCAGCTGGCAATCACCATTCTTCACAGTCCTCCGAGCAGCTTCCCCGTTTACGGGTATTATTATTTCCGGACCGGGTTGCCGTTCTACCTGCGGCGCAACGTCGGGCTGGTGACCTCGGCAGGGGTCGAGACGACCAGCAACTATGTGGTTTCACAATTCACGCGTTTGCACGCGAGCCGGCTGAACCCTCCAGTCGGGGGAGGTGCCGGGGAAACCTTGCCCCTGCCCGTGCTCATTAACGACCAGGAATTTGTCGGCATCCTCCATCAGCCCGCCGCCCGTCTGCTGCTGCTGGTGAGGAACGATCACGTGCAAGCCCTGATGCAGGAGGCCGGAAATCTGCAACCGCTCTGGACGGCGTGGCAGTACTCCGTGTGGGAGTATGAAGCGGAGGCGGCGAAACCGCATGATCGTCGTCTCGGCGCCGATCGTCCGCCATTGGCCATGCGCCACTAGACCCAGCTTTCGAATGTGCGGCATCTGCGGGATTCTCAACCTGAACTTCGAGCCTGTGGCGCACCGCGACCGCGTCGCGGCCATGTCGGCCCGCCTCGTCCATCGCGGGCCGGACAGCCACGGCCGATTTGAGCGTCCCTGGCTGGCCTTCGGCGTCCGCCGCCTGAAGATCATTGACCTGACCACCGGCGATCAGCCCCTGTCCAACGAGACGGGAGACGTCACCCTAGTCTACAACGGCGAAATCTACAATCACCGCGAGCTTCGCGAGAATCTCGAGCAGCGTGGCCATCAGTTCAGGACGCAGTCGGACGGTGAGGTGATCCTCCACCTCTACGAGGACCGTGGCGTGGACTGCCTCGGGGAACTGAACGGGATGTTTGCCATCGCCCTGTGGGATGAGCCGGCCCGGCGGCTGATGTTGGCGCGCGATCGGGCCGGTGAGAAACCTCTGTACTACTGGCAGCAGGGGCAGACGCTGGTGTTCGCCTCGGAGATCAAGGCGCTTTTCGAGTACCCGGAGGTCGGGCGGACCCTCGATCCCCAAGCCATCAGCGAATACCTCTTCTATGGATACTTTCCTGCGCCCCGGACCCCCTTCCGCGAGATCCGCAAGCTGCCCGCCGCCCATCGGATGGTGGTCGAACGGGGGCGGATCACCTTGGAGCCTTTCTGGCGGCTGCGCGACTACCTCTGTCCCCCCAGGCGAAGCCGGGTGGGCCGCGGCGAGCAAACCTCGCTGCTGGACGGGTTGCGCCAACGGCTTCGCCAGGCCGCCATTTCGCGGCTGGTGAGTGATGTCCCGCTCGGAGTCTTTCTGAGCGGCGGAGTGGATTCCTCCACGCTCGTGGCCCTGATGAGTGAGCTATCTCCGGGCAAGGTGAAGACCTTCTCCGTGGCTTTTGCCGAAAGGGATTTCGACGAGGCGCGCTACGCCAACCTGGTTGCCCGCCACTTCCACACCAAGCATCACGTCCTGCGGGTGGATGAGCAGCTTCTTCGCCAAGGCCTGGACTGGATGGCTCATCACCTGGATGAACCGCTGGCAGACCCGGCAGTGATTCCCACTTTTCTCCTTTGCCGCTTCGCCCGCGCTGAGATTACCGTCGCGCTGAGTGGCGAGGGCAGCGATGAACTCTTTGGCGGATACCCTACCTACCTGGGCCTTCGACTGGCTCAGCTGTACAGGCGCCTGCCCGGCTGGCTGCGAAGGCGCGTGTTAGCGCCGCTCGCGAGCTTGTTACCGACTTCATCCGGTGCTGTCCCTCTCAACCTGTACCTGCGCCGGTTTTTCGATCACGTGGACGAAGACCCGGCGCGGCGGCACGCAAATTGGTTCGGAATGCTGGCGCCCGCCCAGGTGGATGACGCGCTCAATCCGGGCTTCCGCCCGTGCACGGCGCCCGGCCAGCAGGTGTTTGCTCCGCTCGAGCACTGGCTGGGCGGCGCCCGGTTCGAAGACGAGCTAGCCGAGGCGCTCTATATCGATTTCGGGATGTACCTTCAGGACAATCTGCTGGTGAAGGTCGATCGCGCTAGCATGGCCTGTTCGCTCGAGCTGCGCACGCCGTACCTCGACCACCGGCTGATTGAATTCGCGAGCGGCTTGCCCAGCCGCCTGAAGGTGCGGTGGGGGCGCATGAAGTACGGGTTCAAGAAGGCGGTCAAGCCGTGGCTTCCCCGCCCGATTGTCTACCGGCAGAAGCGCGGCTTTAGCGTTCCCATCGCGCGCTGGATGCGGGGCTCCCTGCGCCCGCTGCTGGAAGAGACCCTTTCCCCAACCCAGCTCCATCAGGATGGCATCTTGAATGCCACTTTTGTGTGGCGGCTGTGGCGCGAGCATCGCGAGGGCAAAGCCGACCATCGCCGCGCCCTGTGGCCACTGCTATGCTTCCAGTTGTGGTACGACCGCTGGGTGCGCGGCGTCTGCAGCACAACTCATGCCTAACATCAAGCCTGAGCCTAGTGCCTTTCGTCCCAAGGAGTGGCAGATCATCCAGGCACATCGCACCCCATTCCAGGTGCAGCAATTCCTCCGCAGGCTACCCTACAACTGGGAGAGGCGCGGCGAGACTCTGCGGACCTTCCGGGGCGTCGTCGAGCACGGGCGCGCGCACTGCCTCGAAGCCGCTTTGACGGCGGCGGCCATCCTCGAACAACACGGCTATCCTCCCCTGCTGCTCGACCTAGAATCGCAGGACCATCTCGACCACGTATTGTTCCTCTTCCGAGAGCGGGGAAAGTGGGGCACGGTGGCGCGTTCGCGCGATTTCGGCTTGCATGGCCGCCAGCCCGCTTACGCCACCATCCGCCAACTGGTGATGAGCTACGTCGACCCGTACGTCGATTACACGGGGCGCATCGTGGGGTACGGTGTCGCCGACCTCCGAACCCTCGTCAAGTGCGACTGGAGGCTCTCGCGCCGCAACGTGTGGGAAGTGGAACGGGCGCTGATCCGCATGCCCCACGTGAAGCTCCGCACCTCCGACCGCCGTTACCGCGCGATGCTAGAACAATATCGCCTCTTTCGCGAGAAGTTTCCGAAGGCTCCGGTCGACTTTTATCCCGACCAGCGACACTGGATGTAGCCTTCAGAAATGGCCTCACTCCTCGGTCACCACCCCTTCGCGACCATCGAGGTCGATCCGCATGATCCACTCCCAGTTGACGCGCTTTTGTTCGAAGAAGCGCTCGACGCTAGCCTGATCCCTGGCTTCCACTTCGGTGAGCATGCGCCCGCCCAGCTGGCTGGCCACGCAGCGGCGCACTTTAGGGGTGCCTGAGCCGAGCAGCTCCAGCATGAGTTGGCGCAGGGCCTGCTTGGTGAGGCAGGCAGTGGTGTGGGCGGCAAAGTAGAGGGGCATAGTCCACCTTGTAGTTTGGAGGCTCCCGGACCTCCTTCCTCGAACGGCTCGCACTCTGTGGCGCGAAAGTCTACACTATGGCTGACTCTCAGCGCCGGAGGCAAGTATGCAGGCAGGATTCATTGGACTGGGTAAGATGGGCGCACCTATCGCGCGACGGCTGATCGCCGCCGGCCACCAACTGATTGTCTTCAACCGCACGCGCAGCCGGGCGCGGGCTCTGGCCGGGCCAGGCGCCACGGTGGCCGCCTCGGTGGCGGAGCCTTGCGCTACCGGCACGGTTCTGACGATGCTCGCCGATGACCAGGCGCTGGAGGCGTACGCCTTCGCTCCCAGGGGCATTCTCGACAGTCTGCCCGCCGGAGGCGTACATCTCTCACTGAGCACGGTGAGCGTTGGCTTGGCCAAAAGGCTAGCCGCGGAGCATCGGACGCGGAACCAGTGGCTGATCTCCTCCCCCGTGTTCGGAAGGCCAGACGCGGCCGAGGCCGGACGCCTGGTCGTGGTGGCAGCTGGAGCCGACGAGGCGATTGCCAGGTGCCGTCCGCTGCTCGAGGCGATCGGCCAGCAGCTCTTCGTGCTGGGTCCCGAACCCGCCTTAGCCAACACGCTGAAGCTGGCAGGCAATTTCTTGATCGCTTCTGTGCTGGAGGCACTGGCCGAAGCGTTCGCCTTGCTCCGCAAGTCCGGCATCGATCCGGCGCGACTGCTGGAGATCGTCAACGGCAGCCTGTTCCGGTCGCCCGTCTACGAGAATTACGGGCGCCTGATGCTCGAACAGCGATTTGAGCCAGCCGGCTTCACCTTGCGCCTGGGTTTGAAGGACGCGCGTCTGGTTCTGGCCGCGGCTGAGGAGGCGGCCGTGCCCATGCCGGTGGCCAGCCTGGTCTATGATCAGCTCTTGAGTGGGCTGGCGCGGGGCTGGGGCGAAAAAGACTGGTGTGCGCTGGTTAAGCTCGCCAGTGACCGCGCCGGGCTCGATTCCTCGCGGGCTCGCGGGATGGCTACCGCGGCGGAATCAGGACCGGCTCCAGCAACGTGAAACGCAGAGGAACCGAGGTATCCAGTTGTGCGTCGACGAGCGGGGCGGAGCCGCGTTCGATTAGGGTGGTAGAATGCAAAGACACCAGGCGCCCAGTGGGGATGCGAATCGCGTACAGCACGAGGCGAAGATACCCGGAGCGGCTGGGCGTGGCGCTGCGCGCTGCCACGCATCGTCCCTCCACCTCCGCGCCGCCAGGCAGAAGCGTGCCGTACGGCGGATCGACGCTGGTCAGCTGGCCAGCGAACCGGTCACCAAGATGGATGGTCCTGGAGGAAACCGGACGGAGCAGACGCACGGTCACCTCGGTTCCGGCCGGGAGTGAGGGCGCGGGGATCGCGCTTCCGCCCCTCGAGGGCTTCAGAGCAAATAACAGTAGTGCTAGGCCCACGGCCATGGCCACTGCTAGCAACGAGCCCTGCCATCGATCCTCGAGTCGCATCGCCGACTCCTTCGCGACTTGAGTCCGAGCAACTCGGGTGCCAACGCCCCAACCCGACCCCCATCTAACTGCAACGGCGCGAGATAGCCATCGCCTGGCTAGTTTCTTTATTCGCTTTCGTGTAAGAATTACAGTGACGCCGTAAATCGGACGGAGTGGCCAAGCTGACAGGGGGAAGCCCAATTCCCGCGAAGGCGAGGCACACAATTGACACTGCAGTAGAGGCTAGCATGCCAAGAGGTGTGCGAGTGCTGGTGGTGGATGATGAGGCCGCGGAGCGGGAGGGCCTGGCAACCCTACTCGACAGCTGGGGCTACGATACCAGCGTGGCTGCCGACGGACGGGAGGCCTTGGAGCGAATCCAGACGGGCAATCCTCGAGTAGTCATCTCAGACCTCCGCATGCCGCATCTGGACGGCATGGAGCTGCTCAAACAGGTTCGCCAGGAGCACAGTGCCGTCGCCTTCATCATGTTGACCGGTCAAGGTACCATCGACGAAGCGGTAGCAGCTACCAAGTTGGGAGCGTACACGTTCCTCGAGAAGCCCCTCGATCCCAACCGGCTCCGCGTCGAACTGGAAAATTGCTTGAAGCAGCAGGATAGCGAGCGCCGCCTGGAGATCGCCCACCGCCGCCTGCGGGATGCGGGCATCCTGGGAAATCTGGTGGGGCAGTCCAAGCGCATGCAGGAGGTGCTCTCACTGATTGCCCAGGTGGCCCCGTCGAGCGCCTCGGTGCTGATTACCGGGGAGAGCGGCACGGGAAAGGAACTGGCGGCGCGCACCATCCACGAATTGAGTCCTCGCGCTTCCAAGCCCTTTGTCGCGGTTAACTGCGCGGCCATTCCGGAAACGCTGATGGAGAGCGAAATTCTGGGCCACGAGAAGGGGGCGTTCACTGGCGCTATGGAGCGACGGGCCGGTTGTTTCGAGCTGGCGGACGGAGGCACGTTGCTGCTGGATGAGATCGGCGAAATGCCCATCGCCACCCAAGCCAAACTTTTGCGCGTGCTCGAGGACTCGAAGGTCCGCCGTTTGGGCAGTAAGACCGAGATTTCCGTAGACGTGCGGGTCTTGGCCGCCACCAACAAGATTCCCGAGGAGGCGCTGGCCAAGGGACAATTGCGCAGCGACCTCTACTATCGCCTCAACGTCGTGCAGATCTTTATGCCGCCTTTGCGCGAGCACCTGGAGGATTTGCCGGACCTGATCGCCGCACTGCTCGAGGACCTGAACCGCAAGCACGGCCGCCGCGTCAAGTGGGTGGAGGACGAAGTCCTGGACATGTTCCGGAACTATTCTTGGCCGGGCAACGTCCGCGAGCTGCGTAATGTGCTGGAACGCGCCATCCTGGTTCAGCCTGGCGACGTGCTGAGGCGGGAGAATATCCCTAAAACCTTCGGCCTGCCCCCGCCCAGTGTGGACAACGGTTTGACCCTCCGCCCCGGCCTCACCGTGGCGGAGGCCGAACGCCGGCTCATCCTTGAGACGCTGAACTTCACCAGGAACAACAAGACGCGGGCCGCTGAGATGCTGGGGATCAGCTTGAAGACCCTGCACAACAAGCTCAAGGAATATGAGAGTCAGCCTCAAAACTAAGCTTACGGCGCTGATCTCCCTCCTCGTGCTGCTGGTGGTGCTGGCCACCTCGGTGCTGTATATCTCCAGCTTGATCCGGCAGGTGCTCTCGGGAGTACAAAGTCGCGGCGAGTACTTCGCCAACGAGGTGTACAACCAGGCGCGCAGTGTGCTGATGGGGGCCCATCTGCCCCCGGGAACCGATCCGCGGGACTTCAACAGTGTTTCGAGCTTTGTGAAGGGTAAGATGGCCAGCGACCAGAGTCTGGCCTTTCTGCTCGAATCCATTGTCGGCTACTCCCGCGACGTCAACTACGTAACCATCACTGACACCCAAGCCCATATTGTCGTGCACGATGACCCGAGCCGCATCGGTGAGCTCATGGAAGCTGTGCCCGACTTCTCCAGCCTGCAATCGGCCAGCCTTTTCCGGCAACTGCAGGTCATCTTTGGCCCGCCGCGCAAATACGAATTCGCCATCCCCCTGCGCGTGCTGGATCAGCCGCTGGGCGAGATCCGGGTGGGTGTCTCAACCGTGTTCCTGGCCGAAGAGGTCCGCCATGTCGTCGCCCGTCCGATCCTGGTGAGCGTGGTAGTTATTCTGCTGGCCACGCTGAGCGCAGGCTTGCTCTCCTTCCGCTTGCTTCGCCCTCTGGAAACAATCTCGCTCGAAGTGGAACGGCTGAGCCGCGGCGAGTACGCGCGGTCGCCGGGCCTCGACCGCAGCGACGAATGGGGGGTTCTCTCTTCGCGGCTAAGCTTGCTCGGCGAGCGTATTCGGGGCGAGAAGGCGGCTTTCGATGCCTTGAAGGAGAATTTGGACCAGCTCTTCTCCAAACTGGCCGACGGCCTGCTCTTGTTCGACAGCCAGGAACGCCTCGTGCTCGCCACCCCAGCCGTGTCTCACTTCCTCGGTCGCTCGCCCGAGGAGATCGTCTACCGCCCGGCGGCAGAACTGTTTACGGGCGATGACGAGTTGCAGTCACTGCTACGCCAGGCCTTTCAGACGCGGCGCTCCATCGCGGATCGGGTAGTCAATCTGCCCCGTTCTGCCACGCCCCGCGTGTCGGTAAGCGTCCAGTTCGTGCTGGAAGGTGAGCAAACTGTAGCGGCGCTGGTGACGCTGCGGGATGCCAGCACGCGCGCCCAGCTAGAGAGCCAGCTGGACCTCGCCGCCCGGCTGACCGCCCTGGGCCGGCTCACCTCGGGCGTCGCCCACGAAGTGAAGAATCCGCTGAATGCCATGGTGCTGCAGGTCGAAATCATCAAGGCCAAGCTCGGAGCGCAAGCCGAAGCCGTGAAACCTCAGCTCGATGTCCTTTCCAGCGAGATCCGGCGCCTCGACCGCGTCGTGAGAACCTTCCTGGACTTCACCCGGCCGGTCGAAGTGCGTCCGACGGAGACGGACGTCGAGTCGCTGATTTCCGAGGTCTTCACGCTGGCGGAACCTCACGCCCGGCAGCGAAACGTTCGCCTGGTCTTCGAGCGCAACGGCACGCTTCCCCCTCTCCGGGTGGACCGGGACCTCATCAAACAGGCCCTGCTCAACCTGGTGTTGAATGGGTGCCAGGCGATGCCGGCAGGAGGCAAACTGACGGTGCGGCCTCACTTAGTTCCGCACGGCCTGCAACTGGAGATCGCGGACCAAGGCGTGGGCATCCCTCCCGAAGCACGTGACAAAATCTTCTCGCTGTTTTACACCACCAAACCCAATGGAACCGGGGTCGGCCTGGCCATGGCCTACCGCATTATCCAGCTCCACAATGGCTCCATCGATTTCTCCAGCGAAGTCAATCGCGGCACTACCTTCCGCGTGGTCCTGCCATGCTGAACGCGGAGGCGAGTCCCGCCAGGGATGTGCACCCGCCCACCACCGGCGGCTACCCTGACTTTGCTCCCGTCCGCGCTCTCTCGAAGGCGCTGAACGACACTCTGATCCTACTTTTCCGACCTCTTGACGTGAGGCTTTGGCTGGGGCTCAGCTTCATCTGCCTCTTTCTGGGGGGTGGCACTTCGTCGGCGGCCTTTAACTGGAGCCTCGGCTCACTTCCTGGCGACCTCGGCTTCCAGGAAGCAATGGCCCGCTGGAGGCAGTATCTATCGGATCATCTTTGGCTAATCGTCGTGGGGGGAACGGCATTCCTGGGAGCCGCGGTGGGCTTGCTCTACATGCGCGCCATGCTCCGCTTCGTCTTGGTCGATTCCATCCTTCACGGGAAGGTCACCTTGGCCCGTGCGTGGAAAGAGGTTCGGCCCATGGGCCGTTCGTATTTTAGGTGGCTTCTGGCCGCGCTGATGGGAGTAGGCTTGGCGCTTACGGCCGGCGCTGTCACAGCATTTCCCCACCTCCGCGCGCTGGCCGCTGGTGGAGTCCGGTCTGTCACCTTCTGGGCCGAGCTGGTGGCCATCCTTGTCGCTGACGTCGGCGCCGGCGCTGCGCTTGCCATCCTGGTTGCGCTCACCGACGATTTGGCGGTACCCCTGATGTATGCCGAACAGTTGCCCTTGTCCAAAGCCTGGCGCCAGCTGGCCGCCTTGGCGCGCGAGCGGGCGGGAGCTTTCCTGCTCTATGTGCTATTGCGCCTTGTCGTCTCGGTGGTAGCAGGTGCCCTGGTGCTGCTCGTGCTCTTCCCGATCCTGGTCTTCCTCTTCTCCGGCGCAGTCATTACCGGTGTGGTGGTCGTCCTCGGGTTGCGCCTGCTGGGCGTCGGGTGGACGTGGAATCCGTTAACGATGGTTGTGGCGTTGCTGGCCCTGATGGTGCTGACGGGAGTCATCCTGATCCTGCTGAGTGTGGTGAGCATGCCAGCCCAGGTCCTATTGCAGGCTTTTGGCATCCGCTTCGTCGCACCTGCGGTTCCCCGGCTCACCCAGTTTCTCGCCGTGCGCGAGCTGGGACGCGAATCGCGGGAGACGTTCGGCGAGCCCGCCAGGAAGGTTCTGGCAGGTTAGATCAGACGGGTTAGAGAACAGCCCGCTTCCGAGCCGGCGGCCGAGAATCGGCCAAGCTGGTTTTGGGAAGGCCAGCCATTCCCCGCCTTACATCGTCACGCGTGCCAGTGCTTTCTCCATCAGGGCGGGCTTAAACCCGAAGGGGCCGGGATCACTCTTAAAGGCAACGTGGCCGTCACGATCGATGACGTAGAGGCGGTCAGGCCAAGCCGTGTACGCGATCTCGGTTGAGTCGGCAAAATCGTCCACCAGCGCCGGGATCTCCAGCCCGAGCTTTCGCACGCAAGCGCCGGCCACCTTCTCGCGCTGCAGAAGGCTGCGCGGGCTAGTAATCAAAATCCCCTCTTTCAGGTTCTCGGGCATCTGCCATCCGTCGGCTGGATGGGCCTCCTGAATGTAGACCACAAAGAACGCGGCGCGATCCTTGTAACGGCGATAGATGCGGTTGAGCTCGGGAACCTCCCGGCGAAAAGGAGGTCAAGTGTGGCTGCCGAAGATGAGTACCACCGGCTTGTGCCCGCGGAAGGAAGAGAGCCGGACCTGGGTGCTTCCGTCCGGCGTCGACAGGGAGAAGTCAGGCGCCAGATCGCCGCTGTGGAGCTGCCCGCGCCGCGCCACGAACCACAGCCGCCGGAAAGGGAGCACCCAGTAGGCGACCGGCGGCGTTTTCGACATGATACGGCCAAACACCGCCGGAGGCTGGTACATCGCCCAGAATAGGCCAGCCACCAGCAGGCCGTATAGAACGCCTGCTGACACAGCCACCTGGATAAGCCTCTTCCGCATGGACGTACGTCCATCATTGTACAATAGGCAAGGGCTGGCTTGCGCTTGTTCACCCATCTGGGCAGCCTCCAACCGCCTGCACATCTTTAACGCCTCCTAGGTCATCAGCCTTCCCAGCCGCGTGCATGGCAACCGGCTCCTGCGAGGATTGGCCAATGGCTGGCAGCTGGGAAGGAACTGCTTCCGGGCCAGTACTTCAACCTCAATTGTTTCGCCCTTCCCACGACGCTCGGGGTCAACGGCCCGGTTGTGTGGCCCAACATCTATGGACCGGGATTCTTTGACAGCGACTTGGGGCTGCAAGAGAATTCAAGATCACCGAACGCCAAGGCCCGCAGTTCCGTTTTACGGCGTTCAATTTCCTGAACCATCCCCATCCTCCGTTCGCTCTCATCAATGACGTCACCTTGAGTTTTGTGCCTGCCGGAGGCGGCATGTCCGCCACCACGGCCGCGCAGTCCTGCCTCGCTGGAACCCGAAAAGCAGCAGGCTTCAGCGCTTCCCGGCAACCTGCCAGCCTGCGGCCATGAAGACAAGGCTCCAGGGTGAGATTCCATGTTCAAGACGAATTTGCGATACTGGGTACGGACGCCGAAGGGTTTGCCCCTGCGCCTCGAGGCTCTCTCCCGGCGGCAAGAAGGGGCAGCATCGCGGTGCGCTTGTTTTTTTGGTTTTGCCATGGCACCGCATGCCTTGTGCATCCCAAAGACTGGGAGGTATCAGGCAACGCCGCCAGCCCTCACCAGACGTGAATTATTGGCGCTTCTTGGGCTTCTGCCGGGCGCGCTCGGGCGCGTATCCTCACCCGGCTCGAGCCAACCCCGCATCCGGTTTTCCTTGCAATCCCTGCCCTTCCGCCTGGAGGTTGACGAAACGCTGAAAGCGCCTCACGCTCCAGCCACCATGGGTGGCGGCGTGGCCGTCTTCGACTACAACAAGGACGGCCTTCCGGACATTTTCTTCACCAACGGCGCCAACGTCACTACGCTGAAGAAGGACTCGCCCAAATTCTCCAACCGGCTATTCCGCAACGAGGGTCACGGCATCTTCACCGACGTCACCGAGGAGGCCGGGCTGACCGGCATGGGCTACGACATCGGAGTGGCGGTGGGCGATTACGACAACGACGGCTATCCCCATCTCTTTGTGGCAGCCGTCCGCCGTAATACCCTCTACCATAACAACGGTGATGGTACTTTCACCGACGTTACCGCCAAAGGTGGGCTCGCCAACTTTCGCGATCCGGAGTACGGCCCGCTCTGGGCGATCACCGCCGCGCGGGTGGACGTCAATAACGACGGGCGGCTGGACCTCTTTGTCGTCAACTACCTGCGATGGGACTTGGCGAAGAAGCCGCTCTGCGGCTTCGGCGATACGTTCGATTATTGCAGCCCCAGGTTTTATAAAGGCCTACCCAACCAGTTGTTCCTCAACCGCGGCAACGGGACATTCCAGGACGTCTCGGCCGAATGCGGCATTCGCTCCCAAGTCGGTAAAGGCATGGGCGTGGGCATGGCCGACTACGACCTGGATGGGCGTCCCGATCTCTTCGTGACCAACGACACCTACTACAACTTTCTCTTCCATAACACCGGCCGGAAGTTCGACGAGGTGGCGCTTCAGGCCAGCGTGGCCCTTCCTGAGGATGGCGACTTCGTCTCCGGAAGGGGCCTGGACTTCCGCGATTTCAACAACGATGGCTATCCGGACATCGTGTTTGTAGCCTTCAACCATCAGACCTTTCCCGTCTTTCGCAACGAAAGCGGGCGCGCCTTCGAGGAGGTGGCATTTCCCAGCGGGATGCGGGAGTTAAGCCGCCGCATGGCGGGCTACGGCGCCGGCCTCTACGACTTTGACAACGATGGCTGGAAGGACCTGTTCGTCACGCGTGGGCACGTGGAGGCGCTGCCCAAGCCCGGCACCGACATCGAGCAGCACAACACCGTTTTCCACAACCTCGGCCCCAGCGGCAAATGGCAGGCCTTGACGGAGGAGACAGGACTCCACGCCGCACCCCCCGCGCGGCATCGCGGCTGCGCCTTCGCTGACCTGGACGGCGACGGCAGAATTGACGTGGTAGCCACTGCCATAGGACGCCGCGCCGAAATTTGGATGAACCGCAGCCCCGAACCGGGGAATTGGCTGGACATCGCACTGGAGGGGACCAAGAGCAACCGCGACGGTATCGGCGCGCTGATCAAGGTGACGACCAGAGCGGGCATCCAGTTTAACCACATGACCACGAGTGTGGGCTACGCCTCCTCCAGCCACACGCCGGTGCATTTTGGCCTGGGTCGGGAACCGAAGGCCGAACAGGTGGAGATTCGCTGGCCTTCGGGGATCGTTCAAACGCTTCGGGATGTCCCCGCCAACCGCGTGCTCAGCGTAAAGGAACCTGCGGGGTCATGATATGCGCCTTCGTGTCACGCCGCTGCTGTTCGGCGGTGAGGCAGTCGACGATCGCTTTTTCCCGCGCCCCGTCTTCCGCGCGGTGCAGGCGTTAGTAGAGCGCCGCCAGCTCCACGTGCGGGGCGATCCACCATGGATCGTCGTGGACGACGCTTTCCAGAGCCTCGACGGCCGCCGCCACAGTTGCCCCTGGGCCCGGTCGACACGCGCCATCTCGTAGCGCGCTATCGGAGAAGCGGGCTGCAGCGTAATCGCCCGTTGGAGGTGCTGCCGCGCCTCGTCCAGTTGCCTTTGACCATAAAGGGCGGTGCCCCAGGCGCAAGTGAGCCTCAAAGTCATTAGGGTTGGCCTTCAGCGCCTCCCGGTAAGCACGCATCGCCCCGTCGGCATCGCCGGAGTACTCCAAAATCACCCCTCGGAGGGTAAGGAGTCCTGGATAATGTGGATCGAGCCGCATGGCCATGTCTGCCTTCTGCCGTGCCTGACCGAAGTCTGCCAGTTTCATGTAGGCGTGCGCCGCCAGGGCGTAGGCTTCGGCGCTGGGCCGCTGCTCCAACACGCGCTCAATCCGCTCCAGCCCCTTGCGCGTACGTCCGGCGTGAACTAACGCCGATCCCAGCACCCACGCGACGTCGAGGCTGGCGGGTTCGGCCCGTTCGAGGGGCAGAACCAGGCTAATGGCCTCGTCGTCGCGACCTAGGCGCTGGTCGCAGTCTCCGAGAAGGGTTGCCACCTTCACATCGGCAGGCGCTTCATCGTGCAACGACTTGAGTTCGCGGGCCGCTTTCGCCGCGTCGCCCTTTAATAGGCGCGAGCCAGGTCCAGCCGCAGATCGCGGTTGCCCGGACTTTGTGCCAGCGCGGCGCGGTATTGGGCGATGGCCTCGTCAAACCGGCCCAGGGAAACGAGCACTCCACCCAGGTGGGCGCGCGCCGCCGTCATGTCCGGGTGAAGCTTGAGCAGCTCTCTGTATTCACGCGCCGCCAGCGCGGCGTCCCCGCGTTGTTGTGCCGCCCACGCCTCCTGGGAGAGGCGCCGCGCGTCATCCGCCTGGGCGACGGCGTGACCGCACGCGCCGAGCAACAACGCCAGCATGACCGCGGTTTCAGCCGCAAGATGGGGTACGCTGCCGTCCAAAGCAAGTCTTCCAAGGGTGTTCCGCGGCGTTCGCCCGGGGTTTGTAGGAAGAATCCGAGCAAGAGCCTTTCCAGTCCCCACATGGCACCCACTAGTTTAAGACAGTCTTCCTTCCCGGCCGCACGGTTGCTGACCGGGAGCCAGACTGCGGACTGGCGAACGCCGGGATTCTCCGGCGAAGGGCGCATTCAGTTTTGCCCTCGCCCGGCAGCGGCGGATTGTAGTATCGTGGGTTGAAACAACTCCCGCGCCTGTAGCTCAGCTGGATAGAGCAGCAGCCTTCGAAGCTGAAGGTCGGGGGTTCGAATCCCTCCAGGCGCGCCAATACTCTAGCAACCGGCTGGATTCTTCGGCGTGGATGCGGCTCTGAACGAAGAGGCTCTCGCCGTGGTAGCCAGCCGATCCGCCAACGCTCCGCGGCTGTTCTTAGCACGGGAAGATGTCCGGTTTTATAGCCCATGATCTGTTCGGTTTTTCTTTGCCGCTAGCCGAAGGAGCCCGTAGGGCGACTGAGGTTAGCGGCAACGCGGCCCTTCCGAGCCGCCCGCCTGGGGTGGCGCCTTTTCGGTCGCAC
>CADDZE010000004.1 GCA_902812465.1 Acidobacteriota bacterium | reverse complement strand
CCTCCGGCTTCGCCTGCCCCAGTCCCCTCAGTCGAGACCCGGGGACGCTCCAGTCACGCTCAAACAGGGGGGCCAGGTTTTCGCGCCCCCAGATTCTCGGCTTAAAGACGGGTGACAGGCGAAGTGGGACGTCAAGCTTCGGCATAAGCGGGAAGCAGCCGGGCGAAGAAGGTCTTCAGCCGTTGCAGCCCTTCCTCGATTTGCTCGATGGACGCTGCATAAGAGATGCGCACGTGATCGTGGGTTCCGAAGGCAGGTCCGGGTACCAAGGCCACATGGGCTTCGTCCAGGAGCCGGTCAGCGAGCGCCACGGTATCGGCCAGGCCGCTCGCCCCCAAATAAGCCGACACATTGGGATAGACGTAGAAAGCGCCTTGCGGCATGTTACAGCGGACCTCCGGAATCGCGCGCAGCCCTTCCACGATGCGGTCGCGGCGGCGCCGATATTCAGCCAGCATGATCCTCACGGAGTCCTGGGGCCCGCGCAGCGCCTCCACCGCCGCGGCCTGCGCAAACGAGGTGGCATTGGATGTCGAGTGGCTTTGCAGCTTCAGCATCTGGGCAATCAGCCGCCGGTCGCCGAGCGCGAAGCCCAGGCGCCAGCCCGTCATGGCGTAGGTTTTCGACAGCGAGCCCACCACGATCAGGTTCTCGCGGTTGCCCGAGGCGCCCAGGGAGAACGGCTGGAGTCCGTCGTAGAGAAAGTGGCAGTAGCACTCGTCCGAGATCAGCCAAAGCCCCCGCCGGGCGGCCAGTGCCAGCAGCTGCTCCATCTCCTCCGGCGGCACCACGGCACCGGCCGGATTCGAAGGCGAATTGACGATGATCATGCGCGTCCTGGGCGTCACCCGCTCCTCCACGGCCCGGGCACGAAGCGCGAAGTGGTCATCTTCGCGCGTCTCAACCAACACCGGTGTTCCACCGGCGTAGCGGACGATGTCGAGGTAGGAGACCCAGTAGGGCACCGGCAGGATCACTTCGTCGCCCGGGTTGATGGTGGCGACAATCGCCGCAAAGACAGCGTACTTGCCCCCCGGGGTAACCAGGCACTCCTCAGGCTCATACTTCGAGCCGAAATCGGTCCCGTGCCGCTCCACAATCGCTTGCCTCAGCTCACGGATGCCGCCCGTCGGCGTGTACTTGGTGAAATCCCTGGCGAGGGCGTCCACGGCCGCGCGCTTGATGTTCTCAGGCGTCGGGAAATCCGGCTCGCCCACACCGAAGTCGACCACCGGCACTCCGCTGGCTTTCAGCCGGTCTGCCTTCTGCACCACGGCCGCCGTGGAGGAAACGGAAATGCGCGCTATCCGTTCAGAGAATTGCATCATCAAGAGCTCCTCGGAAATGTCAGCGCCGGGAGTCCGGGCCCAACCCTCTCACTCCCTGCGTCCTCGCTCCCCGCGGGCCCGCTTTCATCAGCGTCTTCGAGCTGCGACGGGACGCGCCCGGCCTGCCTCCATCTTCTCACGCAACCGCCGTTCGACGGCGGGCGGCACCATATCCTTCACCGTTCCGCCGTGAGAAAAGATTTCCTTCACCAGCCGCGAACTGAGGTAGCCGTAGGACTCAGCCGGCATCAGAAATACGGTTTCCAGACTGGGCTCCAGCTTGCGATTGGTGAGCGCCATCTGGAGCTCGTATTCGTAGTCCGAAAAGGCGCGGATGCCGCGCAAGATGGCGCCGGCATTGCGCCGCTTGGCATAGTCCACGAGCAGGCCGCTGAAGGTGTCCACGGAGACATTGGACATGCCGCGCGTCACTTCCTCGAGCATGGCCACGCGCTCCTCCACCGTAAACAGCGGCTGCTTCTCGGCATTGGTCAGCACGGCGACCACCAAGCGGCTAAAGATGCGCGATCCACGCCGGATCAGGTCGAGATGACCATTCGTGATAGGATCGAACGATCCCGGATAGATCGCGAGGGTGTTGGTCATGTTCGGCGGTGGCGGCTTGGCACTGCAGCCCTCATTCTAGCCTTCACCCGCGGCAGGTGTAAACCGCATTGCGGTCCGTCCCTATTTCCCAAGCAGCTAGGCAGACTGGCCGCCATCCACCACGATCACCTGGCCGGTGATGAAGTCATCCTGGGTCACCAGGAAGAGCACCGCTCCCGCCACATCTTCCGCGCGGCCGCCGCGCCGCAGCGGTGTCCGCCGGGCGCGGCGCATCATCTGCGGGTCGCTTTTGTCCTCGGGAAGCAGGATCGTGCCGGGAGCGACGCTGTTCACGCGAATCGTAGGCGCCAGAGCCTTGGCCAGACAGCGCGTCAGCATGATGACACCCGCCTTCGAAACGCAATAGTGCGCGTAACCAGGCCAGGCTTCGAGCCCGCCCAGGGAGGAAATATTGACGATGTGGCCGCTTCCGCGCATGCGCCGCGCCGCCGCCTGAGCGCAGAAGAATGTGCCCTTGAGATTGGTTCCCAGGATGGTGTCCCAGTCGGCTTCCGTCAGTTCGTCCCAGCGGCGAGGAAAGAAGAGGGCGGCGTTGTTCACGAGGATGTCGAGCTGCCCGAAGCGTTTCTCGGCGGCACGGAACAGGGTCTCCACCTGCTTGGGCTTGGAGACGTCAGCGCGCGCAGCGAAGGCCTCCCGGCCCAGCGCTTCGATCTCCCTCACGGTTCCCTCGGCGGCCGCGCGCGAGGTGTGATAGTTCACCACCACGCTGGCACCGGCCTCCGCCAGAGTGAGGGCGATCACCCGGCCGATCCGGCGGGCTGCTCCGGTCACCACGGCCACTTGGCCGTACAAGGGAAGAAGGTTCACAGGGCAAGAGATATCACGCGGCGGGGACTTGTCAATGGTTGGATTCGATGAGGGAAAGTACGGCGGCAGAAAGCACGCTCGCCTGATGCCACGGTCTTGCCGAGGCCGGACAATGCAGGAAAGGAAATCCTCTTCATCGCGCCGCTTTCGCCGCCGCCGTCTCGAACGTCATCTCGCCCTTCTTGAGATCCGCGTCCACCAGCACGTGGTCTCCGGGAAGGACTTCGCCGTCCAGCAGCTTCATGGCCAGCGGATCCTGAATCAGGCGTTGAATCGCCCGCTTGAGCGGACGTGCGCCAAATTGCGGATCATAGCCCTCGCGGAAGAGTAGTTCGCGCGCCCTTTCGGTCAGCTCAATCTGCACCTTACGCTCGGCCAGCAGCTTCTTGAGATTGGCGAGTTGCAGATCGATGATCTTGGAGATCTCTTCCTTACCCAGGGCGCGGAAGATCACGATCTCATCGATACGATTAATGAATTCTGGGCGGAAGTAGTGCAGCAGGGATTCGTGGATGCGCTTGCGCAGCTCCTCGGTGACGGCGCCGGCCTCCCCCTGGCCGCCGCGGCCCAGCGCCTCGTGGATGAGCGAGCTGGCGATATTCGACGTCATAATGATGACCGTATTCTTGAAGTCCACGGTGCGGCCGCGGCCGTCGGTAAGCCGCCCCTCGTCGAGAATTTGGAGGAAGATGTTGAAGACGTCGGGGTGAGCCTTTTCAATTTCGTCGAAGAGCAGCACCGAATACGGGCGGCGCCGTACCGGCTCCGTCAGCTGGCCACCCTCTTCGTAGCCTACGTAGCCGGGCGGTGCTCCGATGAGGCGCGCCACGGAGTGCTTCTCCATATACTCGGACATGTCGATGCGCAGCATGGCGCGCTCGTCGTCGAAAAGGAATTCGGCAAGAGCCCGCGCCAGCTCCGTCTTGCCCACACCCGTAGGCCCCAGG
This sequence comes from Acidobacteriota bacterium, assembly GCA_902812465.1. Lineage (GTDB taxonomy): Bacteria > Acidobacteriota > Terriglobia > UBA7540 > UBA7540 > CADDZE01. The sequence goes on along the minus strand of CADDZE010000004.1, from coordinate 79,504 downwards.
AAAAGGAACGAGCCGATGGGCCGGTGGGGATCGGAGAGCCCGGCGCGGCTGCGGCGAACGGCGTTCGCCACCAGTCGCAACGCCTCATCCTGGCCCACCACCCGCTGGCGCAGGCGGTCTTCCATGTGCACTAGCTTGGCCACCTCGCCCTCGAGCATCTTGGACACCGGGATGCCCGTCCATTTCGAGACCACCTTGGCGACGTCCTCTTCGTCCACCTCCTCTTTGAGCATGGGGCCGCCCGCCTGCTTCTTGGCCAGGTCTTCATTGGCCTCGGCCAGCTGCTTCTCCAGCATCACCAGCTTGCCGTAGCGGATTTCGGCCGCCTTGTTAAGGTCGCCGGCACGTGTTGCCAGTTGCTCCTCGGTTTTGGCGGCCTCGATCTCGCTCTTGAGCTGACGAATGCGGGCGATCGCTTCCTTTTCCGCCTTCCAGCGGAGCTTCAGCCGGTTCGAGTTCTCCTGCAGTTCGGCCAGCTCGCGCTCGAGGGCGGCGAGGCGCTCGCGCGAGGCGGGGTCCTCCTCCTTGCGGAGGGCCTGCCGCTCGATTTCCAGTTGGGTGATGCGGCGCTCGATCTGGTCGATTTCGGCGGGCATCGAATCGATCTCGATGCGCAGGCTAGAGGCGGCCTCATCGATCAGGTCGATGGCCTTGTCCGGCAGGAAGCGGTCCGAGATGTAGCGGTTGGAAAGCACAGCCGCCGCGACAATGGCAGAATCCTTGATGCGGACGCCATGGTGTACCTCGTAGCGCTCCTTGAGGCCGCGCAGGATGGCAATTGTGTCCTCCACACTGGGCTCCCCAACATAGACGGGCTGGAAGCGCCGCTCCAGTGCGGCGTCCTTCTCCACGTACTTCTTGTATTCGTTCAGTGTGGTCGCCCCAATGCAGCGTAGCTCGCCCCGCGCCAGCGCCGGCTTGAGCATATTCGAGGCATCGATCGAACCCTCCGCCGCGCCGGCCCCAACCAGCGTGTGCAGCTCGTCGATGAAGAGGATAATCTGCCCGCTCGATTCTTCGATCTCTTTCAGTACCGCCTTGAGCCGGTCCTCAAACTCGCCCCGGTATTTCGATCCCGCGACCAGCGCCCCAAGGTCCAGCGCCACGATGCGCTTCGACCGCAGCGACTCGGGTACGTCACCGGCCACGATGCGCTGCGCGATACCCTCCACAATGGCGGTCTTGCCCACCCCGGGGTCGCCAATCAAAACGGGATTATTCTTAGTGCGCCGCGAGAGCACCTGGATGACGCGGCGGATTTCGTCGTCACGCCCAATGACCGGATCGAGCTTGCCGCGCCGCGCCAGCTCGGTGAGGTCGCGCGCGTAGCGCTCGAGGGCCTGGTACTTGTCCTCGGGGTTCTGGTCCGTAACACGCTGGGTGCCGCGCACCGCCACGAGGGCCTTGAGGATGGCATCATGGGTGATGCCCAGGCGCGCCAAGATGCGGCCGGCCGGATCGGCCGTCTTGCGCGCTAAGGCGAGAAGCAGATGTTCTGTGGATACGTACTCATCGCGGAAGGGCTCGGCCTCCTTGGCAGCCTGGTCCAACACCTCGCGGAGTGCCGGCGAGAGGTAGTGCTCCACCGCGCCCCCCACCTTGGGCAAAGCCTCAATGGCCTTCTCGACTTCCCGGGCCAGGACCGGAGGAGCAACTCCCAACCGCGTGAGGAGTGCCGGTACGATGCCCTCGGTCTGCTCAACGAGCGCGAGCAGCAGGTGGACCGGCTCGAGTTGCTGGTTGCCGAAGCGCCCGGCCACGTCCTGGGCCCCCTGCAGGGCTTCCTGAGCCTTGATAGTGAATCGGTCAAAACGCGTCGCCATGATTCAGAAAACCTTAGAAAGAGAGAAGTTGAATAAACAGCGATCCGAGAATACTACCGGAACAATAGAAGGCCGCGCCAGAGTGTTTTGGCGCGGCCTGAACCAGAGCCGGGCGTTGCCAACGGCTTATTTGTGGGCGCCCACTGCCTTGGGCGCTTCGCCGCCAGCCACCTGAATCTTAATCGTCTTCGGCTTGGCCTCTTCCCGCTTGGGCAGGGTCAAGCGCAGAACGCCATCCTTGTACTCCGCCACTACCTTATCGGGATCTACCGAGCTGGGAAGGGCAAACGAGCGGGTGAACGTGCCGTAGGCCCTTTCGATGCGGTGATACTGACCTTCCTTGACCTCGTGCTCGAGCTTGCGCTCCCCCTTCAGGTAGAGTGTGTTGTCCTCCACGCGGAGCTCCAAATGGTTGGGGTCAATCCCTGGAAGGTCGGCCTCGAGTATCAGGTTGTTGTCCGTGTCAAAGATATCGACCGCGGGCGCCCAAGTGCCTGCACCGAGATCCTCCGGCTGGAAGACCCGGCTGAATGTCTCGTTGAACAGCCGATTGAAACGATCCTGCATGGCCAGCAGGTCACGGAACGGTTCCCAACGTACGATCGGCATATGCTACCTCCTTCCTTGGTACTAAATCAAAGTGGTCAAGTTGAGCTGCATTTTCCCAACAAAAAGCTGTTGTTGCGCCGGCGGTTAGCGGCTTCCGGCCGGCGCGGACCCCTCAGTTCTTACTGACGCTGATCTTAATGGTCTTCGGCTTGGCCTCCTCCCGCTTCGGCAGGGTCAAGGTCAGCACGCCATGTTTGTATTCGGCCTGAGCCTTGTCGGCGTCGACGGAGGCGGGCAGCGGAAACGACCGCACAAACGAGCCATAGGAGCGTTCGACCCGGTGGTAGTTTTGCTCCTTCACCTCTTTCTCGAACTTGCGTTCGCCCTTGAGGTAGAGGGAGCCGTCCTCGACGCGTACTTCAACGTCCTTAGGATCAATTCCTGGCAGTTCCGCTTTCAGTACCACGTCGTGGTCCGTCTCGTAGATGTCTACGGCAGGCGTCCACGTGCGCGTGGCCAATTCCGAAGTATCGAAGAACCGGGAAACGGTCTCGTTGAAGAGCCGGTTAAAGGCGTCCTGGGATGTAACCAGCTCGCGGAAAGGTTCCCAACGAATAATCGCCATGATGTTTTTGCCTCCTGGAAAGGTTTATTGATACTTCAGGTTTCACTAGATGACGCTCTGAGCAGAGAGGTTGCATCATTAGTCCAAAGCAATAATAAAATCTTAGCGTTTCACTGTCAATAGCAAACAATGCTTTTAATTTCAATGTCTTAGAAATATTTGCTGCCAACGATCAGGAGCTTTCCCGTACTCAATGACTAGCCCCAACCGCTGAAAATGCCAGCCGCATCCCGGGCGACCACTCAGCTCGGGTCGCTCCTACGGGGACCCCGAAGGTCTTTGGATATGCCTGCTAAGCGGACCGCCGAAGAGCTATTGGCTCGCGCAGCACGGCAAGATGCCCTCGCGTTTTGCGCCGCGAAGGCTCGCCTTGCCGAAGCGGATTCTAGGGGACCGGGCGGCTGCCGAGGCACTTCTCGATCAGGCTCTTCTCAAAATTGGAGTACTTCCAGCCGCCTTTCCCGGCAAGGTGTCAGCGTCGCCGTCTTTTCGGAGCTGGTCACGCGCGGCCTGGCTCTCGAGCAGCAGCGCACGGCCCGGAGGCCGATCGCGGGCCGGATTGGCTGAGCTAGTTCGCGGCGTGCCCAACGCCCGAAAAGGCGGCCCTGCTCGACCGTCAGCTCTCTCTTATGAAAAGGTGCTGAACCAGTTGCCGCAGCATCAGCGGAAGGCGCTGTACCTGGTGGCCTTCGAAGGCTGCACGGAAAGCGAGGTGGCGGCGAAGTTGGGCGAACCACCGGGACTGGCGCAGTCCGGGCGGTGCGCTTTCTTCGGCACCGCCTGCGTGCGCGCAGGGACTGCTGACATCTGGATGATGTTTACGAACTCTTTCTACTGGGCGCGCTGACGGTTGACGACCGGCGTGTGGTCCAGGAGGATCTGGATGGTCAGTGTGCCGGTTGCCTCGAGCGCCTGAGGGAAGCAGCGCTCTGCATCCATTTCCTTGGCCAGATGCCTCCTCCCGCCCGCAGCGATGTGCGGCGCGAGGCCGCTTTTTTTCGCCAACTCAAGAGAGAATAACCGCTGGAAGGGCTGCGCAGGGGAGGCGCGCCGAAGACTGGCCGAGCAGCGGGCGATCGGACCGTGGCTGCCTGCGGTGTCCCTTAGAACCGTTGCCCGGGCCTAAACCGGTAAGGGGCTAGAAGGCCTTTCCTGAGATCGAGCGGCGCGCCGGTGCTCGGCGAGCACGGCAAGCAGAGCGGCCCTCGCCAAATGACCCGAGCGTACCGTGCACAGCGAAAGGGCGCCTAGCGAGCGGACAAAATCGTGTACCCGGCGCTGATGCTGGACGAGGTCGACGGTGGAATGGTAGGCGTAAGCCCACGACCAATCGGAGACCCAGCGAACCAGCGGGCCTCCATGGCGCAAGGGGCCGCGCTGAAAGAGGTCCTCGCGGCGGAAAAGTTGTGACAGGCAGTCCGGCGCCGTCAGAAATACCAGCCGCCCATTGCGCAGCAGAGCCCGGGGGCGAAGTCCGGCATCCGCCAGGTTGTGCGCCAGATCTTTCAGGCACCCGGCATCAGCCATGGCAACAACCTGTTGCCCGACTTGGAGTCCCGAGGTAACAAATTGGACAATCTCGCCAAACCCTTCCGCCTTCCGTACCACAAGCCGACAGCTTACGGCCGAGGGCGGGATAGCCTGCGAGACACCTGTGGCTAAGCCCATCTTTGTTTATGCTGTCCCTATTCTATACGTTGTGTCAACAGCTTGGGAGGTAGGAAAGCAGGGCTGCGGCGTTGAATGTAGTAGTTGAATGTAGTAATTGAAAGTCTTGTAGGTATTGCAATGCCTGTACATAGCGTTTTAACTCGTCACAGACGTGTGGAAGGTAACTGCCACGGGCGCGTCCGGCGGACAGCGGTATTTGACCAAATGAACCGGATACGTTGTTGAAAAATAGAGGGCGGAACCTGCTACACTAGGCTAAGTTTGGCGGCCCAGTTCTAGTGAGTTTTTTTACCTGCGTTCGGGTGATTCGCAAGGTCTGACCAACTCAGTTCCGACGGAGGATGAGGTTGGCAGCGCTCACAACACACCCACCTCGCATCGGCACACTTGCCCTTCAAGATCCTAAGCCTAGCGTTTCGCTGCAGGAGGAGCATGCCATGATTAGAAGTAATCGCAGGATTCTGCTCGCCATTAACGGACTGGCGATGCTGATCGGCTCATCGCTGCCCCTAGCGTCCCAGACCACCATTTCAACCGGCAGCATCATTGGCACGGTGACCGACCCGAGCGGAGCGGTACTCCCCGGGGCGAATGTCACCATCGTCAACAAAGCCACCGGGCAGACCGTCAGCGTGACTACCTCCGCTGCCGGCAGCTACAATTCTGGGCCGCTACTTCCAGGCGACTACACGGTGACCATAGCGGCTTCGGGGTTCAAGCGAACCGTGCTAACACGCACTGTGGCGGTGGGCGTCGCTGCGAACGGGGATGCCACGTTGGAAGTTGGTTCGACGGCCACCACGGTCGAGGTTCAGGCACAAGCCTTGCAGGTGAATACCGAGCAGGCCACCGTGCAAGGCACTGTCACGACCCGGGAAATCGATCAGCTTCCGGTCAACGGCCGCAATTTCCTTGATCTGGCGTCCCTGGAGCCGGGAGTACAGATTCAAGACGGCACGAACTTTGATCCCACCAAAACGGGGTTCTCCTCGGTTTCCTTTGCTGGCCGCTTTGGGCGGACCGCGCGCATCGAGGTCGATGGCGTCGATATCAGTGACGAGACGGTAGGCACGACCACCACGAACATTCCCGACAGCGGAATCCAGGAGTTTCAGGTGGAGCAGTCGTCACTGGATATGTCGACGGAGCTAACGTCCTCGGGTGCGGTGAACATCACCAGCCGCAGCGGATCGAATGACTTTCATGGTCAGGCATTCTTCTACGGTCGATGGCACAACACGGCCGCGCGCATCGCCCCCACGGACCTGTTCTTCCGCCGCGCGCAGTGGGGCACTAACCTTGGCGGCCCCATCATCAAGAACAAGCTCTTCTTCTTCCTTGACTGGGAGCGCAACCGGCAGGATTTGTTCACCCCGGTGGAGCTGGCGGCCCCCTTTGCCTCGCTCAGCGGCGGCTATAACGGTCCCTTCCGCGAGCACATGCTTCAAGGCCGCTTGGATTGGCAGATCAGCTCGAACTGGCACACCTTCTTCCGCACACTTTACAACCGCAACTCGGACGTCTCGGCGTTCACCCCCAACAGCTACAGCCCCTTCCTGAACGAGGACAACACGCCCAGCTATGCTGCGGGCCTCGATGTTACGAACGGCAAGTTCACTCACAGCATCCGCTTTGGATACCTCCATTTTGCCAACGCCATCGCCGACGCCGTCGGGGGCACGAGCATCACCAATCCGGCGCCCCAGGTCGAAATCGCCATCGGCGGCGGCGCTTTTGGCAGCAACTTCGCTTCGGGTCCTAACCTCCTAGCCCCGCAAGCCACGTTGCAGCACAATACACAGATCAAGTATGACGGCAGCGTCACCTTCCGTTCCCATATTCTGCGCTACGGCTACGGGTTGAATTACATTCAGGGCGGCGGATTCGCCAAGTTCTTCGGGCTGGCACCCGACGTAATCGTACCTAGCCTGAACCAGGCAACCCTGGCCTTCGCGGCTGCCGGCCCCTTCCCGGGAGGCGATTCCAATCCGCTTAATTATCCCGCTCAGGTTGTTATCTTCGGTAACGGGCAGGGCTTCTTCACAGAAATTCCGAAGTTCGGTTTCCCGGCCGGCGGCCAATATGACACGCGGATGAACGGCTACATCGGCGACACCTGGAAAATCCGGAGGAATCTGACCCTGAGCTATGGCCTGCACTACGTGAGGGACACCGGCCGCTCAGACTCCGACCTTCCGCCCATTCCGGCCCTCAACCAATTTGCTCCAGGTTTGGGCGCACGCGTGCACCAGCCTAACCGCAACTTCTCGCCCATCGTGGGCATTGCTTGGGATCCCGCTGGCAACGGCAAGAACGTGATCCGCGCCGGTGCGGGCGTTTATTACGAAAATGCGATCTTCAACAACGTGCTCTTCGACCGGCCAGCTCGCTTACAAAAGGGACTGTTCTTCGGGACCGCCACGGCTTGCCCAACGGGCTCGGTGACGCTACCAGGCGGCGGGAGCATCGATACCTCGAGCCTTTGCGGCCAGCCGATCGGTAAGGTCGCCGCGCAGCTCGCGGCCGACCAGCAGGCCTATCAGGCGGCGGTCATCGCGGCCGGTCCGCAGGCCAATGCCGCCTATGTGGGCACCGCGCTGGCCGAAGGAGGAGACTCCACCGGCGACAACTTGATAGGGCCCGACTACCGCAGCCCTCGCTCCTACCAGATGAACGTCGGCTACGAGCGCCAGTTGGGCTCCGGCACCGTCCTGAGTTTGGATTATGTGCGCAATGTGGGTGTGGGCTTCCTCCTGGCCTACGACACCAACCACATAGGTGACGCCCGCTACCTGAATGTGGCCGCGGCGGTGAACGCGATCAACGTCACCAACCAGTCTTTCGGATGCCCCGCAGGCAGCGCAGGCATTGATTGCGCGATTCAAAAAGGAGCAACGATCACCGATTACGCTGGCAACGGCCTGGACTCGGGGCGTACCTACCTGTCGGGGTTCCCTGCTTCCACCTTTGGCCTTACACCCGACACCGGCGCTGCTTTCCCTGGTATCAACCCTAACTTGGGCGAAAACTATATGCTCTTTCCCATCGGCCGCTCGGTATACAACGGGCTGCAGGTGAAGCTGCGGCAGAACGTCCAGCATCCATTCCGCGGTGCCCGCTCGATGTTCTTGCAGGTGAGCTACTCGCTGTCACGAGCGGTCAGCCAGGCGCAAGATCAGGATTTCATCAACACGGTGACGGATAACAACAATATCAACCACTACATTGGCCCCAACGGGCTGGACCGGACGCACCAGGTCGGCCTGGCCGGAATCTTTGATTTGGCGCGCGGTTTCCGTGTCTCCTTCACTTCCCACTGGAATACCGCGCTGCCCACCACGCTCACTTTGCCCACCACGGGCGGCCCTGGTGACATCTTTCTCTCAGACCTCACGGGCGATGGCACAACGGGCGATGTGTTGCCCGGGACCAATATTGGGTCCTTTGGCCGCGACGTGAAACTGAGCCGTCTTGCCTCGGTGATTGGAAGCTACAACAACACCTATAGTGGCAAGCTCACTCCCGCCGGCCAGGCGTTGGTGAATGCCGGCTTGTTCACGCCAACGCAACTGACAGCCCTGGGAGCCGCCGCGCCTAAGATCGACCTTCCGCCGGCCGGCCAGGTGGCCAATGACTCCTTTATCACCACGGACCTGCAGCTCAGCTACTTGTTCCACCCAACGAAGCGGGAAACCTTCACCATCGAGCCGCGCATCGGGGTCTACAACCTTTTCAACGTCGCCAACTACAACACGCTGAGTGGTATTCTCGACGCCTCCGCTGGCTCGGTAAACGGCACCACGCAGGCCGCCCGGGTGAACCGCATCACGCTTGGCACGGGCTTGTTTGGCTTTGGCGCACCCCGCATGATGGAGTGGGGAATACAAATCTCGTTTTGAAGATGCGGGTGTCAAACGGAGTTTGGTGCGGCAACCCCCGGGGCCCGCAGCACGTGAGGGCTTGGCGAGGCGCGGCGAGGTGCGCGAGGCGGCCTGCGGCTTGACAGGTGGCAGAGGGGATTTTTATAATCGGGCCGTAAATCGAAAGGGAAAGAGCGGGAATAACTCAGTGGTAGAGTGCGACCTTGCCAAGGTCGAAGTCGCGGGTTCGAATCCCGTTTCCCGCTCCAGTAATCATAAAAAGTAGTTGGGGGAATCAGGCGCGGTACCCAAGTGGTAAGGGAGAGGTCTGCAAAACCTTTATGCGGCGGTTCGATTCCGCCCCGCGCCTCCAATTGCTCACTTCCGAAGCACGAGAGCCGGTGAACACGCTGCAGACTTCCTCGAAGGCGATTGGCGCCGCCTGTGACACGCCGAGGCCATCGAAGTAGAGCTCGTCTCTCGCTAGATTTCGATGATCATGTCTTCAAGCCGTGTCGGGTAGCGGTTGAGAACCTCACCGCCATCTTTGCGCACCATCACGGTATCGGAGTGGCGGAACCCGCCGAAGTCAGGGTCATAGACGCCAGGTTCACAACTGAAGGTCATTCCCTCGCGCAGGACGGTCTTGTCACCTTCGGCGATCCAGGGTGACTCGTGCCCTTCGAGTCCGATGCCGTGCCCGGTACGATGCCGCAGGAACGCTCCGAAGCCGGCCTTGCGAATCTGGTCGAGGCTGCGGCGATCGACGTCCTCGGCGACGGCACCTTCCTTCATCGAGCGCACTCCCTCGTCGTGTGCCGCCAGCATGGCGTCGAAGAGCCTTTTGGCGTAGTCACTAGGCGGCCCGACCGAGAATGAACGCTCGCACTCCACGTTATAGCCGCCCACCCGCGCACCAAAGCTGAGGATCAGCGCGTCACCCTTCTTCAGGCGGTCCTTGCTGGGAACCGCGTGCGGAAAGGCTGAACGCTTGCCGAAGGGCACCAGTCCTCCAAACGGTGGATCGATCGAGATACCGACCACGTCCTTGAGCTCTCTGGACATGGCGTCGGCGACTGCGTCCGCCGTGGCCTTCAGGATCTGGTCTTCGGTAACGCTCCCGCGGCGCGCTACAAAGTCACGCCCCGCCTGCACGGTGAGGTCGGCAAAATACATGGCGCGGCGCATCAAGGCGATCTCGTCATCATCTTTCACCCATCTCAGGCGCTCGACGAGGTCTTCGGCCTCAACCAGCTCTGCGCCAGGCGCACCCGCTCGCATGTGCTTCAGGCGGCGGGGAGTTGTTTCCTCGATCCCGATGCGGCTTCCCCTTCCCACGCGCTTGGCCACTCGTTCGAATATCCACTGGATGCGATTGACTGGACCTGGATAGTCAAAGTAGCTCTCGAAATCCTTGACCCACCAGAGCTTCACCTGGTCCGCTTCGAGCTCAGGAATAAGAAGCGATGGCTCGCCCCACTTGGGAATGAACGCGGCGAGCGGGCGCTCTGTGGAAAGATGAAAATACCCGGTCGTGTAGAGGACATTCGTTGCGTTCAGCAGAACGAGCGCGTCCAGTTTGCGTTTCGCCATCTCTTCCTGCACTTGGCCGATCTTGCGCCGATACCATTCCGGCTGCAGACGGTCGTGTCCACCTGGCCCTTGCGGCACGCCCCCGGCTTGCCGCAGGCGGACGCGCCCGGCAACCTTCACCGCACGCGCGCTGGCGAATAATCGCTGGGAGCAGAACCCAGAAATTGCAACCGAGCTGCTGCAGCTGGTCAGAAACTCCCGCCGGTCCAACATTCCCATTCCTCCTGAAGAGCCTTTACCCCTCTCGCAAGCAACCGCCCGCCAACGGAGAACCCGCCGATGGGGGTTCACTTAGGCTACCAGAAGCGTGGTGGCAGGCAAACCGCCGGGAGGGATGGCCCCTGCCTGGCGCTGAGTTCATGGAACCAGCTATGAGAAAGCGGCCGGTGAACGAGGTGCGGGGTTCGGCGACGCATGGCATAGCTAGGCCAGGAGCTTGAGCCAGCGAGATAACGAACCCTCAGCGGCGACAAGCCGCGTGCCCTGGCTGGATGTAGAGAGCTCGCCGCGAAGCGATACCCGGACGGCTCAACTATGCCGACAACCGGGGGTTAAGAAGAGAGCGCGAAGGAGCACTAAGCTTTCAGGGCACGCCAGCACGGTGGGAGCGGGCGCGCCAGGCAGAGAAGAGCGCGAGGCCGGAGACAAGCAGGTTCGCTGCAATGACGGGAAGGGCCCGGATCAGCACGCCGTAAAGCATCCAGAGGAGCGCTGCGATTCCCTGGACCAGCCGCAGCCGGGCAGGGCCGCGGCAGAGGTAAGAGCTGGCAAAGATGGCGGTAGCCAGCCAGCCTACCGCGTCCGCTGCCCGCTCAGGAAGCAGCGACGTCACTTAACCTCCCTTTCTCCGGAACCGGGACAGAGGTAATGGTCAGCCAGTCGGTACGCGTGCGGTCCCACTCCTGGATCAGCAGGCCGCGGGCTTCAAAGAAGACGCGGATGCGCCCCGCGTCCCAGCCTACAATCTCCTCGAGTGTGGGGACGAGAACGCTGAGGGCGTCATCACTGAGCACAGTCCGTTTGGCAGTCTGAGCCACGTCGCGCGCCTCGGAAACGGCGATTGTGAGCCCATCACGATGGTTGACGTGGAGCATCACGTGTAGGTCGGAACTCCCATCACCCACGTAGATGATGCGCTCCGGCCCGAGCTGCAGCAGCTTCTGCAGGTCGTCGAGCACGGCGACCTTGCCGTATCCCGCGTTTACCCGCACCACGGAATCGACCTGCCCCTCGTTGCCGTACAGTAACTGAGTACCGTGGAGGTGATCGGCAGCGATGATACCTTCGAGCGCTGACTCCAGTACCTCCTGGGGCGCTGCGGAAATGACGTGAAATTCGAAGCGATAGCCCTCGATCCCCTCACGCAGGATGTCCGAAAGCTGGCGGATGTTCTTCTTCAATCGTACTTCCTTGCCTGCGCGCACCAGATGCTCGCGGCGGACGCGGGACCGGTACTCCGGATCGTGGACCAGCAAATAGGCGAGCTCGCCGCCTTGCTGGACCAGGTTCTGAGCGGCGAGGATGGCAATCTTCTTCTCGAAGGCGTGGCCAGAGATCCCGGCCAGCTCACTCACGATCAGGCCGGAGTCATTGAAGCTCAAAGTCTTATCGAAATCGCTGGCGAGCAGGAAATGCTTCGTCCGCAGTGTGGTGTGTGGCATAGTCTTTCTCCCCTTGGCGCGGGTGCGCCCCTGCTTCCTGCCGGTTGATAGACCGGAGCCAATTAGGTGGTCTTCACGGAGTTGCGGGACCGCGGCCGAGCGGCACAGCCCGGACCAGACGCTGGCGTCACAAGACCGCTCATCATCGATATGTTAACCAGCGAACCGCGCCGGGGTCAAATGGATCGAATTTATGGGCTTCATAAGGACTCGGCCAGCGCTCGCTCTATAAAGCTGTATATAATCGAAGAAGGCCGCTTCCACCGCGGGTCCAGAGAGACTACATGTTCCGTCGCCTCCGGCCACTCTTTCCCTATTTAGCTCGCTACCGCAAGAGCTTTGCGGCCGGATTTGCCACCCTGGTGATCACCCAGGTGATCGGCGTCATCGTGCCGCTCATCGTCAAGGCGGGCATCGACGGGCTGGCGCACCACGCGGCGGCGCGAAGATTGCTCTTTTACGCCGGGCTGTTGCTCGGAGTAGCCCTGGCCAAGGCGGTTTTTCAGTTCTGGATGCGCTGGATTTTGATCGGCATTTCCCGCGACATCGAATACGACCTCCGCAACGACCTGTTTGCTCACCTCTGCCGGCTCTCGCAGCGCTTCTACACCCAGACACGCACTGGCGACCTGATGTCCAAGCTGACCAATGATTTGAACGCCGTGCGCAACCTGGTGGGCCCGGGCATCATGTATTCCGCCTCCACGCTCGTGGTGGGCGCCGCCACCATCAGCCTGATGCTGCACCTTGACTGGCGGCTGACCGTGCTGGCGCTCCTACCGCTGCCCTGTGTTTCGCTGCTGGTCAAGATTTTCGGCCAAAAAATTCACGACCGCTTTGAAAAGATCCAGGCCATGTACTCAGAGATGACCGAGCGCGTGCGGGAGAACTTGGCGGGCGTGCGGGTCGTGCGCGCCTTCTGCCAGGAAGAAGCTGAGATGGCGCTCTTCGATCGCATGAACCGCGAATTCGTGGAGAAGAACAAGCGCCTGATCTGGATAACGAGCTGTCTCTGGCCAGCAATGGCCCTCTTCTTCTCCCTGTCCTTCATGCTGATCCTAGTGGTGGGCGGGCGCCACGTCCTGGCGGGGCGGATTTCCCTCGGCACCTTTACTGCCTTCAACCTCTACCTGATGTATCTGACCTGGCCCATCATCGCGCTGGGTTGGGTGGTGAACCTCACCCAGCGCGGCTTGGCCTCCCTCGAACGGCTGTGGACCATCTTCCAGGCCCAGCCGGACATTGACGACCGTGACGTACCGCCGCAGCCGCTGCGAAGCCTGCGGGGCGAGATCGAGTTCCGCAATCTGAACTTCGCCTACAACGGAACTCCGGTGCTGAAGAACATCAACCTGCGTATTCCTGCCGGCCGGACGGTAGCCATCGTGGGCGCGACGGGTTCCGGCAAGTCGACGCTGGTGAGCCTCATCCCGCGCCTCTACGACGCGCCCCCGGGTACCGTGCTGGTGGATGGCGTCCCCATTCGCCAGATTCCCCTCGAAACGCTGCGCAAGCATATCGGTTTCGTGCCGCAGGAGACCTTCCTCTTCAGCGAGACGATCCGCGAGAACGTAAAATTCGGCGCCCCCCAGGCGAGCGACGCTGAAGTGGAACAGGCAACCAACGTCTCGAACATCCTGCCGGAGATTCGCGGCTTTCCTAAGGGCCTGGATACGATGGTGGGCGAGCGCGGCATCACGCTCTCTGGCGGCCAGAAACAACGCCTGGCCATTTCACGTGCTGTCATCCGTGATCCGCGCATCTTGATCCTGGATGATGCACTCTCGAGCGTCGATACGGCTACGGAAGAGCGCATCCTGAGCCAGCTTACCGGCGTGTTAGCTGGCCGAACCACGATCTTAATCTCCCATCGCGTCTCGACCATCCGCAACGCCGACGAGATCGTAGTGCTAGAAAACGGCGAAATTGTCGAGCGTGGCACCCATGAGCAGCTCCTGGCGCGCCACGGCTTTTATGCGGAGTTGTATAGGAGGCAGCTGATTGAGGAAGCCCTGGAACAGGAAGCCTAGGCCTTGTTCATCGCTCGGGCTCAGACCGCGAGAGTGGACCCGGCCGGCTTTGAGCAACTGAACGCCGCAACTCATCGAGGAGTCTTTAGGCTTCCGGGCTGTTAAGCTGGCCGGTGCGGTATCGTATGGGAAAGCGATTGCTCGGGCGGCTGGCGGCATTTGAGCTCACGCACCGATTTCGGTTGGAGCACTCGGGCAACAAGCCCCAACCAGCCGAGCAGAGGACGATCGGTTAAGGAATGTCGGATTTCCACGAAGAAGAAATCCTCGGCAAAGCATACGACGCGCGGCTCATGCGGCGGCTGCTTGAGTACCTGCGTCCTTACCGTAGGGTGGTAGGGCTGGCGCTAGCCGCGATCCTTGGTTACGGCGTGCTCCAGGCGGTGCCGCCCTACCTGATGAAAGTCGAGGTGGACCGCTACCTCGACCCTACTCGCGCTGCCGCTCCCGGCCTTTTGGCACGCTTGTTGAGCCCAAACGCCGCCGTGGGTATTCTACAGATCGCTTTCCTAATCCTCCTGCCCACTGCCCTGCTGAGTTTCGGCCTCGAGTTTGCCCAGTCCTTCGCCATGCAATGGGTCGGGCAGATGGTGATGTACGACCTACGTAAGCAGATTTTCGCCCACTTGCAGCGCCTCGACCTCAGCTTCTATGACCGCAACCCCGTCGGCCGCATGGTGACGCGTGTGACCACCGATGTTGACGTGATGAATGACCTGTTCGCCTCCGGCGTCACCGCTATTTTTGGCGACATCTTCACCCTGCTGACCATCATGGTGGTGATGCTGCGCGTGAACTGGCGGTTGGCCCTGCTCACCTTCGCCGTGCTGCCCCTGATCGTGCTGGTCACCATGGCTTTCCGCCGTGCTGTTCGCGAATCGTACCGGCGGATTCGTGTGGCCATTGCCCGCATCAATGCCTATCTGCAGGAACACCTCACCGGCATGGCGGTGCTGCAACTTTTCAATCGCGAAGCGCGCAGCCAGGAAGAGTTCGAGCGCATCAATCGCACTCACATGGAGGCTTACAAGGACTCGATCCTTGCCTATGGCCTCTTCTACCCGGCGGTGGAATTCCTGGGCGTCGTGGCTATCGCCGTCATCCTGTGCGTCGGTGGATGGATGTCCCTCCACGGTGCGGTAACCGTGGGTACGGCCATCGCCTTCATCCAGTATTCGCAGCGCTTCTTTCGTCCTATTCAGGACCTGAGCGACAAGTACAACGTCCTGCAGGCTGCCATGGCCAGCTCAGAGCGGATTTTCAAGCTGCTGGATACGCCGGTGACCATTTCCGATCCTGCGGACCCGGTGCCTCTGCCGGCCGTGGTAGCTGTGTCCACATCCTCAGGTGATGGCGACGGAATGACCCTTGTTGCGGATGGCGGCCAGCGGATTGCGGTTGCTCGAGGCGACGGCTCCGGTCGTGCCGTCGAAGGTGGTGACGGCAACCCCTGGCAGGGACGGCGGGTCGAATTCCGCGACGTCAGTTTTGCCTACGACGGGCAACACCGCGTCATCGAGCACGTTTCCTTCACCATCGAGCCAGGGGAAACGGTGGCGGTGGTCGGGCATACCGGCGCTGGCAAGACGACGCTCACTAGCCTGCTCCTGCGCTTTTACGATGTGCAGGACGGTGTCATTCTGCTGGGTGGTGTGGACATCCGGCGCTTGCGCCTGCGCGATCTACGTCGCCATTTTGGCATGGTCCTCCAGGATCCCTTCCTCTTCTCCGGCGATATCGCCACCAACATCCGCCTGGGCAGCAACTGGATATCTGATCAGCAGGTGCGCGAGGCGGCGCGACGCGTCAACATTCTCGACTTTATCGAGAGCCTCCCCAACGGCTTCCACGAACCCGTCAAGGAACGCGGTGCGACACTGTCCGTGGGCCAGAAACAGCTGCTCTCCTTCGCACGCGCTCTGGCTCACGATCCGCCAATCCTGATCCTGGACGAGGCCACGTCCAGCGTTGACCCCGAGACCGAATATATGATCCGCGAGGGTTTGCGGCGGCTGCTCGCTGGCCGCACGGCGCTGGTTATCGCTCACCGGCTCTCGACCATCCAGAACGCCTCCAAGATTATCGTGATGCACAAAGGACGCGTCCGCGAAGTGGGAACCCACCATGAGCTGCTCGAACGCCGTGGCATCTATTACAAGCTCTATCAATTGCAGTATCTGGATCAGGAAGCGATGGCGATCCGCAGCCGGTGGGACCTGGCGGCAACGTGACGCTGCCACCGGCTCCCGGTGAGGGAAGATGGGCAACGACGGGCCGCTTCGCAACTCCCGGGCAGGCGCGTGAGATTCAATGCCCCGTTCTCTTGATGACCGGCTCTCTCCCTGCTTGATGATGGTGGCGGGCGAACGCTCCGGGGACGTCTACGGTGGCGAGCTGGCCACAGCACTGGCTCCGCGCCTTCCTGGCTTCTCGTTCTTCGGCTGCGGTGGCACCGAGATGCGCGCGGCTGGCGTCGAGACGATCGTCGATGCTCATCAGTTCGCCATGGTGGGCATTACCGAGGTCGCTTCCGGGCTCCCACGAGCCTGGCGCGCTCTCCGGTCGCTGATGAAGGAGGCAGACCGCCGCCGGCCACAGGCAGCGATCCTGATTGACTCGCCTTCTCTCAACCTGCGTCTAGCCAAACGGCTGAAACGACGCGGTGTCGCGGTCATCTACTTTGTCAGCCCGCAACTATGGGCGTGGAAGAAGTGGCGTCTGCGACATGTGAAGCAGCGCGTCGACAAGATGCTCTGTCTCTTCGCCTTCGAGGAGGCTCTCTACCGCCAGGCGGGTGTGTGCGTCGAGTACGTGGGCCATCCGCTAATAGATCTGGTCGAAAGGCGTCGTCGGCAAACCTATGCCACGCGCCAGGAGTTCTTCCGACGCTTCGAGCTCGGCGCCGAGGTGCCTACCGTCGCTCTGCTGCCCGGAAGTCGGGCTATCGAAGTCGCCTACAACTTGCCTGTGATGCTGGCGTCGGCGGAGCGACTGGCCAGCCGGCGACCCGTGCAATTCATACTGGCCATTGCTCCGGCCTTGGACGCGGCACGCATCCAGTCCGAATTGACCCGCCTCGCCTCCCGGAATGGCCGCGTGGCGGTCCGTGCAGTGACGGGCGCGACGCTGGAGAGTCTGGAGTTCTCGGATGTTGCTGTGGTGGCGAGCGGCACGGCTACGCTCGAGGCTGCACTGGTTGAATGCCCCATGGTGGTGGTCTACCGCGTGGCCCCGGTTACGGCATTCCTGGCGCGCTTCATGGTGGATGTTCCCTTCTACAGCATGGTCAACCTACTGGCGGAAAAAAAGGTAGTTCCCGAATTAATCCAGGAAGGGTTCACACCATCAGCCGTAGCGGCGGAAATAGAGCGGTTGCTCGATTGCCCCAGCGCCCGGCAAGAAATGGTTTGCGAACTGCGCTCCCTTCGCTCCCGGCTGGGTACCAGCGGCGCCATCGAGCGGGCAGCAACCGCTGTAGCGAATTTTGTGTCTGTGGCCAGGATCTCGCTTGTCGGTAACCGCTTGCTTCGCAGCCACGGCAGCGGCTGAGGCAACTCGCAAAGGTGCGCCGGACGTGCCAAACGCCACCTTGGTCCGGACGGTAGCCTCTTGATCGGTATCGAGAACGCGGTAGTCGTTTCCCCATGAGCAGGCTATCCCAACTCGCCTTGGTGCTCACCTTCATCGCGGCCTTTGGCGCGCCTGCTCCCACGTGCGGTCGGGAAAACGAAACTCCCGTCCTCCTGATCACCATCGACACCCTCCGCGCGGACCGACTCGGTTGCTACGGAGCGCGCCAAGTTCGAACCCCGGCAATGGACGCATTAGCCGCACAGGGTGTGCGCTTCGAGCGCGCCCTCTCCCACGTACCCCTCACTCCTCCGTCGCACGCCGTGATTCTGACCGGGACATATCCTATGTACACCGGGGTTCGTGAGTTTACCAGCGGGGCCCTGCCCCAGGGTGTAGGGGTGATCGCCGAGGCTTTTCAGCGTCACGGCTACGATACGGCGGCGTTTGTGAGCTCCGCCGCGTTGGAATCGAGCTGGGGATTCAGCCGTGGCTTCCAGCTTTACGACGACTATTTTAACGCCAAGCAGGCGAATACTGGCAATCCGCAGGCGATCGAGCGGCGCGCCGAGGAGACCGTCCGCCGTTTGCTGACATGGCTGCATTCTCGGCCGGCAACGGGCGGTGCCGGAGGCGAGCGCCCGTTCTTCGTCTGGCTGCACCTGTACGACCCTCACTATCCCTATGATCCGCCTGAGCCCTTCCGTTCGCGCTATGCTGGCCGCCTTTACGATGGTGAGATTGCATATGTGGACCACCAGCTTGCGCGCCTCTTCCAGGATCTTCGTCAGCGCGGCCTCTACAATCGAAGCTTGATTGTCTTGCTCAGCGACCACGGAGAGTCGCTGGGCGAGCACGGCGAGGACGAGCATGGCTTCTTCATCTACGACTCGACGCTGCATGTTCCGCTGATTTTCAAGCTCCCTTCGGGGCTGGTTGCCGCCCCGCGTGTGATCCGCCGCCCAGTGGGGCTGATTGACGTGGCCCCCACGCTGCTCGCGTTGCTGCATCTGGTAGATCCGCTCAGTCGGCAGTTCCAAGGCATCAGCCTCGCGCCGGAGCTGCTTGGGAAGGCCGAACCGCCGCCGCGGCCCGTCTATTCCGAGACGTTTTACCCGCACGATTCGTTCGGCTGGAGCGAGCTGCGAGGCATCTCCACCGATCGGTTCAAGTATATTCAGGCGCCGCGGCCCGAGCTCTACGACCTTCGCGGTGATCCTCAGGAGACTCACAACCTTTGCGATGAGCTTCCCTCCGTCGCTGCCGGGCTGCGAAGCCAGCTCGAGCGCCTGGAGAAGGTATACGCAGCCGCTCCCCGCGCGATACGGACACCGCTGCCCGCGGAAACGGTGGATAAACTCAGGTCGCTGGGCTACGTGGCCTATTCCGCTCCCGCGGCGATCGCTTCCGGAGAGCCTCTCGCCGATCCCAAGGATAAGCTTCAGGTCTTCCAACAGGTGGTGCGCGCACAGGCGTTGAACGAGGCGCGCCGTCCCGAGGAATCGAACCGCCTTCTCGCGACCTTGGTTTCCCGGGAGCCGCACCTCTTCGTGATTCCCTTCCTTCAAGCGGAGAATTTTTCCCAGCTCCACCGCTGGTATGAAGCCGAGCAGAGCTATCGGGCTTGCCTCAGGCTCAATCCTCACTTTGAGCGCGCCCTCATGGGGCTGGCGCGTGCCTATCTGGCCGAAGGTGAGCCGGAGAAAGCCCGCCCCCTGCTGGAGCTGGTGGTCCGCGAATTCCCGCGCGACATCTTTGCCCTCTACGCTCTGGGTCGTGTGGCTCAACGAGAAGGGAACCACGAGCAGGCCTACCGCTATCTGCTCCAGGCGGCAGAGGCCATGCCTTACATCCCATCCTTTCAGGAGGAATTGGGCATCGCCTTGGTCGACCTCGCTCGCTTTCAGGAGGCCCTCGGGCCGCTGCTCCGCGCCTCTCAGCTTGGGCAAGAGGACGCCCGCCTTGAGCACTATCTTGGAACCGCCCTAGCCAATCTCGGCCGGTTCCAGGAAGCCGTGCAATGCTATCAAAAGGCCCTGAAACTGGAGCCGAAGCTCGCAGCGGCACGCCTGAGCCTGGCCTTTGCCTATCTCAACCTCCATGAGCCTGATAACGCGCGGCGCGAGTTCCAGGCCTTCTGCCAGCAATCGCCAGCCCAGTGTTCCCGGTATCGGAAGAGCTTCGAGTGACAGATGGTTTGCGCCAAGCTCTGGCCGATTCGGCCCTAGAAAGGCAAGCGGAAAGAGAAGATCACGGCGTGGTTGTAAGCGCGGAACTTGGTAGCAGCCACCTGGACGCCGACGCCCATCGTTAGTCCGACGCGATTATGAATGGGAATACGGCCCACCAGCAAACCCGGCGTAACGAAGAGTTGCTTCTTGCCCCCATTTACACCACCATCCCACGAAGTAAAGTTGAACTCCAGTTCCGGCCATACGAACCGCGCGGCATGTTCCTGAAAGGCTGTGTTCCAGGCCAGCGGCCGGCCGAGCCGAGCCGTGCCGCCCGTCGGAAATCCCATGCCCAGCGTACTCTGGACGTCAAAGGTCTTGTAACCCTTCCCATAGGCGATCGTGGGCGTGAGGATGGCATGCCCCTGGCTGAATGGCGGCGAGCCGGTGGGTAGGGAAGCTCCGAAGAAGAAGGTCAAGATCTGATTAGCTCCTTCTTCGTTGGACGATAGCAGGCGATACTTGACCAGCAACGCCTCGTCGCCAAACGCCGATCGGCCTTCCGGCCATCGCTGCGAGTTGTAAGACGGAATCCCGATGATGACTTCTACCCTCCGGAGAGGGATCAGTTCCAGGCCCTTGCCGTTTCCGAAGAGCGCCGTCGCCTGACCGTATTTCTCCTGCACATTAATGTCGAACCGGATTTCCTGCTCCAAGCGAGGGGTCACGGTTACCAGCGGTGTAATCCAATGCGGCTGCTCGGCTTGCGTCTGGGACACCATCGAAAGCCAGGCACTGGCCTCCTGAGGCGCCGGGCCGGGCGCGGCCCTGACGGTGGGAGAGATTTCGGCCATCGTACTGGAGCCCTCAGGAGGCGATTGGCCCTTGGCGTAGGTGCCGACCACGAAGAGGATGAGCGCGGCGAACCAAGTACGCTGCCCCAATAACGATCTCATAAGGTTGAATGGAGTGGCCTCATTTATAGTAGTACGCCGACGCTTCCCGGCGAACGTGATGTAGAAATATAGACGAATTAGAACGTAAAATCAACACGTAAAAATACGACATTAGCCAAATCAATCCTCTAAGTTCACACGGTAGGTTGGCATGGGCTCCGCCCCATGCCGGAGCCCTTAAGGTTGGGCTGATATCCACTGGAGGTCTCCTGAAACGCTCGGCGTGCGATTCAGAGGAGCAAAGACAAGAATGAGTCTAACGCTAGAGGGAAGGTTGGGAGGTCATTCCGCGGCACCCAGCTGTTCCCTTCAGTTCCCGCCGTAATCCACGTTCATCAGAAAGAGTCCTTGGGCGGGTGCCGTGGGCCCCGCCCGCGAACGGTCGCGTGCCTCGAGCAGGCGTGCGACGGCCTCTGGCTCTAGCCGGCCACGCCCGACCTCGACGAGCGTTCCGACAATGTTGCGCACCATGTAGCGGAGAAATCCGCTTCCTTTCACTTCGTAGATCAGCATGGAGGTGCGCGGCCGCCATAGCAGTCGCGAGGCAAAGATGGTGCGTACCCTGCCCTCGGACTTTGGCCGCCCGTCCGACGAGCCCCTGCCCGCAGCCGGAACGTCAAGCTCTTTGGATTCTGGCTGAGGGGCCCTGGCGTTCGCGGCCGCGCAAAAGGAGGTGAAATCGTGCGCACCCAGCAGGTAGCTGGCTGCCTTCGCCATGCGCTTCAGGTCCAGCCGATAGGGTTGGTGCCACACGAACCGCGTGACAAAGGGGTCGCAGAGGGGCTTCAGCAGGATGCGGTAGCGATAGGTCTTGGATCGCGCATGGTAGCGGGAGTGAAATTCCGCTCGCACCTCGTCCACCCGCCGGATTCGGATAGCCGGCGGTAACGCTTCATTCAGCGCTCTGGCCAAGTTCTCGGGTGGAATTGGGCTGATGGTGTGAAAGTTCGCTACTTGGCCCCAGGCGTGGACACCAGCGTCCGTTCGGCCCGATCCCTGCAGCCGCACGCGTTCACCCATGACCCGGGCGATGGCATCCTCGAGACAGCCTTGAATCGTCGGCACGCCCGGCTGCCGCTGCCAACCTCCAAAGTCAGTTCCGTCGTAGGCAATCAGTAGCCGAAGATTACGCATCGGAACAGCCTATGGTTTCCGGCCAGATGTCCCTGGCTCGTGTAAAGCACCGCCTCCAAAGCAGCGTGTTGGTCTCTTCGAGCAAGGAGGGTAACCCTGGACGGAACCTCGAGTATTCTTGGCCCTATGAACCAAAGGGGGCGAGCCTGTTCACGACCGTCAAAAACAGCACCGAATCGCTCTGCCCATCGAGGTGCCACGGATTCGCCGCTGACTTCGCCCGGCGGCGAGCTACTGTTGCGAGATAAAAGCAAGCAGGCGGAGACGGAAGAGCAGTTCCCCACTCCACACCGCGGTCGAGGCCACCCCGCCAGCCGGTGCGATCAGGGGCAACTGTCGCTTCCAGGGGGAACTACTACCTTGCGCAGAGCGGAACCTCAGGGCCTCGTCCGGGTTTCGCCGTCTGGTTGCCGTCCGATACTGAAATACTCCAGCCGCTGCTCCAGCCGCTGCCGATCGCAACCACACTAAAGTCGGGTGGAAAACCCGTATCCCAACAAGACTCAGCCTCCGGCACCAGATAGACGGTAATCACCGGCGGCACCGTCGTCATTGGAAGACTCTTCGCATACTCCCGAACCCAGTCCACGTCCCAGGCAGGAGCCTTGGTTTGATGAACGCAGTGCCGCGAGACTATTGCCCTGATCAACAAAAGTACGGTGCTTTCCGGAGCTACGCCATCGGCCGTAGCGGGTTGAAATGGCTGGTGCTCGATGAAATTGGAGAACCAATCGGCCAAATCAGGAGTTTGGGCTTGTATAACAGCCGCATCCTCGATTTCACCCCTCGCGCCGACGATCACTCGTGCCAAGACCAAATCGACGAACGGCTCCCGGAAACCCTTGGGTGGGACAGGCAGTCGTAGCTTGCCCCACGGGGGATTCCAAGTCGATTCCCCCAGCAGCAGCGCCGGTGAAAGGACCTCCGTCGAACCCTCGGTTTCGCCGGCTGGGCTCTGTTCATTCCGCTGATGCATCACCTGCAAGACAACCTCGCGCGGCCTGACCGCCCGCCCCAAAGCGTAAGTTAAACTATACAGCGTTCGCACCTCGCCGGGCAGAAAAGGCGACGTGCGGCGTTCGAAATTCTGTCCTTGAGCAAACGTGAGGGTAAAGCATAGCCGCCCAGCGGCATCGAAGTATTCGGCGTAAAAGCGGCTGTCCTCCACAGCGTTGGGTGAAATATTCTGAATCTGTACCGAACCCAAGACACCACCAAAGTCCTCCATGATTCTGGCAGGTCCAACCCTCCGGGTATTTGCGAGTACGGCTCCTTTGTTGGAGATGAGAGTAACGGTGTCGGGCGCAAACTGGGCGTCGACGCGCGGAAAGATAACCCCAACCAGAACCACCGCAGACCAAAGCCTCGGAACCAGGTTTCCTCTGGCCTCGGCTTCGCGGCCATGTCCGACTACTTGCATGGAACGCCGAGCCTCACCTCGTGATAAACCCTTGAAAGACCTCCGGACGTGCTGGTGCTCCTCCACGCTGGCCAGTTCGGCCACCAAGGAAGCCAGGGGACCACAGTATTGGATGCGCACGGAACCGTAGGGGACAGGGCCGGGCAACTGTGCCATTACGGCATCGAGCGTGATGTCCTCGGTGGAGTAGGGTTCCAGGGTGAAGGGAGGGAGCGTGATGGTGCCGGTCGCATCAATGGTTGTCCGAAGCGCCCGAGGTGGCACCCGCTGCCGTGTGACAGCTTGTCTTGGCGCTCCGCCCATTTGGCCCAGTCAGCCATTGCCTCCGGATGACCCAGCCTGGTGAGCTGGCGTCGAACCCGCTCAGAGGGTTTTAGCTCCACATAGCCGGCGCGCTCCTCGAACAACCGGGGATCAGGTTCTCCCAGGGTCAAGCTCACCGGCCGGCCCTCGGCCACCAACTTCCACGAGCCATCGGCCTGGGCTTCTTCCAGGCGAAACTGTATGCGCTGGCAGCTAAGAGCTCGAATCCGCCACTCCGTCAACCTTTGAGTCGCACCTCCCGAACCTTTGGACGGCTCGTTATGAACCACGACTGTCGCCTGCTGCCCGGCGACGACCGCAGAGCCAATGGCAACGAAACCGGGCGAAGTACAGTCCGCTCGCGGCTCAACTAAAGCCTTTTTCATGGCGGCGACGCGTTCCGCAGGCATTCTTGGGTATGTAGTCTTAGCCGCAATGGAATCTGCCAGGAGCAAGCTTCGCCCATCGGTAAAGACAATCCGGCGCACCGTTTCGCCTGCCTCTAAACCTAGCTTTCCTAGGGACGTCGTTTCGCCAGCCCAGGTGCCATCTCCCCGCCGCGCCTCGATCTTCTTACTGATAAGCTCCCCGGCGGGATTGGTCTCGAAGTTGAACGTGTCGATTTCCAACGTATAGGGCGTGACAAAGGCTTGCGCTCGGGCCATTCGCACGATCGTCAAGGATCGTGAGACATAGAAACAGAGAAGCGCCGCACCTAGTGCAGCCAGGAGCAGAGCCCCCTTTTGCTTCCACTGAAGGACCCGCATGAGTCGATCAGTTACTTTTATAAACACCTCGCGATGCTCAGCCGCGCACACTTACCACGAGGCACGAACGTGAAATCAGACTGGAGCCCGACGTTTCGTGAGGGAATCTCAAAGCGTGCACTGCCCTGAGCAATTGGTCCACAGTTCCTCGAAGCAACCGTCAGCATCACAACTCTCCACAGTTCGGACCGCAAAAGCCAGACCCCGAACAGACGAAGCGGGAGCAGGTTCCGGCGGGGTTCCTAGGGGGACAGAATGCACCGTCGTCACAGCTTGTCACAGTACCGATGCCGGGAATATCACAGGCAGCAATGCCGTTGCGGACTCCGGCAAAGCTCCCGAGAACTACCCAAGTAGCAGGATCAACCCGAGCTTGGCTTTCGATAGTGGTTTGGTCATAGTCATTCTCTGAGGAATGGAAATGCTCCTACTATCCCTCGAATACTAAACTCCCCCGCGGTTTGTCAACAAGACGAATTTTTCAGTACAAAGACGGGCTAGCCTCACTAGCCCCAGGGCGAATACAATCGCTTCGATGGGAGCAAAGCCGGCCTACATCCTGGGCATTGACCCGGGCTTGAACGTGACCGGCTACGGCGTAGTGGCGCGCCGAGGCGGGGGGGTCCGGTTGGTGGAGGCCGGAGTGATTCGTTTGCCGCGCGCTGGTAAGGAATCGTTTCCGGCACGGCTCGAATCGCTGTTTACCAGCGTAGGCGACATTATCCGGGAGTTTCGTCCGGTCCGCGTCTGCCTCGAGGAGGTCTATGGCCATGCAGCCTATCCACGCACGTCGGTCCTCATGGGCCACGCCCGCGGCGTTATCTGTCTGGCCGCGCAGATGGCGGGAGTCCCGGTAGCCAGCATGTCCGCCAAGCGTATCAAGCAATCCGTGACGGGCAATGGCAATGCGAGCAAGCTCCAGGTACAACGCGCGATTCAACACTACTTTTCCCTTGGAACGACGCCCCATCCGCCCGACGTGGCGGATGCCCTGGCTGCGGCGCTTTGCTACGCAGAGTCAATACGGCAAGAGGAAAATGGCAAGCGGCGGTAGCCCAGCCAGTCTCCCAAATCACGGCTGTGCCGCCTATTGTGGAATGGCCAGCGTTTCTATACGCTGTTGACGTGTCCGGCTCGCGGAGTGCGGCGTCACTATGAATTCATCGCGAAGAAGCTTTCTGAAGCGCGCGGGGTTAGGGGCGGCAGCGCTCCGCCTGGGCCCGGTTTCGGCGGCCGCTGATCTTGGCATCGAGCAGCAGTCTTCCAGTCAGCGTCGCATTGGCTACTGCATTGTCGGGCTGGGCCGGATCTCGATGGGGCAGTTCATGCCCGGGGTACGGATCTCGCAGCGCTCGCGCCTGACAGCCCTGGTGAGCGGCCACCGCGATAAGGCGGAAAAGATGGCCGACCAGTACGGGATTCCGCGGCGGAACATCTACAGCTACGACAACTACGACGAAATCGCGCACAACAGCGAAATCGATGCCGTTTACATCGCCCTGCCCAACAGCATGCACGCGGAATACACCATCCGGGCTGCCCAGGCTGGCAAGCATGTGCTCTGTGAAAAGCCGATGGCCACCTCCGTAGCCGACTGCGAGCGAATGATCGAAGCCTGCCGCCAGGCGAAGCGCAAGCTGATGATTGCCTACCGCTGCCAGTACGAGCCTACCCACCTGCACGCCATCCACCTGCTGCGCCAGGGATACGCGGGGCGGTTGGAGATGCTCGACAGCTCGCTGGGATTCAACATCGCTGCCGGTGAGTGGCGGCTGAACAAGAAGATGGCCGGCGGTGGGCCGCTGGTTGACGTGGGCATCTACAGCCTTCAGGCCTGCCGCTATCTTACAGGCGAGGAGCCGGTAGAGGTGAGCGCCACTTGGTCAGTGATCGACCATGACGGGCGATTCAATGAAGTTGAGGAGAACCTGGCGTGGACCATGCGCTTCCCTTCCGGCGTGCTGGCCAGTTGCTGGACCACCTACGGATCGAATGGCTCCGGGAGCTTCTGCCGCGCCATGGGGTCGCGCGGCTGGCTGGAGATCAATCCCGCCTTCTCCTATGAAGGGCTCCATCTCCGCGCCGATACCCAGGGCGAGCCGCCTATCGACCAGCCGGCCGACGACCCGGCTCCTCGTCAGTTCATGCGCGAGGCGGACCACTTGGCGGAGTGCATCCTCGAAGACCGTGAGCCGAAGACTCCGGGCGAGGAAGGGCTGCGTGACCAGAAGCTGATTGAGGCCATTTACCGTTCGTGCCAGGAGGACCGGCCGGTTAAGGTCTAGCGGGCAAACGGCAAACGGCAACCGTTTAGGGAAGCGGAGTCAGGCAGCCCGCACTGCCGGCCTGTAGCTCTAATATTGGCTCAGGAGCCAAGAGTCGTCGGCGGGCTGCGACAGCACCTGTCGCGGCTGGTTCGCGAACCAAGCAATGCTTTGAGGAAGCTCCAGCTTGATCTCGGAAATCACCGGCGAAGTTCTCTATGACCGCATCCGGCGCAACTCCTTGGTGTTGCGCGCCGGCGCTCTCTGCTATGAAGTGCTGGTACCTTCGGGCATTGCCGCGCGTTTGCGTCAGTCGGCCGAGAACGAGCGCCGCAACCCGCTGACGCTCTATACGATTTATTACATCGATGGAGGGCTGGGCGGCGGCCATTTAACGCCCAAGCTGGTGGGATTCCTGGATCCGCTGGACCGCGAGTTCTTTGAAACTTTTACTACCGTCCCAGGCGTTGGCTTCGCGAAGGCACTCAAGTGTTTGGTCGAGCCCATCAACGAAATAGCCAGGGCCATCGAGCGCGGTGACACAGCTTTCCTGAAAGGGCTCCCCTACGTTGGCGCCAAGACTGCGGAACGCATTGTTACCGAGCTGCGCGGCAGGATGGCCAAGTTTGCGCTGGCGCCCAGCGAAGAACCGCTCTCCATCGAACGCGAATCCGTCGCCGAGCTTAAGGCCGAGGCCTTGCAGGTGCTGGAGCAGCTTGAATACTCGCGTGGCGAAGCCCAGCGCATGGTGGCGGAGGTCTTCGCCCGCCATAAGGGGTTGAAGTCCGTCGAGGAGTTTCTGCACAAGGTGTTCGAGCAGCGCCAGCAGGAGGGCGAGCGAACCGAGGGGAAATAGCGAACAGGGAGTCGAGAGATTTACTTCGCTGCAGGGGGAGCGCTCTTTATGGCACGTGAGCGGCTGGTTTCGCCTGAGTTGATATCCAAGGAGGAGGAAAGCTTTAACCGCAGTTTGCGTCCCCCGACGCTCGCTGAGTACGTCGGTCAGCGGGGTGTCGTCGACAAACTCTCGATCGCCATTCAGGCCGCCCGAAAGCGCGGCGAACCCCTTGAGCACGCCCTTTTCTACGGACCGCCCGGCCTCGGCAAGACCACTCTGGCCTACATCATCGCCAATGAGATGGGGTCAAGGATCGTCACCAGCTCCGGACCCGCGCTCGAGCGTACGGGTGACCTGCTCGGCATTCTTACCAACCTCGGCCAAGGCGACGTGCTCTTCATCGACGAGATTCATCGCCTGCCAGCGAACGTAGAAGAATTTCTCTACCCGGCGATGGAAGATTTTAGGGTTGACTTCGTGGTGGATAAGGGCCCGTTTGCTAAGACCATCCCATACGCACTCAAGAAGTTCACCCTTATCGGAGCTACTACACGCGCTGGCAGCCTTTCCGCCCCGCTGCGCAACCGCTTCGGTCTTTTCTACCACCTGGACTTTTACACACCAGACGAGCTGCGCCAAATCATCCTGCGGTCCGCTCGAATCCTCGGCGCGCCGATTGATGAAGCCGGCGCGGCTGAAATTGCAGCCCGCGCCCGCGGAACGCCACGCATCGCGAACCGCCTCCTCCGCCGCGTGCGCGATTACGCCGAGGTGAAAGCGGCGGGACAGATTACCGCGGAGGTAGCTCGCGAAGCCCTGCGGCTCGAAGGAGTCGATGAGCACGGGCTCGACGACCTTGACCGCTGCTTCCTGAGCACCATCATCCGCCACTACCACGGTGGACCTGTAGGAGTCGAGGCCCTATCGGCTACCCTGAACGAGGAGGTGGAGACCCTGGTGGATATGGTCGAGCCTTATCTGCTTCAGCAAGGGTTCATTAGTCGCACCCGGCTGGGCCGCCGGGCTAACCAGCCAGCATACGACCTGCTGCAGTTGCCGATGCCGCGCGGGGCTGTACCAACCCTCTGGGATTGACGGGCGCGGGAACGGCTTCGGCAGGAAGCAAGGGTGGATTTCTTGAGGAACGAAGCCACCAAGTTATTGAAAACACTAAAGGCAGTCGGGACGGTCTCAGGATTGCCGGATCGGCCGAGCCAGTCCGAGCCAAGGAGAGCGTTTTTTTGGCGGTTCGAAGCCGCTAAGTTATTGAAAATAAGCCATCGAAGCTACTGAGGACGGCGGAAAACCCGGTGGCGAGAGGCGAAGAGCTTAGGAAGCGAGCGAGAATCAAACATGCAGGTTCAAAGCCACCAAGTTATTGAAAAAACGTGGTCGGGAACCTCGCAGCCACCACCCGTCGACACCACCGAGCAGATCCGCCGCCTAATCCGCGAGCGTATCGCGCCCCACTTCGCGGAGCTAGCAGCATGTAATTCCACTGCCGAGCTACTGTGTCTTCCCCGCTACCGGGCCATCGAGGAGGACATCCGAACGGTGCTGGAGACCGCCGAAGTGGGAGATTTCAGGCGAAGTGTGGCGCCGGCTCGCGACCGTTACCGCATCCTAGCCTGGAACATTGAGCGCGGCACGGAACTGGACGGCCAGATTGAAGCATTCCGTACCCACCCTTACCTTCGCGATTGTGACTTGCTGCTTCTCACGGAAACTGATCTGGGCATGGCGCGCTCCGGCAACCGCAACGTAGCGGAAACCCTGGCCAGAGAGCTTGGCCTGTGCTATGCCTTCGTACCCTGCTACCTGAACTTGGCGAAGGGCGCTGGCGTGGAACACCACGTCGGAGGCGAGAACGAGCTTGGCTTACACGGGAACGCCGTGCTGAGCCGCTATCCTATCCGTGGTGTCCGTCCTGTCCATCTGAAGAACGGTATCGATAAGATGGCGGGACGCGAGAAGCGGCTGGGATGCCAGACGGCTATTGTCGCCGATATCGATTTCCCCAACTATCCGCTGAAGGCAGTCTGTGTTCACTTGGACGCCAACTCCAGCCAGCGCCACCGTGCCGCACAGATGCGCGATGTCATCGAAGCCGTTGGTGATGCTCCCCGCGTCATCATCGGTGGCGATTGGAACACCAGCACCTACAATTCGTCCGCGGTGTTTCCCGCGGTGATGGGATACTGGCTGCGAGTGCTGATGGGCGTGGATAACGTGATTCGGAACCATTACCTGCACCCTGATCGATGGTTCGAGCGCCGGCTCTTCCGGCTGCTCGAGGAGCGGGGCTTCGACTATCAACGCTGCAACTGCCTGGGCGAGCGGACCGTTTCCTACGACGCCTACGATCTCAAGACGCGCGCCAACCTGGGCGAATGGGTACCTGCTTGGTGCTTCGCCTTTATTCGCTGGTCGCTCCGCCACCATGCTGGCCGGTGCCCGTTAAAATTGGACTGGTTTGCAACGCGCGGGGTACGCTGCCAAAACCCGGTGGTGATTCACGACGTCAGGGAAGGCCGCGCGGTGCCGCTTTCGGATCACGACGCAGTAGGCGTAGAAATAGTGACCGCTCCAAGAGCGCCGATGGGCGACTGAAGTGCCGCTAGTCCCATGAAGTTGGTATATCTCTCCCTCGGCTCCAACAGGGGTGATCGGCTCGGGCACCTGCTGCAGGCGCTTGAAATGCTGACTCGCGAAGGGGTGCCGCTGCGCCGGGTCTCCAGTTTCTACAAGACGCAACCCGTTGGTTTCGCCAGCCAGCCGTGGTTTCTCAACTGCGTCGCGGAAGGGGAGACGGACCTCATGCCGCTGCGCCTGCTGCGGACGTGCCAGGCGGTTGAGCGCCAGCTGGGCCGCCGTCCGGGGGTTTGCAACGGCCCGCGTCCGATCGATATTGACATCCTGTTGTATGCCGATGCAGTTCTGCAGTCGTCGGCGCTGACGATTCCCCATCCGCGTTTGGGCGAGCGTCGCTTCGTGCTTGTTCCGCTGCGCGACCTGGCGCCCCAAGTGCGGCATCCGGTGACTCGCCAGACCGTGCTCGAGATGCTGCAGCAAACTGAAGACCGCAGCCAGGTGGTCAAGTTTCGACCGCTGTGAGCTCGAACACCGATCTTCGGCCCGCGTGGCGCGTTGCTCAGGGGCACCCGCCTTGGCCTCTCCGGCTCCGACCGTTTACCCGGACGGCTGCCCTCGCCGGGCAACTTCCCCCCACTTTTTCCTTTACACTTGTCCTGCAAGGCTTCAGACTTCATCGCCTGCTGTTCGGAGGCAGCTGTGGCTCTCGCGCCTCGCTTCAATCCGCCGCGCCTCATCGCCATCGAGGGTCCGCTGCGCGTCGGTAAGACGAGCCTGGCCGATCTCTTGGCGGAGAGGCTTCATGCGGTGCGGCTGCGCGACGTCGAGGATAACCCGTTCCTCGAGGCCTTCTATCGCGACCGGCCCGGAGCCGCCTTTCAGGCACAGCTCTACTTTCTAATGCAACGCTATAAGCAGTGGCGGGCACTCGACCTCGCCGCTACTGCCGACCGCGTGGTGATCAGCGACTACCTCTTCGAAAAGGACAAGATCTTTGCCTGCCTCAACCTAAACGATGCGGAGCTGCGCCTCTATGACGAGTATTACAGCTTGCTAGCCGGGCAGGTCCCGATTCCCGACTTGGTGGTATACTTACAGGCGAAACCGGAAACCTTGAAGGCCCGCATCGCCCGCAAGAACGTGCCGGCGGAACACAAGATTTCCGGGGAGTATTTGGAGGAAGTGGTGCGGGCGTACGAGCACTTCTTCTTTCGCTATAATGCTTCGGACCTGCTGGTGGTAGACACGTCCGAGATGGATTTCATCCACCGGAACGAGGACCTGCAGGAGCTGCTGCGGCGCCTGAGCCAGCCGGTCCGAGGAACGCAGTATTTTTTGCCGCTTGGATCCGCGGCAGCGGACTGAGACGGTCAGGGATCAACGGGACGCTTGGTCAGTTTGCCGGCATCGAGATGCCGGCGGCGGGGCGCCCGGCAAGTTAACCCTCTCTGTCCAGGCGAGCGAAGGCCCTCTCGGGCCTCCTGATCAGTGTATCGCGAGCGCTGACTCACGGATCCTATGGCAGAGAGGGTTTTTCATTGCATCGGCGGGCGACGAAGGAAAGAGGCTCTGCCATCGTGCGGGGAAACCGCATCGGAGTGCTCGTCTCCTGTCCACTCGCTAGCGTATGCAGGAGGCTGCCATGGACCCGAAAGAGGCCGTGAGCAAAGTCACAGTTCCTCTCATCCTCGAGCGCAAGCTGCGCGGGGAGAAGATCACCTGCCTGACCGCCTACGACTGTCCCACCGGCTGGCTCGTGGATGAAGCTGGCATCGACCTGGTACTGGTCGGCGACTCCCTGGCCGAGGTGGTACTGGGCTACGAATCCACCTTGCCGGTGACTTCCGAAGAGATGCTGCACCATCTGCGAGCAGTGCGGCGTGGCGTCCGCCGGGCGCTGCTGATCGGCGACCTTCCCTACGGCGCCTTTCACGTGACGGAAGAAGACACGCTTCGCGTTGCCATCCAGTACATGAAGGCCGGCGCGGAAGCCGTAAAGTTGGAAGGCGGCAAGAAGCGCTTTGCGCAGATCCGCCGCCTAGTGGACGCGGAGATTCCCGTCGTTGGACACATTGGCCTCACGCCGCAGTCCCTGCACGCCATGGGTGGCTATCGCGTGCAGGGGAAGACACTCGAGTCTGCCAGTGAGCTGCTGGCGGACGCGCAAGCCATTGAGGATGCGGGCGCTTTCGCTCTGGTGCTGGAGGGTATCCCGCGCGAGCTCGCGGCGATGATCACCCGCCGGCTGCGCATCCCCACAATCGGCATCGGGGCCGGCCCCGATTGCGACGGCCAGGTACTCGTGCTGCATGATCTCCTCGGCCTCACGCTGCGTCCTCCAGCCAAGTTCGTGCGCCGTTATGCGGACCTGGGCTCCGCCGCGCGGGAAGCGCTGGCACGATTCCGGGGCGATGTGGCAGCCGGGCGTTTTCCTAGCGACGCGGAGTCGTACCACTTGCCGGCTGCGCTCCGCGAGCAGCTGGGGAGAGAAGCCGTCGCGCCGGTGTCGGCAGCGCTGCCGGTGCGATAAGACTGGTAGGGTGCTGTTGCCATGCTCAGCACCAGCCTTGCAGGCGGCAAAGCCGCCGCGCTCGGTGGTCCTGTGGCAGTTCAAGCAGGCATGGTCAATCTTTCTTACTCGGGCGACGTACGGCCAGCTCACCACAATCAGACAGGGCAAGGTGCCGAAGATCAACGGCCGGCTACTGAGGCCACCCGCTTCATTGTCTCTTTGAACGAGATGCGACGAGTGGCGCGGCAGCTTAAGGAATCCGGCCGCCAGGTCGGCCTGGTCCCGACCATGGGCGCGTTGCATGAGGGCCACCTCAGCCTGGTGCGGCGTGCCCGCGCGGAATGTAGTGCCACCGTCGTATCTATCTTCGTCAACCCAACACAGTTTGGCCCGGGAGAAGACCTGGCGCAGTACCCGCGGAACCTCGATCGCGACCTTGAGCTGCTCAAGCCCTACAAGGTGGATGCCGTCTTTGCGCCGCAGGCAGAGGAGATGTATCCGCCCGGATTCGAGACCTTCGTCGATCCCGGAGGGATGGCCCGGATCCTGGAAGGTGCCGCGCGTCCTGGGCATTTCCGGGGGGTGGCTACTGTCGTCCTGAAGCTTTTCAACTTAGTGCAGCCCAGCGTGGCCTACTTCGGGCAGAAGGACTTCCAACAATTTCTGGTCATCCGCAAGCTGGTCGAAGACCTTAACCTTGCGGTGGAGCTGGTGCTTTGTCCCATCATCCGCGAGCCGGATGGGCTGGCTTTCAGCTCGCGAAATGCTTACTTGGGCCCGGAGGACCGGCGCGCTGCTTGTGCTCTCTACCGCAGCTTGGCGCACGCCCAGGAGCTGTTTGCCGCCGGTGAAAGGGATGCCTCGAAAGTGCGGGAGGAGATGCGACGAGTCCTGGCCGCTGAGCCCAGGGTTAAGCCGGAGTATGTGGCCCTCACGGACGCCCAGTTGCGGTTTGTCTCGCGGCTTGACGCAGGCTGCGTCGCACTCGTAGCCGCCCGCGTGGGTCCGGCCCGTTTGATTGACAACCTGATTCTGGGACCACCCACGAGTTGATGCCGTGAATAGCCGGATTAAGCTTATGGGGAGCACAAACGGGAAGTCACCGATCGTTCCACGCTGAATCCGCTGTGGACTGGCCCTTGCTCCGTTGCCGGCTTTGGCTAGGGCCCTGTGAGGCTCAAGGCCTTGTTGTTCACCTCGACGATAGTGCAAACCACTTTCCCGGTCCCGAGCGTCGCGCAAGCGGGAGCGCCGATCGCGGTGTTCCCCAGCCTGGTCCACCCGCTCCAGGAAGTGCCATTGAACTGATCAACCCACAGTGCCCTGTCACTAATGCCGATTACCGCGCAGACCAGCTGACCCGAGATGGTCAGCGCACAGCTCGGCTTCTGGTTTGGCCATTGTTAGTCCTCGCTGCCCTTCTGGGAGGCGGCCGCGGATGGCACTAAGTCCACCCTTGGTATCGGGTTCCAAACCAGCCAAAACCTGGCTGATGGGGAGTATCCTGCGGCGTCTGGACGCCCGATGGGGAGCACTTCGTTTACCGCTCGAGGAGGGTGCTGTCGGGCTCTGGGCTCTGCGCGAGGGGACGGGTTTACGCAGGCTGCTCAACAGCAGGCCATCCCTCTTGCACACTTGGCCGAGTTTCGGGGCCTTCTTCACCCCTTTGGTCGGATTGCGTGGCCATCAAATCTTCTTTTGTGGGTGACCAGGATCGCAGGGAGCTTGTCCGCTACGATGCCGGTTCGAAGCATTTTGTGCCGTATGTTGCCGAGCATTCTCGCCCGCCGAATCGACTTCTTCAGGGACGGCGAGCTGAGGGCTGAGCCTCGTCTCCCTATTCGTTAATGGAAGAGAACCTAAACGGGTTTGCGGCCAGGACTGGTCACGGGCCAGCGAACAACTCAGCAAGCCTGAGAACCACGCTCGAAAAAAAAAGGGGGAACTCTGTTCCCCCTTAGCGTCGGGTGTTGGGTCTAATTTCCAGGCCTCGCGCCACCAGTAGCAGCACAAGACCCGTTTGACACACGGCAACTGCTGTTCCAAAAACCCCAGCAGATTACGCGGGGCGTGATCCTCATCTATCCTATTAAAAAAGCAGGATGTTAGAGCAGGACCATAAACCTCAAAGGGGTTCGCATGATCGCACTCTTCAATACGCATTTCTATATTTAGGATAAACGAATACGATTATTGAAAGAGCCCAGGAGAAGGCTCGTGCGAGGAGACCCTCGGATCCCAACGCGCGTTATTGATTAGATACTATATTATATGTACAATGGTCTGCCGAGCCCGTCCAACCCCAAGAACTGACCGGAGCGATACGCAGGTGCCGACAAGACGTAGAACAGCATGGCGTCGCCACCGTGGCGTAACGCCTCTCTCGCTGTGCGTTCTTTCCCTGCTTCCTGCTCGACCTGCGGCCAGCCTGGATCCAACCAAAGCTCTCGCCCAATATACGCGCGACGTCTGGCTGACAGACCGAGGCTTACCACAGAACACGGTACTAGCGCTGGCTCAGACTAGTGACGGTTATCTTTGGCTGGGCACGGAAGAAGGCCTCGCCCGCTTTGACGGAATCCGCTTTGCCGTCTTCGACAAAGGCAATACGCCGGCGCTGAGAAGCAACACCGTGACCGCTTTGCTGGCTGAGCCCGACGGCACCTTGTGGATCGGCACGAACGCCGGGCTGACTAGGTTGCATCGGGGACGATTCGACACGTACACCACCTCGCAGGGGTTGTCCAGCAACGTGGTTTTGAGTCTGTGCCAGGATCGCTCCGGCCGTCTCTGGATCGGCACCGACGGAGGGGGTCTAGACAGGCTGGAAAACGGCAGGTTCACCGTCTACTCGACGGCGCAAGGGGGCCTTTCCAATGATTCAGTATTCGCCGTTCGAGAGGGCCCCGACGACAGCATGTGGATCGGAACTCGCGACGGACTTGACCACCTAAAGAACGGCAAAATAACGGTCTACCGAAAAGGGGATGGCCTGTCGGCGAACTACGTTAGGTCACTGGCATTCGACCAGCAAGGCACACTGTGGATTGGCACGGAGGGCGGAGGCTTAAGTGCCTATCGTGACGGCCGATTCACTAACCTGACGGCTCGCAACGGACTACCCAGCAATAACGTTTGGTCCCTGTACGCTGACCGCACTGGCACCCTTTGGATCGGTACCAGCGATGGACTTGCGCGGTGGCGCTCGGGCAAGCTGAGTACATTCACGCCCAAGGACGGTTTCTCAGCGGACGTATGGGCAGTTCTCGAGGATCGCGAGGGAAGCCTTTGGGTCGGCATGGGCGGGGGAGGACTCAGCCGGCTCAAGGATGCGGAATTCACCACCTATACCCGCCAGGAAGGTCTATCTGACGATGTGGTTCTTCCCGTCTTGGAAGATCGCGACCACAACTTATGGGTTGGGACCAAGGCCGGCGGGCTGAATTATTTCCAGCACGGTCGTTTTCATGCTTTCACGACGAAGGACGGGCTGGCTGACAGTCTGGTTCTAACTATCGCGCAAGACCCGGCGGGCGACCTTTGGGTGGGCACCCGCAAGGGGCTGGACCGGCTTCACAATGGGCGCTTTACCCTCTACACGGAGAAACAGGGCCTCGCCAGCAACATTGTTCTTTGTTCCTATGTCGACCACAAGGGCCGCCTATGGGTCGGCACGCGCGGCGGACTGAGCCGGTTCGATGGACATAAGTTCACCACATACACTTCGAAGGACGGCCTTTCCAACGATTTTGTGCTTGCGCTCTACGAAGATACGCGGGGGACTCTGTGGATTGGCACCGGCGGGGGAGGACTAAACCGGTGCCAGGACGGGAAGTTTACCGCTTACACCACGCGTGACGGTCTGCCGAATGACGTAGTCTGGGCGATCGAGGGGGAGCCTGACGGCACACTCTGGCTAGGCACGAACGGCGGAGGTTTATGCCGCTTTCGGGACGGAAGGTGCACTAATTTCGGCACCCCCGACGGCCTCTACGATGACAAGGTGTTCGCCATCTTAGACGATGGCCACGGCAAGCTGTGGATGAGCTGCAACCGGGGCATTTTCACGGTCGCGAAGGCCCAGCTCGACGAGTTTGCCGAAGGCAGAGCCAACCGTGTGGCCTGTACGGTTTATGGCACGTTGGACGGGATGAAAAGCCAGGAGTGCAACGGCGGATTTCAACCAGCGGGCTGGAGGCGGGCCGATGGAACGCTCTGCTTCCCTACCCAAAGGGGGCTGGCAACGGTCAACCCCGCAAAGCTGCATAAGAATTTCCTGCCACCCCCGGTCGTGATCGAAGACGCGCTGGCTGACCGAAAGCTGCTCAGCCCGGAAGGAGCAGTACGCGTCCCTCCTGGAAGTGGGCGGCTGGAGTTTCACTTCACAGCCCCCACCTTGCTTGCTCCCGAGCGCGTCACATTCAAGTACCGGCTCGAGGGGTTCGACCAGGACTGGATCGACGCTGGGCCGCGCCGCGTAGCCTATTACACGAACATTCCCCCGGGTCGTTATCGATTCCACGTGATAGCCGCGAACGGCGACGGTGTGTGGAACGAGTCTGGCGCCCTCCTGGAGCTGACCCTTGAGCCGCACTTCTACCAGACTCGTGTCTTCTACGGACTCTGCGGCGCGCTAGGCCTTCTGACCGCTTGCGGAGCCTACCGGCTGCGGGTGAGGCAGCTCCGAACCCGGCAGAAAGAGCTCATGGAACTGGTGGACGAGCGGACTCGCGCCCTGCGCGAGGAGATCGAGCAACGCAAGCGTGCCGAAATCAAGCTCCGTGAGAGCGAGGAGCAGTTCCGGCAGCTTGCAGAGAACATTCGCGAGGTCTTCTGGATGGCCGATGGGGCGGGCGGGCGGCTGCTCTACGTCAGTCCGGCGTACGACGAGATTTGGGGACGTCCCTGTGAGAGCCTCTACAACGATCGCTATGCCTGGGCCCGGTGCGTGCATCCGGACGATCGTGAGATTCCCGAGGCCATGATGCAGGAGCAAGCCCAAGGTTTGGCATCGGAGAGGGAGTATCGCATCGTTCGTCCCGACGGATCCACTCGGTGGATCTGGGATCGTTCGTTCCCCGTTCGCGACGAGAAGGGGCAGATATGTCGGACAGTGGGAATCGCGGAGGACATCACGGCGCGCAAGGAAGCCGAAGAGGCCATCCGCAAATCCCGCGACGAGCTGGAACGGCGCGTCGAAGAGCGGACGGCAGACCTGACGCTGGCCATGAAGGAACTTACGAAGGCCAAGGAAGCAGCCGAGGCGGCCAATCGCGCCAAGAGCGAGTTTCTGGCCAACGTCAGCCACGAGATTCGGACGCCGATGAACGGAATCCTGGGGATGACCCAGTTGGCGCTGGAAACTGAGCTGACAGACGAGCAGCGAGAATACCTTGAGCTGGTCAAGACGTCGGCGGATGACTTGCTCACGATCATCAATGACATCCTAGACTTCTCCAAGGTTGAATCAGGCCTCCTAGACCTCGACAGTGTGCCGTTCAATCTCCGCGACAGCCTGGAGGAAACGGTTCGCCACTTTGCTCAAAGGGCCGAAGAGAAGGGGCTCGAGCTGATTTGTGAGGTAGAAGCGAGTGTTCCGGAAATGGTGTCGGGCGATCCTACTCGCCTCCGCCAAGTCATCGTGAACTTGCTAGGCAACGCGGTAAAGTTCACGGAACGGGGCGAGGTGGTGCTGCGCGTAAGCGTCGACTCAACCCAAGGCGAGGGCGCGACGCTGCACTTTGCAGTATCCGACACCGGTATTGGAATCGCGCCCGAGAAACAGGGGATGATCTTCGATGCCTTCACCCAAGTGGACAGCTCGGCCACGCGGAAGTACGGCGGGACGGGTCTGGGGCTTTCGATCTCATCACGTCTCGTGCAGATGATGCAGGGCCGTATCTGGGTCGAAAGCCAGGTCGGGCAGGGCAGTACGTTCCATTTTACGGTGCCCTTTAGCCGGGCGGCAGCGCCGGCTCCCGCCGCGGCCCACCAAACCACCAGCCTCGTGAACCGCCGGGCCTTGCTGATCGACGACAATGCCATCAGCCGCCGCAGCTTGGTAGGCTTGCTGGAGCAACTGGGTATGAAAGTTATCGCGGTAGAGAGCGGCGGGCGAGCCCTGAATTACCTGCGTCAGGCCAGGGACAGCGGTGAGCCTGTGGACCTCATTGTCGCCGACGCCCACATGCCCGGGATGAATGGCTTCGAGTTCGTGGAAGACCTGCGCCGCAGCCCGGAATTGTCGCACTCCCCCGTGATCATGCTGACGTCGGCCGGCCAGCGCGGCGACGCCGCACGCTGCCGGGAACTCGGCGTGGCCGCCTACCTCATGAAACCCGTTCGTAGGAGCGAACTGCGCGCGGCCATCCTGCAAGTTGTAGGAACCCTACCGCTCGAGCAGCCTCAGCACGTGATAACCCGCCACTCACTCCGCGAGGCCAAAGTGAGCAGACCAGGGTGTGTTCTGCTGGTCGAAGACAACCCCGTAAATCAAAAGTACGCGGCGCGTCTGCTGGAAGGTGGCGGTTACAGGGTGATTTGGGCGCGCAACGGACTGGAAGCTCTCGAAGCCGTCCAAAGCCAGACGCCAGACGCCATCCTAATGGACCTGGAGATGCCGGAAATGGACGGCTACCAGGCAACCAAGGCGATTCGGGAGCGCGAGGCCAAGAATGGCGGACGCATACCAATCATAGCTCTCACCGCCCACGCCATCGCGGGCGTCCGGGAACAATGCCTGGCCGCCGGCATGGACGGCTATGTCTCGAAGCCCATTAACGCACGAGAACTGTTGGAGACGCTCGAGGCCTGCCTTCTGAACGCCGAACGAAGCGGGTAAATGCATAGCTGGCCAACGCCTTTTTCCTAAGGAGACAATGGGGTCGGTTCCAAGCGAAACGTCAGTGAGAATCAGCGGCGCAAACAGCCGGGTTTTGGTAACGGCGGGACAGACGAGAGACGGGGGTTCCTTGCTCTTCCCGCGCGAGCTGTGGTAAAAGCAGTGATCGGTACATCGACATCTCTCTGGGCCCGGGCGGACCGCAGACGCCCGGTGGCGATGTCCGTATGAGGCTTTGCGCATCTTAAGCTCGCCTACTCAGTGAGAGGTGGTCGGGGACGGCGGCGGGCGAAAGCGAGTGAGAGCAAGACGCGGTGGTCCGCCTTTTTAACGTTTACTATCCTGTCCGCACGCTTATCCTCCTGGCAGGGGAGACGCTAATCCTCTGCGCGTCTTTCCTGGCGGCTGGGCTGATCCGCTTTGGTTCCACTTCAAGTGGCATGTTCGGCCAGGCGGGATGGTACCGCATCGCTATCGCAGGAGGTGTCTTCCTGCTTTGCATGTATTATTACGACCTCTACGACTCCTTCATTCTGACCAGCCCGCGCGAGATTGTCACGCGACTCATCCAGGTGCTTGGCACGGGCTGCGTCATTATGGCGGCAATCTATTATTTTGCTCCGCAAAGCCGCCTGGAACTGGGCCTCTTTCTCGTTGCCTTGGGGCTGGCAGCCCTTCTGCTGGGTCTTTGGCGAAAGCTTTTTCTGGTCCTCAACGCCTCCAACCGTTTTGCCGTGCGCTCGGTCCTATTTGGCAGCGGCCCGCTCGCCAAGACCTTAGCTTCCGAGATCCAGCAACGCTCTGAGTGGGGTGTAAAACTGGTTGGATACCTGGGAGCACCCGCCGATAGCAATAGCCTCAATGGACTGCCTTGTTTGGGAGGGCTAGAAAGCCTCGCCGACGTTTTACAGCGCGAACGAGTCGCGCAGGTTATTATTACTCTGGGCGAACGTCGCGGTCGGCTTCCGGTCGAACTGCTGCTCGACCTCAAGGCGCGCGGTGTCCGGGTGCAGGATGGTGCCGACGTCTACGAGGCCCTGACGGGAAAGGTGGCGCTCGACTCCTTGCGGTTGAGCTGGCTTCTCTTTTCGCCTGGCTTCCAGGTGTCATACCTCAGACGGACCCAGAAGCGGATCTTTTCTCTTCTCCTATCCCTCGCGGCGCTCATTCTTACCGCTCCTCTCTTTGTGGTGATCGCCATCGCCGTGCGGCTCGATTCGAAAGGCCCGATCATCTATCGGCAGCAGCGGGTGGGCCAAGGGGGGCGCATCTTCATGCTCAACAAGTTCCGGACTATGAAGGCGGGTGCGGATGCCAACGGAGATTTTCGACCTGCCCGCCCGGATGACGAGCGCTTCACCAGGGTAGGCCGCTGGCTGCGGCGCACTCGCCTGGATGAATTACCTCAGCTTTACAACATCCTGCGGGGGGACATGCATTTTGTCGGCCCGCGCCCCTTTGTACCGAGCCAGGAGCAGGAGTGCGCGGAGAAGATCCCCTTCTACCGGCAGCGCTGGAGCGTGAAGCCCGGCGCCACCGGCTGGGCCCAGATCAATCGCGGTTACTGTGCCACGATCGAGGACAACGCCGACAAGCTGGCCTACGACCTTTACTACATCAAACATATGTCCCTTGGCCTCGACTTGCTCATCATCTTCCGAACGCTTAAAACGCTGATTCTCGGGCGTGGCGGGCGCTAGATCGTCGGAATGTTGTTTCCACCCTGCCCGGCGCCTGCCGGATGCGGGCGACGGGAGCGGCGTGGCGCCGCCGCGTGCCGGTGGCCGCGAGGTCGGTCTGGGAGGGGAATTATGGCGCCCTTCTGTCAGTCGCGCGGGACGTCTTCGGCCGCGGACAGGTTTCTATGGCAGCTCCTGTAGGACCTCCGGGCCTATCCTGCCGGTGACATCACGCCGGCGCTGGCGGCCTTCTTCCACGGGAACCGGGCTGGGCGCTGGAACAGCTGGAATACAATGGCAAGGTGATCGTGACGGCTGCGGTCCCGCGATTCTTGCTCTGGCGTGATATCTTCAATCGCGGCCGGCTATTCAGGGGCAGCGCGCGGGCTAGCCGCCTCCTTCTTACACAAGGCAGGCACTGGCGTGGGCCGCTTCGCTGACTTCGCCGCTGTGGCGAAGGCCGAGTTGCCGCCAACCCCTCTGGCGCGCACGGCCTCAGTCTTCTTTAGCCTCTCCGTCCTGACCGTCCTGTTTTCTACGGCCGCCTCCGAGGGTTTCCTCATTGCCGCTCTGTTGGTCTACGGTGGAGCGTGGCTGCGGGAGCAGGCGACGCTGGTTTTTCCACCCATCAAGCTTCCCCTCGTCCTTTTCTGCCTGGCCACGCTGCTTTCGGACCTCGGGGCGACGGACCGCTGGATCGGCTGGCATGCCATCCGCAAGCTGATCCTGTTCATCATCCTAGCGCTGACACCGAGCCTGGTGCGCCGGGGAAGGCACCTCGCGTTTCTTTATGCGGCGTTGTTCGCTGAAGCCGCCCTTGCGGCAGTGGTGGGAGTGGTGCAGTTCGTCCGGCAATACCTGGACGTCCGCGCGCATCATCCGGGCGAAGTCTATTTCTATATGACGAACGAACGCATTCACGGCTTCATGGGCCACTGGATGAACTTCGGTGGCCAACAGATGCTGATCTTCCTAGCCATGAGTGCGTGCTTGCTCGCAAAATTTCCGCCAGGCACGCGCGGTTCACCGCTAGCGCTGGCCAGGACGCACCCGGCTGAAGCTTCCCAAGGCAGCCACGCCCTGGCCTGGTGGGTAGCCTTCTGCCTGGTCGCGACCTCCTTGGTCTTGAATTTCACACGCGGTGTGTGGTTGGGGTGTGCCGCCGGCGTCCTCTACATTATGTGGCGGCATCGCCGACGGTGGCTTTGGGCGCTA
This sequence comes from Acidobacteriota bacterium, assembly GCA_902812465.1. GTDB lineage: Bacteria > Acidobacteriota > Terriglobia > UBA7540 > UBA7540 > CADDZE01. The sequence goes on along the minus strand of CADDZE010000004.1, from coordinate 37,430 downwards.
CCCATCCTGGTGGTGATCCTCGTAGCGGGCGCTCCGGGGCTGTTGCGCCAGCGCCTCCGCAGCGTCCTGCATCCCGCTCGGGACCCCAGCATCAGCATCCGCTTTGAGATGTGGCGCGTGGGCGTCAACATGATCAAGCACCACCCTTGGCTCGGCGTTGGTCCTGACAACATCCCCGAAGTCTATGCTGACTACCTGCCACTCGGTCAATTGCCCATGGCGGGCTATCATGGGCATTTGCATAACGATTACCTCCAGCTTGGCGCGGAACGCGGATTGCCAGCCCTGGGGGCCTGGCTGTGGTTGATGGGAGCGCTGGGATGGCACATCCGCAAGGAGCGTAACCCCTCAGCCGCTCTCGGCTGGGTCGCCGATGCGGCTCTTGCCGGATGGCTCTCTATCCTCGTGGAAGGGTTTTTCGAGTACAACTTCGGAACCTCACCTGTCCTTGCCCTCTTCTTGTTTGTGGCTTCCACGCCGTTCGTCGCAGTATGAATCTCTGGCAAGCCGGAGCGGTACCGTGAAGGGGGTCGGGCTATCCCTCAGAAGTTCACCATTCCTCTTTTGCTGCTCACCGCGGCAAGCCTGATTGAACTCTTCTGCCTTTAGCCGTCCTGGCGTACAATGCTTTTCGGTTCGAGGGTCTAGCCGGTGCGAATCCTGGTCAGCGGATCAAGTGGCTTGGTCGGATCCGCGCTTGTTCCCGCTCTGCGGGCGGAAGGGCACGCCGTGGTCCGGTTGGTGCGCGGCGAGCTGGGCTCAGGGGATTTCCTAACTTGGGACCCTGCATCCGGCACCATCGACCAGCAGGCACTGGAAGGGTTTGACGCGGTCATTCACCTGGCGGGGGAGAGCATCGCCGCCAAGAGATGGACCGCGGAGGAGAAGGCTCGCATTCGCGACAGTCGCGAAAAGGGGACGCGGCTCTTATGTGAATCCCTGGCCCGAACCTTGCACCCACCGCCGACCCTGGTGAGTGCCTCGGCGGTCGGCTACTACGGGGACCGGGGCGAGGAAGTGCTGCGCGAGGAGAGCCCGCCGGGATTAGGATTTCTGGCCGAAGTATGCCGCGCCTGGGAGGCCGCGACCGAGCCAGCCCTGAGCCGCGGGATCCGCGTGGTCAACCTGCGCATCGGCATGGTGTTGAGCCCCACTGGCGGCGCCTTGGCACGGATGCTGACCCCGTTTCGGCTGGGCGTGGGCGGCGTGGTTGGCAGCGGAAAGCAGTATATGAGCTGGATTGCGCTCAACGACGTGTTGGGCGTTATCCGTCACGTGCTTTCGCGCGAGGAGCTGAGTGGCCCGGTGAACGCCGTCGCCCCGAATCCGGTGACCAACCGCGAATTCACCAAGACCCTGGGTCGGGTGTTGTCGCGCCCCACCATCCTTCCCCTACCGGCGTTTGCTGCGCGGCTAGCCTTCGGCGAGATGGCAGATGCGGTGTTGCTGGCTAGCGCACGCGTCGAGCCAGCTCGCCTCCTCTCCTCCGGATACCGGTTCCAGTTTCCCGAGCTCGAGGGCGCGCTGCGCCACCTGCTCAGGCCAGCCAGTGCCCGCCTATGACCCTAGGCGAGATGCCGGACGCACCGGATGCTGAGGGCAAGCTGCGATCCCAATCAACCGCAGCCTTAAGCTGGCATTTCTGCCATGAGATGACGACTCCTGGCCGTGGTTGAGCGTTCCAGAAGTCTTATACCCGCTACTCGTCCGCTCTTGAGCCCCCCCTTTGCTGGCCGGCACCCAGGTTTCCGAACGGCCACAGGCCGAAGGCCTTCAGAAATTGATCTTCCTTCTTGTCCACCAGCATTTTCGCTGTCTTCTCCGGCGGGCAAGGGCTGGCGAGGCGCTCGGGGCGGTCGGCAATCCAGAAGGCGATGAGGGCTTGTAGCGTAGCATCGCGTGTAAGCAAGTCGGCCTGGACGTGGTCGAAGGTATCGACAACCGAGTGGTGCGTGTATTTGTACTCCGGCGAGTCCTGGCCCAGGTTGATGCCGGGCAGGCCGGCCAGGATGAACGGTCCAGAATCCGTACTGAAAGACGTGTTGTCATCCACCTTCAGGTCGCCGAAGGCTTTGACACTCTCGGCAAATTTCTTGACGGCAGGGATGAGATCGTCGCGGCCACCCAGGTTAAGACTGACCACAGGTCCCTGGCCGTTGTCGAGGATAACGGCGGCGACATGATTGGCCATTTCATTCTTGTGTATTCGCGTGTAGGCGAATGAACCAAGCAGCCCCTCCTCTTCGCCCGTAAAGAGGACGAAGCGGATGGTGCGTTGGGGCTTGAAGCCGCTCTCAAGGATCGCTTGGGCTGCGCCGAGGGTGGTGGCCACGCCCACGCCGTCGTCCGTCGCTCCTTCGGCGAGATCCCAGGAATCGAGGTGGCCGCCTACCACGATCACCTGTTCGGGATGCTCGGTGCCGCGAATCTCTCCGACCACGTTCGCCGTATCGACGGGCCCGCGGGTCGTCTGGTTCTGCACGTCGATCTTAACCCGCACTAGTTGGTGGTGGTCCAGGAGCCGCTCAAGTTGGTTTTGGTCTTCCGCTGCCATGCTTACCACAGGAATGTCGTAATAGGTATCGAAGCCCAGCACCCCCGTGTGGGTCAGGTGCATCCCCGCGGCCTTGCCCCCACCCTGGCCTCCAATCACCGCGACGGCGTGAGCAGCATATGCCGCCTTGAGGAATGGTCCAAATTTGAGGAAAAGATCACGGCGCTCCTTGGGCGCCTCACCCTTTTGGACCATTAACAGCACCTTGCCCGTCCACTTGGATGGGTCTTTCATCTCGCCATCCAGTTTGTAGAGGTTAACGGGTACAACCTCGGCTTCCACACCCCCAGGCGGTGTCGAGCCTACCCAACCCATAGAATCCACAGTTAGCCGCCGCCGGATGGGCAAAACGATTTCGGCGCTGGCGGAGATGCGAGCCCACCCCCGCGAGAGCTGCCAGTGCTCGGCGTGGACATTTTCAAGGCCGATAGCCTTCATCTTGGCCAGGCCCCATTCGATGGCGCGGCTACAGTCAGGCGACCCCGTGACGCGTCCGCCGATCGTATCGCTCAGCTCTTGCAGGTCGTCGTAGGCGTGGGAATCCATCATGCCGTGCCCGGCGATGGCCGTCAGTGCCGGCAGTGTGCCGTCCTCTCCCGGCCCTGGCAATCCGGCTTCCTCGCTGCCACTGGCAGCGGTAGCCCAAGCAAATGCCGCGCACACCGAAAGGAGCGAGACAAGCGTTCGTCGTGTCATCGGATTCCACCTCATCAGCGCAGACGATTAAGAAAGCAGGTCGCAAAGGGCGTACTCGGAACTCCGCCACTCCTCCGAAGGACCAGCGATGATATCACTATCTTCTGGCTGGCTCCTGTTGCCGTCCGGGTGCAAAACAGGCTGGCGCTGCGCTATGCTGAGATTCTGAAGGCGGCTTTTCTCAGACCTCTGACAGTGATGGTGCACCATCGGCGCAAGATTATTTATCTCCTTGGCTTCATGGGCAGCGGCAAGTCGACGGTGGGCGCGATTCTGGCCCGTGAACTGCGCTGGCCCTTCATCGATTTAGACGTCACCATCGAGGCCGGCCAGGGCCTGACCATCCGCGAGATCTTCGAGCAGGTGGGCGAACCGTTCTTCCGCACCCTCGAGCACGCAGCGCTCACGGAAGCATCCAAGACGGAGCCTGCCGTGATTGCCCTGGGTGGCGGTACCTTTGCACAGCCACAGAACATCGAGTTAATTCGCGCTTCGGCCGGCGTAACCGTTTGGTTGGACTGCTCCTTCGAGGAGCTGCGGCGTCGGTGCAATGGCATGACCAACCGGCCGCTGTTCCGCGACGCGGCGAGCTTCGCGCAATTACTTGAGCAGCGCATTCCCTACTACCGGTTGGCCGATTATCGCGTCCCAACGGAAGGACGCACCCCGGAAGAGGTGGCCCAGCAAATCCTCCAGCTGCGGCTCTTCTGAACTTCCTCAAAACTCCAGTCCCACCTCGCGGAACTGCGCCTCCAACCGCGCGGGGTCCTGGCAATGAATCGTCTGCATCCCGCAGGCGCGTGCGCATTCGATATTGAGCGCCCGATCGTCGATGAAGAGGCATTCCTGTGGTTCGCACTGGGTCAACGTCAAGGCAAGACGGTAGATGGCTTCGTCCGGCTTCTTCAGCCCGAGGAAGCACGAGCTGAAGAAGACGCTGAACAGCCGCTTGAGGCCGAAAATTGAGATACGGTGCAAGTTCAGCTCGCGCGACTCGTTGTTCAGTGTAGCCATCAAGTAGCGGCGCGAGCGCGCCAAGCGTCCGAACAGCTCGAGCGAAACCTCGAACGGCCGGGAGACGCCGAACATGTAAGCCTTGAAGTCCTGGCGCGAAAAGTTCCGCGGCTCATAGAAGACGACGCGATCCAGATACCCATCAAGGTCTAGCTGGCCGGTCTCGAACGCTGTCACCACCAGGTCATGGCGTTCGGAGAGCTGGGCAAAGTCGAGGTGAAACCTGTCCGCAGCCTCCTTTCGTGCGGCATGGTCCCAGCCGTTGGTGCCGAGCACCCCGCCCACGTCGCTGAAAATCGTCCTGATCGAAGCCATGCTCTCTCCACGGATTGAAGGACGCCTCCTGCCCGGCTAACCTATAGCTGCGAGCCAGTCGGGTGGCTTTCGAATCCCCGCTTGGTGCCCGAGGATCAACCGGATTGCCTGCCGAGCGTTCATCGGTTCTGGTGCCTGCCTGTCTCAATCGACTCATATTCCGCGCCGCCGATCGTGGCTGTCAACCACCAAACCGGCGGTGCGGGTTCGTCTCCTAGAGCGCCGCAGGCCCATCATCCGCTTGGATGGGCCTCTCCTATCGCCCGGCAAATCGGAGCCACCAGCGTGCCCAATCCACGCTAGACTGGAATGGCAGCCGTGCGGGTGAACGGCTGGGCCGAGTTCGATGCGGTTCAGAACCAAGCTAGCATTACAGGTTCTCATTGCTGGCCTCTATTGTCCCTGGCCGGTAGCAGGTGCGGCGAGGGCTGAAGCGCAGCAGCGCTTGAGCCTCTCTGTCTCCGTTGACCAACCTTCGATTCCTTTCCCGTTTCCCGCACGCTTAACGCTGCACCTGCGCAATACGGGCCCGAGCCCCTTGTGGCTCTACCGCCACGCGCGCGATCCGTCGGCGCTGCAGCGGAGCGTGCCGGCTGAGGAGAGCCCGAACGGTCCGGGTCGCACCTTCGGGGGCGCGACGCTCGCGGTGCGGCTCGAGCCGGCCAGCGTGCCCAAAGAAGCCCAGATCGCCATCCCCGCCCAGGCCCGGGTGCTCGAAAGCGTTGGGCTTCCTCACCCCCGGCTGGTCCGCGTGGCGCCGGGCACCGACTACGAAGAGAAGCTGACGGTGCACTTGGCTCCCGCGGTGGCCCAGGGTGACCACCCCGTCTGGGGGCGCTATCGCCTTGCGGCCACTTATGAAGCCCAGTATTCGAACGCGGCAGACATCCACCGCAACCTCGGGGTCTTGGTTTGGGAGGGAGAGGTAACGAGCAGCCCGGTTGAAATCGAACTGAGGCCGCCAACCGGTGAGGGAACGATCGAAGGCTCGGTGATCGTTAACGCGAGCGGCCGGCCCAAGTACCACGAGCTGGTCTCGTTGAGCGACCGCAGCGAGCGGCCATTGGACCAGGTGCTGACGGGCGATGACGGGCGCTTCTCCTTCACCCATCTGCCGTCCGGCCTGTACTGGGTTACCGTCCGCGACCCGGACTCGACCGTGGACACTGCCGTGTTCCGGCACGCGGAACTCACTTCCGCGGCACCGTCCGCCAGCCTGCAGTTCGCCTTCCTCCCCCCGGAGACGTATGAGCCCAAGCAGGAATTGCACAAGCCTGTGCTGGTGCGGGTCACGGATCGCGCCGGCAAGCCCGCCCGCGGCGCAAGGCTGGAGATTGTTTGGTCCAGCGGAACCGTTGCGGAGACCCTGAAGGCGCAAGTGGATGATGACGGCGTGGCCGCCCTCGAACTGATTCCGGGCCGCGCCTTCGTGACCATCAAGGAGCATGGATGCCCCAAGGAAGACCGGCGGCTCGACGTCGCGGAAGGGGAAGGGATCGACGGCTTTCCGCTCACGCTCGACTGCTCGCGCGAATAAACTGGAGGGCTGGAGCGGGATCGCTCGGCCGGCCTGACCTTGGCCATCACCGAGATCCGGCGCGCCAGATCGCGGTTGCCAGCGGCCCAGCGAGATGAGTTGGCGTTCGCTCCGGCCCCACATCGACCCCAAAATGGCCATTGAACTTTCCGGCCGCATTCTGGCCTGTCCCGGGTCGCTTCAGGTCGGCGGGCCGGGCCACGGCCGGATCCACTTTGGGCTTGACAGGCTGGCGGCCGCCTTGTACATTCGGCCCGATTACCGAATCGATTCGGCATCCGTTCGGTGCGGCGTGAATCGCCGTCAAAGGGGTGCTTCTCCTTCGAGTTTCATAGCGTCAGGCGCTGGGTGAAGGCACGGAAAGCAGCGTACACCAAGGGAGTAGCCGCGTATCACTGCGAGCGCCGCGAAGACGCTCGGTAGCGGCGCCACGCCGCGGGGTGGTGATGGACCCCGTGACCGTACTAGGCTTCAGGAGGCGCGTATGAGACGGAAGGCAAGCTCTTTCAGGCCAAGCCGGCTGGCGGTGTTAGTCCTGGCCCTTGCGGCGGGGGCACGGGCGCAAACCGACCGCGGCTCCATCGTGGGTGCGGTCCGCGACGCGAGCGGCGCCTTGATTCCCGGTGCGAGCGTGACGGTGTTGAACCAGGCCACCAACGTCAGCGTGAGCACCCTGACCAACAGCGCCGGCCAATACGAAGTGCTGGGCCTGCTCCCCGGCCAGTACACCATCAAGGTGAGCGCTCCGGGCTTCCGCACCGAAGTGCAGAACAACGTCGAGATCCACGTGCTCTCGCGGGTCCAGGCGGACTTCACGCTGAAAGTCGGCTCCGTGCAGCAGGAGGTGGTGGTTTCTGGCAGCGGAGCGCCCCTGCTGCAGACACAAACGGCCGACGTGGGCAACGTGGTGAACACCCAGCAGATTGTTGATCTGCCCTTGAATGGGCGCCGCTATGCCGATCTGGCACTACTCGAGCCCGGAGTGCAGAAATTTTACAGTGCCAACAATCCGGCGCCGGACCGCTTCAGCGCTAACGGCAACCTCGAACTGCAGAACAACTTCTTGCTGGACGGCATCGACAATAACTCCAATTCCGAAAACCTGCAGGAATTTTCCGTCCAGGTCGTCCAGCCACCCCCCGACGCTTTGCAGGAATTTCGCATTCAGACGCGCACCTACTCGGCCGAGTTTGGCACCTCTGCGGGAGCCGTGGTGAACGCCACCATCAAGTCCGGCACCAACCAGCTTCACGGGGACTTGTGGGAATACCTGCGCAATGACAACCTGGACGCCAACGATTTCTTTGGCAATGCCAACGGCGTCCCCATCGGCCACTACGTGCAGAACCAGTTCGGCGGCACCGTCGGCGGGCCCATCCGCCGTGACAAGACCTTCTTCTTTTACGACATGCAGGATTTCCGCGCCCGCCGCGCGCAGACCGTGCAGTCCACCGTGCCCACGCCCCTGATGCAGCAGGGAAACTTCACTGAGCTTCCCTATGTCCTCAGCGATTCTTTGCCCGGCCAGACCGGCTGCGTGGTGGGCAACATCGTGCAGACGAGCTGCATCAGCCCAGTGGGACAGAAACTTGCCGCACTCTATCCTTCTCCTAACATTCCCGGGCCGGTATCGGTTCAAGGGCAGCCCGGAAGCTGGACCGGAGCCCCCAACTACCAGTTCCAGACTTCGGTTCCCAACGATACATGGTCCTTGGACGGGCGCATCGACCATGCCGTGAACGACAAGGAGCGCCTCTTCGGACGGTACAGCTATTACCACGTCAGCCGCCAGGACCCGCCGTGGACCTCCAACCCCGTGGCCGGCAACGGCAATTTCGCCACCCAGTATCGGATCCACACCCAGCAGGTCGCGCTGGGCCTTTCGACCACTCTCAGCAACTCGATGGTGAACGAACTGCGCGGCGGCTGGAACCGCGACTATGCCCACAGTGACCCCGTGGGCTTGGCACTCGGCCAGTCGCTCGCCCCCAACTACGGCTTGACGGGAATCCCCGTTACGCCCAACACCGCCGGCATTCCCCCCATCGACATCAACGGCCTCACCCGGCTCGGTTCTTCTCCGTGGCGGCCGCAATATCAGATCTCACAGGTGTGGCAACTAATTGACAACCTGAGCTGGCTTAAGGGCGACCATAGCTTGAAGTTCGGCTATGAGTACCACAAGTGGAGTGACAACTTCTTGGACATCAAAGCGCCACAAGGCTGGATCCTGGCCAACGGGCCGTATACGTCTCAGGGGCGCTTTGGCCTCCCCGACTTCCTCATAGGCAACATTGACCTTGCCCTCTTCACCACCCCGCTGGTCGTCCACAACTACCAGCCCGGCCACGCCTTTTACGCCCAGGATTCCTGGCGCGCCACGCCCAAGCTGACGCTCAACTACGGCCTGCGCTATGAGCTCTTCGCGCCCGTTCTCAACCGCCAGAACGAAACGTCCAACTTCTCGCCTGCCAATGGTGGCAGTTTGGTGGTGGCCGCTCGCAACGCCTCAGGCTGGGCAGCGCGGTCGCTGATTAATCCGGCCTACGACAATTTCGCGCCGCGTTTTGGCGTCGCCTACCACGCCCTGAACCGGCTGGTCTTGCGCGGTGGCTACGGGGTCTTCTACCAGCATGAGCAACGCATCGGTTCGGAAAGCTTAATTCAGCTCAATCCGCCGTGGCTGCTGGATGCCCAGCTCTCCAACACCTCGACGCCCATCTTCAACCTGACGAACGGCTTTCCGCTCGATGAATTTCTGGCGCAGAGTGTCAACCTGGCGGGCATCCAGCTCCGCGCCCAGGATCCCAACCAGCGCACCCCCTACGTTGAACAGGCCAGCTTCGGTCCGGAAATCCAAATCACCAGCAACACCGTCCTCGACGTGACCTATGTGGGCAACTGGGGCCGCAAGGAAAACCGCGTACGCGATCTCAACCAGGGGATCATCACCAGTTTGGGCCCCGGCGGTTGCCCGAATGTGAGCTTCGTCTGGCCTGGCCTCAACTCCGTCACGCAGGTCAGCACGGCCCAGCCCGGCGGAGGCTGCGGCGTGCCCGGCCAGCACGGATTCCTCGAATACGCCACTAACGACGGCAATACGAACTACAACGCTTTCGAGGTCAGCTTGCGGCGGACGTTCAGCCGCGGCCTGAGTTACGGGGTGAGCTACACCTGGAGCCACGGCCTGGCCAACTACGTCGACAACCTCACTGGTCCGCAGCTCCCGCAAAATGCCTGGAACTACGGCGCCCAGATGAGCAATTCGCAGATCGACGTTGAGCACCGCTTTGTCGCCAACCTCGTCTGGCAGTTGCCCTTCGGCAAGGGCCGCCCGTGGCTCAACCAGGGCGGCTGGGCCAGCCGGCTCGCCGCCGACTGGCAGTTCAATACCATCGTGACCGCCCAGACGGGCACCCCCTTTGACATTAACGCCCCGGACCGCAGCTATACCGACCCCGGGGGCAACAAAGCGTCCTACGCCCATTGCGTCGGCAATCCCTTCTCCGGCGCCACGGATACGGCAACCGGCAGCGGCGGTTACGTCGGCACGGGGTCCGGCGTGTTCCTCAACCCCGCGGCGTTCATTATTCCGGCCTTCGGCCAGTTTGGAAGCTGCGCGCCCCGCACCTTCCATGGACCCGGTTTGTGGGACGTCGACCTCAGCCTCTTCCGCCAGTTCCTGCTGACCGAGAGCAAGCGCTTTGAGTTCCGCGCCGAGTTCTTCAACGCCTTCAACCATCCCAACTTCTCCAATCCCGATAACAACATCTCGGACGCCGCCTTTGGCAAGGTGTTCAGCACCATCCAGCCCATCCTCGGCCTTGGATCGGGCGGACCCGGCGACCCGCGGGAGATCCAGTTTGCCTTGAAGGTCTACTTCTGAGGTTGCTTGCGGAAGATTTTCGTGTTTGGACCAGGGCGGGCTGAGACCCGCCCAATCCCTTTCGTCCCTGCATTGCGCGCTTCCTTCCGCGCCGATATCATTCCCCCGGTGTGAACCGCGAATACCACAAGTGGTACAGCCCCCACCTGCAGCGTGACATGGAGCTGCTGGTATTTGGGCATGGCGGAGCGCCCTGGATCGTGTTCCCTACGTCGATGGGGCGCTTCTACGACTACGAAGATCGAGGCATGATCGCCGCCGTCGCTCACCGTTACGAAGAAGGTGCCTTGCAGGCGTTCTGTGTCGACAGCGTCGATGCCGAGAGCTGGTACAACAAACAGGTTCACCCCCGCGACCGCGTGCGGCGGCACCTGCAGTACGAGGACTATCTTATTCGCGAAGTGATCCCTTTTATCCGGTCCAAAAACACTTCCGCCAGCCTCGGCTTGACGGGATGCAGCTTTGGCGGCTACCACGTGGTGAACTTCGCGCTGCGCCACCCGGACCTGGTAACGCACGCTGTCAGCATGGGCGGGGCCTTCGACATCCACCAGTTTCTCGACGGCTACTACGACGACAATTGCTATTTCAACTGCCCCCCTGACTTCCTCCCCAATCTCACCGACGACTGGTACCTGAGCCGCTTCCGCACGCGGCTCCACATCGTGCTTGCCACCGGTGAGGATGACGTCTGCCTGCCGGAGAACCTCCGCCTGGCGCGTATCATGCAGGCCAAGCAGATTCCCCACTGGCTGGACGTCTGGGGTGACCATACTGGTCATGATTGGCCCTGGTGGCAACGGATGGCACGGAAGTACTTTGGCTAGCTGCCCCTAAGGGGTTCATTCGCCGTTACCACTCGCGCTGTCTAGGACGTCTCTTACGTCTTATACCTGAATAATGACTCGTATTCGCCATCCCTGTGCTTTCTCGTGCTTAATGGCTGTGGACGTGGCATCCTATGGCATGCGGAAGATTGTGGAAGCACGGCGCCACACCGTCCCTCGGCCACTCCCGGTTAGCGAGGCTCGCACTCGGAGTGTGTCCCAGGGGGCTCTGGTTGTGAGTCTTGCCCGCGCTTTCCGACGGCCTCCAGGGGTCGTGAGCAAGGTTGTGGCCTGGCATCGAACCCCACAGCTAGAAGTTTTTTCGCAAACAAAGCCGTAATGTTCCGTGAAATCAATCAGTTACATTTTTATGGAGAACGCGATAGCTGGAATATGGGTGGAACCGATGAGTCGACTCCGCCGCTCGACTGTGCGCCTCGTCTTCTCGCAGTCGATCCCTGACCGGGCGGAGAAAACGGGGAGTAGCTCTGGATGGCTCTGCTCGCTAATTTCGAAAGGCAAGCATCCCCATTTTCAAACAAAGCCGTAATGTTATTTAGAATCAGCCACTTCCATTTTATGGAAGCCGCCATCTGAAGGTAAAGCTGCTAGACAACCCAAAACTGTGAGCCTCTTCGAACCTAACCCGCCCACTCCCCCTGGCGACGCCCGGCGCCCCCTGGCCGACCGGATGCGGCCAGAGACGCTCGAGGAGTTCGTGGGCCAAGCACACATCCTCGGGCCCGGCAAGGCCTTGCGAGCCCAGATCGAGCGCGACGAGCTTGCCTCGATGATCCTCTGGGGGCCGCCCGGGTCCGGCAAGACCACTCTGGCCACCATTGTTGCCCGCCGCACGCGGAGCGACTTCGTCCGCTTCAGTGCCGTGCTCGCCGGCATCAAGGAGATCAAGGAGGTGATGGCGGCGGCGGAGAAGTCGAGGCATTATGGCTGGCGCACCATCCTCTTCATCGACGAGATCCATCGCTTCAACAAGGCGCAGCAGGATGCTTTCCTGCCCTACGTCGAGCGCGGTGACGTGGTGCTGATTGGCGCCACCACCGAGAATCCCTCCTTCGAAGTGAACTCCGCCCTGCTTTCGCGTGCCAAGGTCTATATGCTCTCGCCGCTATCGACCGATGAGGTGCTCGAGCTGCTGCATCGAGCGCTCCGAGATGAGGTCCGCGGCCTGGGCAAGGAGCGAGTGGTAGTGTCTGAGGAAGTGTTGAGGCAGATCGCCATCTTCTCGAATGGCGATGCCCGCAGCGCCTACAACACGCTGGAGGCGGCGGTGGCGGCAGCGCCGCGCGACGAACAGGGGCGCGCTCTGGTCACCGAGTCGGTGGCCGAGGACGCCATCCAACGGAAGATGCTCCTTTACGACAAGGCGGGCGAGGAGCATTACAACCTGATCTCGGCGCTTCACAAGTCCGTCCGCAATTCCGACCCCGACGCCGCCCTCTACTGGCTGGGGAGGATGCTGGAGGCTGGCGAAGATCCCCTTTATGTGGCGCGGCGGCTGATTCGCATGGCGTCGGAAGACATCGGCCTGGCAGACCCCCAGGCGCTGGCTGTCAGCGTCGCGGCAATGCAGGCAGTCCACTTTGTGGGGATGCCGGAAGGAAACCTGGCCCTGGCGCAGGCTGCCGTCTACTTAGCCCTGGCTCCCAAGTCCAATGCGCTTTACAGTGGCTACGGTGAGGTTCAGCGCGACGCCCAGCGCACCGTCGCGGAGCCGGTTCCGCTCCACCTGCGCAACCCTGTCACCGGCCTGATGGCCCACCTTGGCTACGGCCGGGACTACCAGTACGCTCACGACGCTCCTGACCGGCTCACCAACATGGCTTGCCTGCCCGAGAGCCTGAGAGGCCGTCGCTATTACGTTCCCACCGAAGAGGGCTTCGAGAAAAAGCTCAGGGAGAAGCTGCAGGCCCTTGAAGAATGGCGGAAAAAGCATGCGACGACGTAACGGTACCCTTTTCGAACCGCTCGAGGTGAAGGGAGCGGTGGGGTGGAAAGCTTTCAGAACCTGGCTGTCGATTCTGGGGTGGGTCGTGCGTCGTACCAGTGAACGCTCAAGAATCGGGCAACGGCCAAGGGCTCGTGCCTTGCAAAGGGAGGACTTCCATGGAGTATCTGTTGCTGATCTACGACAACCAGAAACGCTGGAGCCAGGGCTACGACGCAGCGGAATTGGAGGAATACCAGGCCCCCAACAGCACGCCGCGGCCATCAAGGGCGGCCACGCACTGCAGCCCACCACCACGGCGGCCACCGTGCGCGACAGCAAGGCGCTCACCACGGACGGCCCGTTTGCCGAAACCAAAGAACAGCTCGCCAGCTACTACCTGGTGGAGGCCAAGGACCGGGACGAAGCCATCGCCATCGCGGCCAGGATCCCAGGTGCCCGCTTCGGGTCGGTCGAGGTGCGGCCTGTTATGAAGTTTTCTTGACCGGTTATTGCCATCGAACGCCGGGTAGGGAGGGGAGAAAGGAAGGACATGGTGGGCCGGACACGGCGCTGACCGTGCGCGAACGGGAGTTCCCTCCCGGGTATGTCGGCAGCAAGCACCGCCATCCGGGCCCGGTCGTGGTCTGGGTATTGGACGGCTCCCTGGAGGTTCAGTTGGACGGAACCCCAGCGAGAACCTACGGGCGTGGCCAATGCTTCGGCGAGGAGCCGCACCCACTGCAGGTGTCTACGAGCAACCCGAGCCAGAGGGACACGGCGCGAGTGATCTCGTACATCCTGAGTCATAACGGCGAACCACTTACTCAGCCGGAAAAGTAGGAGTCGAGGGAGCGATGGAAACTTCCGGAATTTCCGGCCCTTCTCGTTTTCCGCCTCCCGTCATGACGGCGGCGTTTCGAGAGAGGCATTCAGCCGGTTGGGTATCACCATGCGTTACATGATGCTGATTTACACAAAGGAAAACGGTTCGGCCACCGCGGAAGAGACGCAGCGGGCCGCCGCCCACCGGGCGCTTATGGATGAGGCCCGCCGGCGCGGCGTGCTCCGTGGTGCGGATCCGCTCCAGCCTACATCGACCGCCACCACCGTAGGCGTCGAGGCTGGCAAGGTGGTGGTGATCGATGGTCCTTTTGCGGAGACCAAGGAGCAGCTGGCCGGATACTATATTTTGGAGTGCGACAACCTGGATGAGGCGCTCGAAGGGGCCGCCAAAATCCCCACCATTGGCTGCGGTGGGGAGGGCTGCGTGGAGGTCCGGCCAATCCGCGAGAAGGCTTAGTCTGAACGGTTGCCGGACAACCGGCCGAAACACCGCATGGCGGATATTCAGACCATTGCCGAGAGGGTCTTTCGCGAGGAGTCGGGTCGCATCATCGCCACGTTTATCCGGCTTTCCGGATCGTTCGACCTGGCCGAGGAAGCGATGCAGGAAGCCTTTGCCTCAGCGGTGGCCAACTGGCCGTCGAGGGGGATTCCGGATAACCCGGGAGCTTGATCACAACCGTAGCTCACCGCAAGCTGGTCGACGCGGCGCGGCGGCAGACGCGGCAGGCGAAGCAGGATCCCCTGGAGCGCGAAGCGCTGGCTTCGGTAGCTTGGCAGGAAGTGCCGTCCGATGAGGCATCGATGACCTATCGTGACGATCGCGTCCGCCTCATCTTCACCTGCTGTCATCCGGCCTTGAACCGCGAGGCTCAAGTCGCGCTCACACTGCGGACACTGGGTGGTCTCACCACGGCCGAGATCGCCCGGGCCTTTCTGGTCCCTGAAGGACGCTGGCTCAGCGGATGGTGAGGGCCAAGGCGAAGATTCGCGACGCCCGCATCCCCTACGAAGTCCCCGGATCGCGGGCACTGCCCGAACGGCTGGCGTCCGTGCAGACGGTGATCTACCTGGTGTTCAACGAGGGCTATGCGGCTACCGCAGGCGAGAACCTGATCCGGCGTGACCTCCGCGCGCAGGCTATTCGGCTGGGGCGCACCTTGTGCGAGCTGTTACCCAATGAACCGGAAAGCTTGGGCCTCCTCGCACTGATGCGGTTGCAGGATTCGCGGTGCCGGGCGCGCATCGACTCCGCAAGCGCTTTGGTCCCGCTCGAGGAACAGGACCGCTCGCTCAGGGATCAGAAGGAGATTGAGGAAGACATCCAGACTCTGGAAAGGGCCCCGCGCCTGAATTCGTCCGGGCCCTATCAACTGCAGGCGGCCATTGCTGCCGTGCACGCCCGGTCTCACTCACCCGCGGATTACCGACTGGCAGCGGATCGCCGCGCTGTATGAAGAACTGGAGCGGCACAACCCGTCGCCCGCGGTCAGGCTGAACCAGGCGGTGGCCATCGCCATGGCCGAGGGATTGGAGCAAGGCCTAGCGGCCATCGGCCAGATCGAGGCCTGCGGCCACCTGGAAAATTACTATCTCCTCCATACCGCGCGGGGATCTGCTCCGCCGCCTCGGTCGCCGCGAGGAGGCCGCCGAGGCGTATCGGCGGGCTTTGGCGCTTACGTCGAATCGCATCGAGGAGGCTTATATTGCCCAACGGCTCGAGCAAGTGACGTCGCCTTGAGTTTGGCCGCCTACAACACGGTCCGGAACTTTGCCCAGGGCTAGGGGGCCAGCGTCACCGCGTCGATGACACCCACGATGGCCATATCGATGGGCGCGTGCTCGCGCCCCACAGCCGTCATGGCGCTCCACCCTTCCGCCACCACCAGCACCCGGTCGCCAGCGCCCGCATCCACCGCGTCCAGGGCCAGAATCACGTCGCCGCGGTCCGTGCCGTCAAGATTCAGTGGCTGCACCGCCAGGACCTTGCGCCCGGCGTGGCTGGGCGCTTTTTGGGTAGCAACGACCTCACCAATCACGCGGCCGATCAGCATGGTAAATGAAAGCTGGAAACCTCAGTCCCCTGAATGGTGCGCGAAGGTCCGCCGAAGGCCTCGGCTACCACCCTTCCTACTTCGAGTCTCCGGTTTCGAGGTCGATCCGGTCTACGATCGCCACGATGGAAGCCTCCGTGGGAACCTCGTCCGGATGCCAAGGAAAACTGGCTTCGCGGCCGCGGCAGCAGTAGACAATTTCACCGGCACCCGCACCAACACTGTCCAGCGCGAGCAATTTTTCGCCGCGGTCCCGGCCGTGCGGGTCGACAGGCTGCACCACCAGAATCTTTTTACCTGCAAGCTGCGGATCCTTGACGCTCGCGACCACGTTACCGACAATACGCGCGAGAAACATCTTGATGGTGCCAAAGGAAGAAGGCAGGCAAGGGTCCGCCTGCATCATCCTTGGTCATTTCAGGGTCACCGCGTCCACCACGCCAACGATCGCCGTATCCACCGGGCAATCCTTGCACGTGGCAGCCATACGGGCGGAGCTGCCTTGCACAAGGATCACTGTCTCGCGATAGCCGGCGTCTACCGTATCAACGGCCACCAGATAATTGGCCTTGGTGGGGGAAGTAACTCCGTGATGGCCTTCCACCTGCTCCGGCGTCAGCGGTGTGACAATCAGGAGCTTCTTCCCTTCCAGGCGGGGATCCTTGCGGGTGGCGACGACGGTTCCGACAACCCGGGCAAGCAGCATAAAGGCAGCGGTCAGTGGCTAGCGGTGAGTGGTCAGCAGCCGAGATGCCTGAAAGCGGACTCTACCTGCGCGCCACTCCACCCCTCGTCACTGCTTCTCAGATTTGCCGATCGGCAGTGTGTCCTCGAGGCTGGGGTGTGGGCGCGGAATGACGTGAACGGCAATCAACTCGCCCACGCGACGCGCGGCTGCAGCACCGGCATCGGTGGCCGCCTTCACCGCGGCCACGTCGCCCCGCACCAGTGCGGTCACATATCCGGAACCGATCTTCTCCCATCCCACCAAGGTTACCTTCGCCGCTTTTACCATGGCGTCCGAGGCCTCGATCAGGGCCACCAACCCGCGCGTCTCGATCATCCCCAAAGCTTCACCCATGCGAAACCTCCGCGTGATCACAGACCGTTGACGGCAGCACCCCTCCACGAACGGTACGAGGTTAACCAGCTCTTCCGCCCATCTTTCGGAATCCGGTGCCGCGTTATTTCACCCGATCCATCAACCTTTCGCCTTTAATCTTTCCAGCACTTCCGCCACCAGCCCTTCCAGTTCCTCCTGCGAAACCCAGAAGCGATCCCCGGGGCCACGTCCTGCCTCCGTCACGGGGCAGGCGGGGCTGCGCTCAATGGCTGTCGTGCCGGGGCCGAAATACCGCTGGCGTGCGGCGAGCAGTTTATCCACGTCTTGTTCCGAGAGCAAGACCTGGCGGCCGAGCATTTCCGTGACCAGCGAAATCCGGGCGAAATGCTCGACGGTTTCCATCCGGAAATAGGCGCGCATCAGGTCTGGCCCGCAAGTCACCACCCCATGGTTAGCCATCAGAATGGCATCATACTGGCCTACCAAAGGCGATAGCGCTTCCGTCAGCTCGGGCGTACCGGGGGTACCGTAACGGGCGAGAGGAATACAGCCAAGCGAGAGCACCACTTCTGAGACCAGCGCCTTATTCAGCGCCAGGCCGGCTGCGGCGTAACCGGTGGCTGTCGGGGGATGAGCGTGTACCACGGCGTTGACGTCCGGACGCCGGCGGTAGAAGAGCAAGTGCATAGCTAGTTCGCTGGTCGCCTTGCGACGCCCGGCAAGCTGGCGGCCATCATAGTCCACCACCACCAGGTCGTCTGGCTCCATCATGCCCTTCGAGATAGCGGTGGGTGTAGAGAGGATGCGCTGGCCGTCCATCCGGACGCTGATGTTGCCATCATAGCCGGAGACAAAGCCCTGACGGTGAATCCAGCGTCCCACCTCAACGATCTGGCGGCGAAGTTCCTCTTCGGTCAAAGTCATCGATAGTTCGTGGCTAATAGTTCGCGGTTCGTGGCTGCAAGGTTCCAGCAGGCCCGGCTATGAACGACAAACTAAAGAGCCAAGAACGCCGGCTAGGCGTATATGCCACGCATCTTGAGCGTTGAGGCGACGCGCTCAATGGCCAGCATATACGCGGCGATGCGGTTGTTTACGTTGTGCTTCTCGCCGTAATGGACAACGTCGTTGAACGCCTGCACCTGGATGTAGTTCAGCTTCTCGTTCACATCGGCTTCTGGCCAGAAGTATCCCTGGCGGTCCTGCACCCACTCGAAGTATGACACGGTGACGCCGCCAGCGTTGGCGAGAATGTCGGGGATCACGAAGACGCCGCGGTCGAAGAGGATGTCGTCGGCAGGGGGCGTAGTGGGGCTGTTGGCACCTTCCACCAAGATGTGTGCCTTAATGCGGTCGGCGTTGCTGCTGTTGATCACACTCTCGGTAGCTGCAGGCAGAAGAACTTCGCAGTCCATCTCGAGAATCTCGAGATTGCCAACCGGCTCGCCCCCGGGAAACCCTTTCACCTGGCGGTTCGCGGAGACGAAATCCAGCAGGGCTTGAATATCAAGCCCATGCGAGTTGTAGACACCTCCGGAGATGTCGGCAACGCCGACGATCTTGTAACCGGCCTCGTGCATGAGGCGGGCTGCCTGGGAGCCGACGTTCCCAAATCCGTGGACGATCACGCGAGTATTCTCGCGCTTGCGGCCAAAACGCTTCAGCGCCTGGTCGCAAACGATCATGCAGCCACGGCCCGTGGCTTCCCGGCGGCCGCGCGAACCGCCCAGTTCAAGCGGCTTGCCCGTGACCACCGCGGTCGTCGTGTGACGGACGTGCATCGAGTAAGTGTCCATCACCCAGGCCATGATCTGTTCGTTGGTGTTCATGTCCGGGGCGGGCACGTCGCGCTCCGGTCCAATGTAATCAAGTATCTCCGCCGTGTAACGCCGAGTAATGCGTTCCAGCTCTCCCATGGAAAGCTTCGCCGGATCACAGACCACGCCACCCTTGGCTCCGCCAAAAGGGATATTTACCACGGCACACTTCCAGGTCATTTCCGCAGCTAGGCCGCGAATCTCGTCCAAAGTTACCTGCGGGCCAAAACGGACGCCCCCCTTGCACGGCCCACGCGCGATGCTGTGCTGGACGCGGAACCCATCAAAGGTCTCCAGGCGGCCATCGTCCATGGTTACCGGAATATGCACAATGATTTCGCGATTCGGCGTGCGGAGATACTTCATCAGGCCTTCGTCGAGATTGAGCTTGCGGGCGGCGACATCGAACCGCGCCGCCATCGACTCGTAGACGCTCATCTCCTTTTCGGAAGTCAACGCACTGCCCATAGAGCCTCCGAAAGACACGCCTTAAGGCAGGGACCGCCGGGGCGCGACACCTCGAGTTCCTCCCCCTACCTCCCCTCCGATAGCGACAGCGCGGTCAACAGCGCCAGTATAGCAGAACTCCGGAGTATGCCGTAATAATGCAGGCTCGCTCGGCTCGAGATTGAGCGTAAGAGGAGCCGGTATGCCGGCATGGGCTCGCCTTGACAACTCCTGGGCTGTCGTTCTAACGTGGGTAACCAGTCGGATTCTAGGGTACGCATGCTAGAGGTACACGCCATGGGAAGGGCATCCGCGATAGTCTGGCCTCGCTTCGGCGCCGTAGTACTGCTACTCGTTTTGGCCGCCGCCTTAACGTGGGGTCAAGACCAGGCGGAAAATCAGCAACCGGACCAGCAGGACACTACAAGCACCAATGATCTGGCGCTCGGCTCCCCGGGACCACCCGGAGGCGGCGAAATCGGGCCAGACTATCGCATCGGCCCCGAGGACGTCCTCAACATTGACGTGCTTAATGTTCCGGAGCTCAAGGAGACCGTCCGCGTCGAGAACGATGGCACGATTCCGGTGAAGCTGCTGGGTCATGTGAAGGCGGTGGGCCTGACGACTCAAGAACTGCGCCGCGAGTTGGAAGCTGAGTGGGGCAAAACTTACCTTGAGAACCCCCACGTGACGGTGTTTGTCCGCGAGTTCCACGCTCGTCCTGTGTCGGTCATCGGCGCAGTGGAGAAACCGGGACTCTACCAGCTGTCGGGGCCGCGAACACTCATCGAGGTTCTCTCCATGGCCGGCGGTCTGGCTCGCAAGATCAACGGCAGCGCTGGACGCACTTTGTTGGTGACGCGCAAGGGCGGATTCCAAGATGTGGAGCCAACAGATGGCATGCGCCAGGTGGCTCCCGACCAGCTTCAAATCGACATCAGGAAGCTTCTGTACTCGCACAACACGGCATTGAACATCCAGATTAAGCCGTTCGACACCATTGCCGTAAGCAAAGCGGGGATTGTTTACGTTGTCGGCGAAGTTAAAAAGCAGGCCGGGTTCACGTTAGAGGACCGCGATCAGATCACCGTTCTCGAGGCGTTAGCCCTGGCGGAAGGCCTGAACCCAACTGCAGCCCTCAAGGCGGCGCGAATTATTCACCGCTCTCCAAACGGCACGCTCACCGAAACACCTATCGATTTAGGCCGGGTGATGTCCGGCAAGGCACCGGACGTCGAACTCGCTGCCAACGATGTGTTATACGTCCCCAAGAGTCATGGGAAGGTCGTGGCGTTTCGGAGCACGGACTCCGTCATTGCTACGCTGACAGGGTTAGTCGTCTTCAGGGGGCTTTAAGTCCAGGCCCACAGCTTCCCGGCGCGCCAGGGCAAAAGAGGATTTTGATGGAAGACCATGAAAAACTGCAGGCCCGGGGCACCCAGGATCTGACGGCCTACGCCCCAACCTACCCCGAGCGAGCCATTGTCGAGGTGGCGCCGGAAGACGTCCCCCACCTGCTCGACTATTGGCAGCTGGTGATGAAGCGGCGTTGGACGGTGTTGACGTGCACCCTGGTGATTTTCGCCACCGTCGCCTTGGGAACGCTCAAGCAAAAGCCCGTGTATAAGGGCAAGGTTGTGCTTGAGATCAGCCCCGAGGCTCCTCAGGTTTTAAACTTTCAGCAGGTTGCCCAGAACGCCCCCACGGTTGACGTGGATAGTTATCGTGAGACGCAGTACAAGGTGCTCGTGAGCCGCTCGCTGGCAGAGACCGTAGTCAACGATCTGCGCCTTTACACATACCCGGAGTTTTACCGCAGCCGCTGGCTCTTTGGCCTATTCCAAAGCGACCCGCCTCAAATACCTTCTAAGAGCGATCCCGGACCGCCGAATACGACCACCGAGGCGTACGTCAACGCCGTCAGCAACTTTCAGGAATCCATCGACGTCAGTCCGGTGCGGCGAAGCAACCTCGTCGAGGTATCGTTCTACTCGAACGATCCCCAGCTCGCGGCCCGCATCGCCAACAAGCTTGCGGATGCCTACATCATCGCGAATCTCAATGTGAAGTGGACGCAGACCGAGCTAGCTACGCAATTTTTGAAGTCCAGGCTCGGTGAAGTGAAGTTGAAGCTCGAGAAAGCGGAAACGGACCTGGCCAACTACGCGCGGCAGTTCTCGATCGTCTTCATCAACGAGAAGCAGAGCGAGGCGAATGCCCGCCTCGAGCAGCTTTTGCAGCAGTATACGACTGCTCAGGCCGACCGCTTCCAGAAGGAGTCACAGTACGCTGCGGTACGGCAGGGAAAGACTCAGGACCTGCCCGTAGTGATGAACAACCGCTTGATTCAGGACCTTGAGGAAAAATTAGTTGACCTGCGGAATCGATATGCCGACGAAACCACGTGGGTCAAGCCCGATTACCCGAAGGCGGTACAGCTTCGCAAGGAGATTGACTCGCTCCAGAAGCAGCTTGAAGAGAAGAAGCAGGTTGTGAGCGCAAACATCGTCGATGAGTATCAGGCCGCAGTGCAAAAGGAGAAATACCTTGCGGAAGAGATCGAAAAGCAAAAGAAGCTGATCAGTGATTTCGAGCAGAAAGGGATTCAATATAACATTCTCAAGCGCGACGTCGATACGTACCGCCAACTGTATGACGGACTCTTAGAGCGGATGAAGGAAGCGCAGGTCGAGTCGGGACTGAAGGCCAGCAACATTCGCGTGGTCGATCAGGCAGAGGTACCCCGGCGCCCGGTAAAGCCTCGGATACTGCTGAATCTGGCCTTGGGCTTGATCTTGGGATTGGGTGTGGGAGTCGGCCTAGCCTTCTTCCAGGAATACCTCGACAAGACGCTGAAGACCCCCGATGAGGTGGAGCGCCTCCTGCGATTGCCTTCGCTCGGCGTGTTGCCAAGGTTCTCTTTGAATGGGTCCAACGGACACGTGGAGGCGGGTTTGGTGAAAGTCGGCGACAATGGCCATTCCGGCTTGGCGCCGGCTATCCAGACCGATCCGACGGTGGTGGAAGCGTTTCGTTCTCTTCGCACTTCAATCCTGCTTTCTGCGAGCCCGGTGCCGAAGCTGATTATGGTAACGAGCTCGCTGCCCGGAGAAGGTAAAAGCACCACCGCCATCAACCTGGGCGCGACCCTAGCTAGTTTGGGCAGCCGCGTAGTACTCGTCGACTGTGATATGCGCAAGCCGGCCTGCCACCGCTATGCCGGCGTCCAGAATAATCCTGGCTTCGTGCAGGTCTTGACGGGGCACGCAGAGCTGAAGGACGCCATTCTGCCTGTTCCGGGCGTCCCTAACCTCAGCGTCATTCCCTGTGGGCCGATCCCGCCCAACCCCGCGGAGATTCTCTCCTCGCGTCTGGCCGGGCAACTATTACGGCAGCTATGCAACGACTTCGAATACGTTCTGGTGGATTCTCCTCCGCTGCTGAGCGTTGCTGACGCCCGAATTCTTGCCACCCTGACCGATGCCACCGTGCTGGTGACACGAGCCTTCGAGACGCCCTACGACGTGGTCCGCCACGCGCGAAGCCAGCTTTATAGTGTCGGCGCCAGAGTGCTGGGCGTGGCCTTGAACGACGTCGACTTCCAGCGCAATGGTTACGGACCCCATAGCTATTATCATTACGGGTATGGTTATGGGGCTGACTCTAGCGATCAGGAGTCGCAGCACGACGAGGCGACCTAGGCCGTGCCGGAGCTTGTACAAGTATCGGCCTTCTCGGGAAACGCAGGGTCAGTTTACCTGGCTCGTCCAGGATACTGCAAATAGGACGCAGGAGGGGCTCCGTCGAGGTTGCGCCCGGCTCCGGGGATGTAATTCAAATGGAGATTGGTGTCATCGGCGCTGGCCACGTTGGCTTGACGACGGCGGCAGGCTTGGCCGCGATCGGGCACCAGGTATGTTGTGCCGACGGGCCGGAGAACGTGGCTTCTCTACGCCGGGGCGAAATCCCGTTTTTCGAGCCCTACCTGGCGGAGATCGTCGGCAAGCAGCTAGCGGCTAGCCGGCTGAGATTCACCACCGCCGGGGAGGCTGTACGACTGGGAAGGGCGCTATTCATTTGCGTTGGCACGCCTCCCCTTGAGAACGGTGAGGCAGATCTTTCCGAAGTAGAACAGGTCGCGCAGGTTGTCGCTCAAGAGGCCACAAGCCCCCGGCTGGTGATCCAAAAGAGCACGGTTCCAGTTCACACCGGTCGCTGGTTGCAACAGTACCTGAAACAGCATGGAAGAGCCGATTGCGAAGTGGCTTCTAATCCCGAGTTCATGCGAGAAGGCTCGGCGCTTGAGGCTTTCTTTCACCCGGACCGAATCGTGGTGGGAGCGGAGTCGCCGCGGGCCGTGTCGCTGCTCAAGGCGATTTATGGGCCGGTGATCAGCGGCCAGTTTACTTGTCCCGTCCATGACACCTGCTCGCCGCGAGGCGCGGTGCCGTTCGTGGCGATGGATCTCGCAAGCGCGGAGCTCGTAAAGCTCGCTTCGAATTCTTTTCTGGCAACGAAAATCTCTTTCATCAACCTGATGGCGGACCTGTGCGAGGCGACGGGCGCGGATGTGCAAAGGGTGGCCGAGGCCATGGGGCTAGATCCGCGGATTGGACCGGCATTCTTGCGCCCCGGCATCGGATTTGGCGGCTTTTGCCTGCCGAAGGACGTGGCGGCATTCGTCAAGGTCGCGGAGAAGTTTGGCTGCGACTTCTCGCTTCTTCGGGAAGTCGAAAAGGTCAATCGAGAACGAGTGGATCGTTTCGTTAACAGAATACGCATCGAGTTGGGCGGCTTGCGCGCTCGGCGGATTGCGGCTTGGGGCCTGGCCTTTAAGCCCAACACCGACGACCTGCGCAATTCGCCCGCGCTAGCCGTGGTCCGGAACTTGGTGGCGGAGGGCGCAAAGGTGCGCGCTTACGACCCTCAAGCCACAGAACGGGCGCTGGCCGAGCTACCGGCCTTGCAGGCTTGCGCGGATCCGTATGAAGCGGCGAGGAATGCTGAGGCGATTCTGGTGTTGACTGACTGGGACGAGTTCCAGCGCCTCGATTGGCGACGTCTGAAGGAGTGCGTCAGCCATCCGCTGGTTATCGATGGCCGCAACGTCCTCTCCCACGACCAGTTGGCGCGCCACGGCTTTCGATACATCAGCATCGGGCGGGTATCCGCGGGCCAAGTTGCGGCTGCCCTCACGAGCGTCACATAGGACGTGTAGGTCTTTATCACGACAAGCGCCGGGAGTGCGTTCCTTTGTGGTCTGGAGTGGGAGCTCCCAACGCCCTGAGCACCCACGTTTTTGGGAAGAAGGTTTACGGCCTGGCACGGCGGAAGAGCACTGAGAAGCCTATCCACCATCTGCTGCGAGATCTGGACGGCGGACCTAACCGATCAATCCTTGCTCGACATTATCATGCGCCAGGTTTCGGGGGTCTGTACGCCGAGTGTCGTTTCGACCTTGAGTAACCGACCCGTCCGCACCGCTAAAGCTGGGGGATGCAGTTTTTGCCCATTCTGGAGGCTTCCACGAGCATTATCCGAAGGCGAATGCCTTCCGGTATCGAATTGCAGAAGGATTCGGAAGGCGCAAGAATCGCTACAGCGAAAAGATTTGCTCCTAACTGCCCAGCTCCTGCGGTGCATCCGACGTTTTCGGTCAGCAGATCAACCTCAACCACCCATGAAAGCTATGGTAGGTTTGCCCGTGGCAGCAACTGCTCCAATCACGAATCGCCGTGCTGCGTCCTGGAGACAAGTGTAACCGCCAATGTGTGATAACCTCTGGCAATGCTGGTGAACAGTATTTGTGGTGAGAAGGTGACTACCATTGCCGGCAGAACAAACACTGACAGCACAAACAGCACAAGGGGAACAGTCCGCGGTGGCGGAACACCCGAGGTCCGAGATCAGCCTATGGCAGGTCCTCAAATCCACAGTAAGGATGGGTGTGGGGGAAGCAACAGCGAGACTTGCCTCATTCGTTTTGTTCGCGTATATCACACGCGTTTATGGAGTTGGCCTTCTAGGCACAGTGGCTCTGGCACTGACGATTATGACTTACGTCACTATGGGCACCGACCAGGGCCTTGTCCTGATTGGCACTCGCATCGTCGCCGGCAGCCCAGCGGCGGCCGAAGCGATCCTGGAAGACGTCTTGAGGAAGCGGCTGATTCTCTGCGCCTTTGCGGTTTCAGCGGGCAGCGCCTATGCTCTCTGGGGCCCCATTCCAAGCGAGGCGCGTTTTTATGTTCTCGGATTTGTGCTTGCGGTCATTCCTTACGTCTTTTCTCTGGATTGGGTCGCATGGGGGCTGAATCACATGGGTTGGCTAGGCGGTTGGCGCGCGCTCGTGGGCGTGCTCTTCGTCGGTGGCGCTATTTTTACTATGCGCTGGACCGGAAACGCTTTGTTCTCGCTCGTTCTCTCCAGGTTTGCAGCGGCGACGGCGGGGGCCACGATGTTGTGGATCTTGTGGCGATTTAAATGGCGGCCGGTCGCTGCGCCGGAAGCCGGCGGCCATGCCGGCCAGGCTGTGCCGAAGCTCCTTTGGGGGGCTATTTTTACTCTCGGCG
This sequence comes from Acidobacteriota bacterium, assembly GCA_902812465.1. GTDB lineage: Bacteria > Acidobacteriota > Terriglobia > UBA7540 > UBA7540 > CADDZE01. The sequence goes on along the minus strand of CADDZE010000004.1, from coordinate 11,857 downwards.
GGGCGACGTTTTTCAACCTCATGTTTAACAATATCGATACGCTAATTTTGGCAGGCTTGACTACCGTGAAGGAGGTCGGGCGCTACAACGCCGCCTACAAAATCCTCTTTCTGATTTTTGGCGGCTATTACCTAATGACGCAATCGCTTTATCCGCAGATGGTGTCGTGGAAAGGCCCCCGGAGCGCACGCAGGTGGCTGCTCGGCACGCTTGCGGTGGTGGCACTCGCGGGAGTCACGATAGCCGGTGGGATCTGGCTTTTCAGCGTTCCGTTGCTAACCCTGATTTATGGTAGTCCGCTCGGTTCGGTCCGAGTGCTCCACATTCTGCTCGTCGCGCTCCCTGTAGATTTCTGTACTTCGTTGCTGGGCATCTTGTTGCTTAGCCGAGGGGGGGACAGACTGCTGCTTTTCATTTCGGGTTCAGCCGCGGCGCTGAACATCGCCTTAAATTTCCTGTTTATTCCCAGAATGCAGGCCGAGGGAGCCGCTTGGGCGACGGTCGCATCATACGTCTTTCTTTTCGCCGCGTTGTTGGTAGCTGCTTCGCGGCCTGCAGTGTGGGAGCGGATTGAACCCAAGAGGCTATAGCTTGACCCCTCGGGGGGCGAGGTTTCGTATGCGGCGCGGTGCGGCGCCGAGAACAGGTGCCTAAACCATTTGTGCCTTTGATCTAGGGTATCCCCAATCTCCGTTAAGGAGAGCAGCAAATATGGATTCGGCTGTTGTCATGGAACGTGAAAGGGTGAGAATTACGCGCCGGCCAGCTTGCTACCTTTGTGGAAGTCCCGGCGACTTGCTCTACGCCAATCTGAGCGATCGCCAGTTTGGGATACCGGGGACTTGGAACTTCCTCAGATGCAGTTCTGAAAAGTGCCGGCTCATCTGGCTGGATCCAACTCCAGTGGACGACGATATTCCACGGATTTACCGTTATTTGCGTGTTACCCACCAGGACCATTCCCGGGCGGAACGCAGCTCACCTCTTGGGTTGAAGAAGTTACTGCAGGTCAGAGACTCATACCTTGCGCTGAGGTATCGTTTTCCCGGGGGAGAAAGAGATTGGGATGCTGGGAGGCTTACCGGAGTGCTTGCCTATCTGCACCCGGCAAAGCGAGCTGACATTGACTTCCCTTTCCGCCCACTTTCGGGTGCCCCAAAAGGCAGGCTTTTGGACGTGGGTTGTGGAGGCGGGGAGATGGTCCGCTTGATGAACTTATGGGGGTGGCAGGCAGAGGGTATCGATTTCGACCCCCTGGCGATAGAGAACGCCAAGAAAAAAGGCTTGACTGTCCACCTTGGCTCGATTACGGATCAGAGGTTTTCGGACGGCTCATTTGACGCCGTGGTAATGAGCCATGTCATTGAACATGTCAGCAACCCAATCCAATTCCTACGTGAAGCCTGGCGTATTCTGCGCCCCGGAGGCCGCCTGGCTTTAGCTACGCCTAACGGGTGGAGCCTTGGGCACACGGTTTGGAAACGCAACTGGATCCATCTGCATCCTCCCATGCACCTGTTCATCTTCAACCCTCCGGCACTTGCTGTGGTTCTGCGAAGGGCGGGCTTCGCCCAGTACTTCTGTTGGACCGAACCTCGCTGGGCTGACCAAGCCTTCGTCGCTAGCCGTTCGATTAGCCGCTGGGGCAATTTTGATGAACGCCTCCCTCAGCCCTTATCCCTCCAAGCTCTTGGATGGCTTATGGCCAGCGTTCAATGGCTTGGTTTAAGGGTTTGGAAAAACCTCGGCGAAGAGGTCATCGCGGTCGGAATCAAGTGAAGGGTACGCAACCTCAATCTTCGACTTTGCCCAAAAAGCCGGAGGACCGTGGAAACTGGGAAGGTTCCCAGGAAGATCGCGGGAAATCCCAGATCACTGTGGCATTCGATGCGCGTGTGCTCCAACCGGAAACAAGGCACTGGGGTCCGGGCGTCTTAGTTGACAACATCCTGGAGCGCCTCTCAGGCCAATTCCAGTTTTGCGGCTTGGCTCACAGATTCAGTCCCAGTGGCCCTGTAGAAATCAGGTCATGGCCACGCATCCCGAAAACCGGGAAAGCCTTCTTTGAGCTTAGTGTCCTCCTCGCGGGTTCTTGCGACGTTTACTGGGGCACGAATCATTTTTTGCCATGGGCTGTGCGTAAGCCTTCAGTGCTGACCGTGCATGACCTGCTGTTGTTGAATGGGCTTGACGGGCTGGAACCGAGACAGCAGTTGCTGGCTAGGAGTTTCACTTCCTCCATCCGCCGTGCATGCAGGATTATTGCGGTTTCAAAGGCGACTGCTGATGAGTTGATTAAAGAGTTTCCACACGTGGCTGCCAAGGTCGAAGTGATTCATTCTGGTTTTGATGCCCCGGACATGTGCTCTCATAGACTAGTTAGCGTCCAAACCCAATCCACTCGGCCGTATCTCCTGATGCTGGGTGCGCATCGTCCCCGTAAGAATTTAGGTCTCGCTGTTGCAGCTGTGCAGGCTGTCAGGCAGAGAGGTCTGGAAATGCGCCTAATCGTTACCGGAAACATACATCCTTCGTTCCAGGAAATTCGCAATCGGAAGCATGATTTCATCGAGTGGGCTGGCGTACTACCCAAACGCGACGTACTCTGCCTTTTGCGCGAGGCAACCGCGCTGCTGTTCCCTTCCATTTACGAAGGGTTTGGATTTCCGCTGCTTGAGGCCATGGCGGCCCAATGTCCTGTGCTGGCGCTCGATACTCGGATCAATCGCGAAATTGCGTGCGATGCGGCGTGGCTCCTTCCTGGCGACGCCGATTGCTGGGCAAACGCCATTGCTGAAGTGGCCAGAAACGGTTCTCTTCGCCAAGAGCTGATAGAAAAGGGAACCGCGAACATCCGGCGCTTTTCTTGGGACAAAACTGCGGCCGCTTACGCACGCGCTTTTAGGGAGGTTTGCCGTTGAAATTTTCGCTGATTGTCGCGACGTTTGGGCGAACTGAAGAACCGCGCAGATTGCTCGATTCGCTTCGCGCTCAGACATATAAGAATTTCCAAGTCCTGATTGTTGACCAGAATCCGGACGACCGGATAAAGGGGGTTATTGCTTCGGCGGGCCAGGGTCTTGACATCCTCTACTTAAGCTCGGAACGGGGACTCTCCCGGGCAAGAAACGTCGCACTGAGGTTCGTCAATGGTGACGTCGTAGCTTTCCCTGACGACGACTGTTGGTACCCGCCGAACCTACTTGAGAGAGTTGCCGCGATATTTTCCGCCAATCCGGACCTTGGAGGCTTGACGGCAAGAGCAGCAGATGAAAACGGCAATGCGATAAAAGGCTATCGTCGACGCCGCTGTGAGCTCAACCGGATCTCGCTTTGGACGGCTGCGACTTCATGGACGATCTTTATACGGAAGTCGGTTGTCGAGGCAGTTGGTGAGTTTGATGAGAGGTTGGGCGTAGGCTCATCCCAGGGATTGAACTCGGGAGAGGAAATGGACTATCTGGCTCGGGCGATGGAGTTGGGCTTCAGAATCCGGTACTTCCCAGAACTCTATGTTCATCATCCCCCCCCTGTGAAAGACCTCGGCCCGGCGGCGATTGCGAAGGTGTACACATACTCGCTCGGCTATGGTTATGTCCTGGGAAAGCATAAATACCCGGTTTGGTACGTCATTTACAGGAGCGTCCGTCCCCTGGTCGGCACTGTGGTCCAGGCAATAAAGCTGAACTTCGCGAAATGTAACTTTCACTTCAATATCTTCGTCGGTAGAATTTCCGGATGGCTATGCGCCAAAGTCTGGCTTCGGGCACCTAAATCTGATCCCAAGTTCAAGCACTAGGACTTGGTGAATGACGGCTCCGATTCACCATCCGCCGCTCATCGTTAAGCGGGCCGACCCGAGGCCCGCATAGCGGCTGGGGTATGCGCCCGGAATCCTGTTCTCGTTGGCATGCTGTTGGCGTGGGACGTGCTGTGCCTTGCGCTTCCTCGGCGATGGCAGCGAGGAGCTTCTCCAGCAGTTCGAAAGCTGCCGATCTCAAACTGGGCTCACCTAGGCGATGTTTTGATTGCGGGTTCGTTAATTCGGCCCTTGCAGACCCATTTGCCGGAAGTAGAGATCGGATTCCTCAGCGGGTCTTGGAACCGGGCCGCTATCGAAAGCCTTTCTGGCGTCAGGTGGCTCCACGTAGTCGACCACTGGCGCCTTTCGCGACGTCCGGAAGGCTTGAGGTGTAAGGTGTGCCGCTACCTGGCTGACCGTGCGAGGGCATTGGCTGAGATCCGCTCGGTTGGATACGATGCTGCCATCGAGACCTACCAGTTCTTTCCGAACACCTGTAGTCTGCTCTGGCAGGCCGGCATACCCATACGCGTTGGCTACACGAGCGGCGGCGGTCCTCTCCTCACCCACCGCTTGCGCTGGATACCTGCAGACCGCCACATCGCCGCCTATCACCAAGAGCTATTGCGGGTCCTCGTGCCGGCATCTTCTCTCTCGGCGCCTCGGATGCCGGAAATCGGTACGAGTTGCATGGGTGAACAGCTCGTGAAGCCGCCGAGTCGTGCATATGGGCGCAGGAAACCCGCTCAGACAGTGGCCTAAGGAAAGGTGGGGCCAACTTGTCACGGGCTTGGCCAATGATGGACACCGCTTGGTCTTTACAGGGAGAGGTGCCCAGGAAGCTGCGGCAGTGCATCGGATGTGCCCGCTGCTCGACGGAGGCGGAATTGACCTGTGCGAGCAGCTGAGTTAGACCGAATGGGTCAAGGTCATTCGCCGCGCCAGCCTGGTCGTGGGCGTGGACTCCGCTGTCGGCCACGTAGCCGCCGCCACGGGCACGCCCGCCGTCCTGATTTGTGCGGGAATGAGCAATGAGGCCCAACGGAGGTTATTATCAGGGGAATGCCGGGTCCTGCGGCATCCCGCCTTGTGCGCTCCCTGTTATCGAAGCCGGGGTTGCCTGAGCATGGCCTGCGCGCGAGGTGTGGAGGCCAGCGAAGTGCTCGAGGCCTGCCCGAGGATCTTGGACGGCGACGGGCTGGGCAGGATCAGCAGAAGATTTATGGGACAAGCTGACGCCTTGAATGACCAGGTCTGAGTTCAAGTATTCTCGGAACGTGCCGTGAATCAAGGGCGTCGCGGAGGATAGTGATGAACCGCGGTTTCGCTCCGTCGAGTAACGTGAAGGGTGCTGGGGAGAAACGTAGTGCTGCGGTCATCCCAAGCGTATGAACCGGGTTAAACTGCCCGCTGGAATGTTCGACAACACCCACTACGAGAGGCCGCAACCGGCGGTTCCGGGCGATCACCTTATCGGCCAAGTTCCGTCACGGGCAAGGTCAGGCCGACTGGCCCTGGGCCTTCTCTATGCGGCGGTCACGCTTCACATAGCCTTTCCCAAGTCAGGATTCAAATTTGGGGGTATCCCATTCACCATTCCCGACATCGTGTATGCTGCGGTGCTGATCGCGGCCTTCTTTCGCCTCTCGAGGCCCGTCCGGTTGAGTCCTCCCGTTAAAAAGTGCATCGCGCTCGTTTTTGTGTGTGTCGTGTATTTCGCCCTCCGCATTTGGTATGAGCGCGTTTATGGCTATCAGGCCGTCATGACGGAAGACGTGGCCAAGCTGGTTCCGCTGTGCGTCTACCCGCTAACATTGGTTGCCATCACCGTGTTGTCGGATAGCGACCGCAAGCTGGCCACTCTTCTCCGATTCCTACGCTGGTCCGTCGTGATTGTCCTGATTTACGGGATTGCCCAGAAGATCTTTGGCGAGTACCGCGTTGTGATTCCAGGGCTCACTGCCAACTGGGACGACGCGCAAGAGATCGACTTCCTCGCGGGAAAGTATAACGTCATTGATTGGAGCAGCGGCGCTCTGAAGCTGACGTCGACTTACCAGAACGGAAACCTGTTAGGGACAAACCTGCTCCTAACCCTCCCCTTATGCCTGACACTTTATCGGTCCAGGAGGTCAAAGGCTTTCGTGCTGGCAGCCGGCATTTTTGCCATCGCCATGTGTGCCTCCCGCTCCGCTTGGGCGGGCGCGGTGTGCCTTGCTTTGCTCGCCCTGCAATTGAACGTGAAAAGGTGGCTACATAGGGCCGGGTTGATAGTGCTGCTGGGATTGGGGCTATACCTATTCGTTTTCCACGTCCCCATCGGCGAAACCCGCGTTCTCGAGGCCGGTGATAGCTTGAAGACCTGGGGCAGCCGCCTGGAGCCAGCGGGTATCCTATGGAAGGAATCGATTGGGTATAGCCAGGACGACGTGCAATCGTTCCTGTTCGGACCGAGCGGGCCGGCGGCGAAAAGGGTCGACATGGCGGGGGGAGGGGCCTACGAGGTTTTTTACCTGGCGGTTTACTGGATTGGCGGAGTGATAGGAGTTGTCCTTTGGCTCGCGCCTGTAGTCTACTCGTGGCTCACCTTTTACCGCGCCCGTTCGGATCCCATAGTCCGGGCGGTTTTCCTGGGGACCGCGTCCTGGGGTTTCGCAGCCGTCGCCGAGGGGGCATACTGGCTGCCACCCACCGCATTCAATCTGTGGTCGATGCTGGCGATCGGGTGGCTCCGCGTTCAATCTTTGCGGCACGCTCAGAGTCCTGTTCCGGTTCGCATTCGCCAGGTTCCACACAAGCGGGAGGTACAACACGCCCCAGGACTCCGTGTTTCGGTGTAGTCGAGGCGGGTTAAGCTCGTCCCAGAATTGATGCTCCCAAGCGCCATTAGGCATCCAAAGTTTCAGAAGGTGAAACGAACGGCGCGCAGAGGAGCTTGGAGTCCTGACCTTTGCGCGCAGGAGCTACCGCATGAAAGGTTTCCTTGCCGGTTCGGTGATGCTACTTTTTCTGGCGGCCGGAACTGGATCTGGAGCTTCGGGTCCGCAGAGAGGCACAGTTTTGATCGCCGACGAACAGCCGGGTGCGGACCTGGGGGCAAAGATCAACGCCGCTGACGCAAAACTGGGAAGCAGTTCAGGCGAGATCCAGGTGACACAACCAGGAACGGTCTCTACTGCGGTTCACTTGTCCTCCAACCACACGCTGCAACTTCGCGCTCCAACCACGTGGCACGCCACGATAACCCTGCAGAGCGGCGACACCGTTCAGTGCGACGGACCGAGTGCTCCTTTGACCCTCGATTACCAGCCTAATGGCCCCTTTATGGTAGCTTCTTCCGCAAGCCAGATTACCCTTCAGGGATGCACAGCGACGGCCCTGAGAGGCCAGAATGCGAACCTGTTTCTCGTCTTGCGTGCGGTCAACGGGGCAACCATCACCCAGAACGAAACCAATAATTTGCGATTGCTAGCGATCGGATCGACGGCACCGGCTGTTCAAAACAGCCAATACCGAAACGTGACCGACTCGAATTCGAGTCACAACATCACGGTGACCGGGAACGTGGCAAACGGCTCTCCCGGAGGAGCGGGACCGGGCATTGGGGTGGCCTATGCGCGTCACGTTCAGATTGCGAATAACACGCTGTCGGACGTCGGTCCTGGCAGCATTCAATGGTGGGGCGGTGATGCTTGCTTTGCCGGATGTGCTTCGGAGGGTGGGAAGGGGGATGGGGCACCGGAAAATGAGCGAAAGGTTCAGGATCTCGTGATTAGCGGCAATACGGTTCGCCATGGAGCTATCTGGGGGAGCATGGGAGAACGTATCGTCGTTTCTCATAACATCATCGACACCTGCACCGACGTATGCTTGGATGCCGAGGGAAGTAACGACGTGACTTTTTTGGACAACACTGTGAAGGACGGGCCCAACGGCGCCGTCGGGACGTTTAGCTATAACCGCAACGTTTCGATCACCGGGAACACGATCATTTCTAGCTCGAAGGCGTATCCGTTACTCCGGATTTACAACCCATCCCAGAACCCGGCAAACAACAAGAACCTCCTGGTGACCAGAAACCATTTTCGATGCCTCGATCACGACATCTGCCAGGCCGACAGTGCGATGGGACCCTTTGATCATGAGGTCTTTTCTAACAATGAGTTTCATAATGTCAAGCTGAGCCTCAACACCAACAACCTCCACGACGTCGAGGTGCGGGGCAACCGGTTTCTCTTCGACGTGCCGTCCTCAGTGCGTTTTGATGCCATCAGCGTGGGGGGCACGCATCGGTTGGGCTCCGAGCCCGGAACGGTGAGGATCGTGGACAACGAGATCCTCTGCAATGCGCCGCAGCCGCCGGGAAGCCGCGCCATTGACAATGTCCAGGACGACTACAATTCGAATGGCATCACCTGGATCACGGGCAACCGCATCGGGGGCTCGCACCCCTTCCCAGTTGACATCGAAGTGGTCGCCGCGAGTGGCAACCCTGGCACGGTTCAGGAATTTCACGTCTCGGGCAACTATCTGGGGAGCGGCGTTATCCGGCAAGGCGGCAAGTCTCGTGGAAACTTCGTTGTCCGCGATAACCTCATGACAGGCACCGACGCTCGCGTGGGGACTTCGAAGTAAACCCTGCGCCATGTCGCCCTCATGGTTCATTGCGGTCTTCCTTTATTCTTCCACTTAAAAAATCGGATTGACAGCCTGTCCGCCTCCGCGTTATAGAAAGGGCAGTCGCCGTGTTGGGTCAAGTTATCACGAGCTTGTCCGGGCTCCGGGAAGGAGCGGCGAAGCTACAGATGGCCACCCGGGTCGGCACAAAGTCAGACGTCTTCCAACCCAGAAAGTAAGCAAGTAGTATTCCAACGGTAGGAGAAGGGCCATGTGTTATCCGAAGGCATGCAAGCGCGCGGGACTGCTTGTCTCGTTAGCCTTGGTTAGCACGGTGACTGGCTGGACGCAGGCGACCACGTCCTTGCGAGGCACAGTCACCGACCGAACCGGAGCGGTCATCCCTGGGGCGGAGGTCACGCTGGCGAGCGTGGCGACGGCACTAGTGCGAACCGTTTCGACCGGTCCGGACGGAGTCTACGAATTTCTTCAGGTCCCTCCTGGCGATTACCAGGTTAGTGTCCTGGCTGCCGGCTTTCGCAAGTTCACCGCGCCGGTGACGCTACTGGTCAATACCCCGGCCACGCTTAACGCCGTGCTTCAAGTGGGGAGCTCCACCCAGGTGGTTGCGGTGACCGCGGAGGCCCCGCTGTTAAACACATCGGACGCGACGCTGGGCAACACCTTCAGTGAGAATCAGGTGAAGCAATTGCCGATCGAGTCCCGGAACGTCGTCGACTTGCTCAGCCTGCAGCCCGGAGTGGTCTTCACCAGTAACCGTCCCGACGTGAACTTGGATTTCGACACGCGGAGCGGTGCCGTGAATGGTGCCCGCAGCGACCAGTCGAACGTCACCCTCGACGGGGTCGATGTGAACGATGAGGTGAACGGCTACGCCTTCACTTCGGTGCTGCGCATGACGCCCGACGCACTCGAGGAGTTCCGTGTCACCACCACCAATGAAAATTCGGACTTGGGGCGCTCCTCCGGGGCTGAAGTCGCGCTTGTGACCAAAGGCGGCACCAATGACTTCCACGGCGCCCTCTATGAATACCATCGCAACACCGCGACCAGCGCCAATGACTGGTTCATCAAGCGTGCGGAACTCTCGAGTGGACAACCCAACCAAGCTCCCAAGCTGATCCGCAACATCTTTGGCGGGGCCGTGGGCGGGCCGATCAAGAAAGACCGCGCCTTCTTCTTCGCTAACTTCGACGGCCGGCATGACCGGGAAGCGGAGAGCGTGGTGCGCACCGTTCCCAGCGCGACGCTGCGCCAGGGCATCGTCCGCTACCTGAACGCGGGTGGCGGAACCACGACGCTATCGCCGCACGATATCACCCAGATGGATCCCCTTCACCTGGGGCCCAATCCCGTGATGCTCAATTACTTCAACTCCTATCCCGAACCCAATGACAATTCCGTCGGGGATGGGCTGAACTATTCCGGGTTTCGCTTCGCGGCGCCCGTCCGCAACAACTTCTACACGTACATCGCCCGGCTTGACTACCACCTCAACTCAAGCGGCACCCAGAACCTCTTCTGGCGCGGCAACCTGATGAACGACGTGCAAGTGCTCACGCCCGCCTTCCTGCCCGGCCGCCCGCCGGAGACCACCGAAGAGAACTTCAGCAAGGGTTTTGTGCTGGGCTGGATCTCGAACCTGGGCGCTACCAAAGTAAACACGCTCCATTGGGGCCTCACGCGCCAAAGCCTCAATTTCCTGGGCGATTCCTCCCAGCCCTGGATTTACTTCCGGGGCCTCGACCAGGGGATTACCCGGAGTCACGGCTTCACCCTGCCGGTGCACGAGATTGGCGACGACCTCTCTTGGACTCGCGGCCGTCATACGCTTCAGTTTGGCGGTGTGACGCGATTCATCAGCAACCCGCGAGTAAGCCTGCAGAACTCGTTCAGTGACGGCATCACTAATGCTTCCTGGCTGAATCCTTCCGGCATCGCCAACACGGGTACCTATTTCGATCCTGCGGCCAACGGTTTTCCGGCGGTCGCTTCCAGTTTCGCCAACTCCTACGACTTCCCCACGATCGCCCTGCTCGGCATGGTGACGGAGGTGGACGCCACGTACAACTACGACAAGCAAGGCAATGTCCTACCCCAAGGTACGCCGATCAAGCGCCACTTCGATGACCGCGAGTACGGCATCTACGGTCAGGACTCATTTCGCCTGAAACCTAACTTCACCGTCACTTACGGACTGCGCTGGGAGGTTGCTTCCCCGCCCTGGGAGGTCAATGGCCTGCAAGTAGCGCCGACGTTCAGTACCGGCCGATGGTTCGACCAGCGCGGAATTGCGGGCGCCTCCGGGGTGCCAGATAATACGCTGCCTTTGATTCAGTTCAATCTGGGCGGCCCGGCGAACGGGCGCGCTGGCCTCTATCATTGGGACTACCACAACTTCGCCCCGCGAATCGCTTTCGCCTATGCTCCGCGTCCGAGCTCTGGATTTCTAAAGAAGGTCTTCGGCGACGGTGACAAGACTTCCCTCCGCGCCGGCTTCGGCATTGCCTACGATCACTTCGGCATGAACATCCTGAACACCTTTGACACCAACGGTTCGTTTGGCCTGGCAACAACCCTCAGCAATCCTGCCGGTATCCAGACCGAAGACTGCGCGCCGCGCCTCACCAGCCTCAATGTCATTCCGACGGCGGGCTGCGCTGCCTCCCACACCCCAGGTGGTACCATTTTTGTGCCCGCTCCAAAGGGAGGTTTCCCTCAGACCCCGCCGAGCAGCCTCGATCAGGGCGGATTCGCCATCGCCTGGGGCATGGACGATACGCTGAAGACGCCATACTCGTACATGCTGAACTTCTCGGTGACCCGCGAGCTGGGCAAGAGCATGACCCTCGAAGCGGCCTACGTCGGTCACCTTGCTCATCGCCTTTTGATCCAGGAGGACCTTGCCCAACCGTTGAACTTGGTGGACAAGGCTTCTGGCATTGACTATTACTCGGCTGCGGCGCGCCTTTCCCAACTGGCCAGCGCCGGTGTACCCGTTTCGGCGATCACGCCCCAGATGGTGGGACGAACTGCTGCCTATTGGAATGATCTCTTTCCGGCCCTCGCCGGTACTACATTCAACGCTTGTGGCTCCGCTGTCCCGAACTGCACACCGTTGCAAGCCGCCTACGATATCTTCAAGGGCAACCTCCACAACGAAACGAGCGCTACGTTTCTACTTGATCTGCCGGGACTCCAGTGTCCCAACGCTTGTAGTATTTTCGGCCCCTATGCCTTCTACAGCGCCCAATACTCTTCGCTCTATGCTTGGCGGACCATCTCCAATTCGGATTATCACGCCCTGGAAGTGACGCTTCGCAAGCGGTTCAGCCGCGGCTTGCAGTTCGACTTTAACTACACGCTGTCGAAATCCATCGATCTTGCTTCCGATGCCGCCCGCATTCCCCCGTGGGG